>CAMYKD010000147.1 GCA_947258885.1 uncultured Kiloniellales bacterium | reverse complement strand
TTGAGGCTGGTCATCGGGTCTTCGAGAGGCTCGGTTGCGGACGGGCGCGCCCGTTTATCACAATCCCCGGGGCATCACAAACGGCCAGGCGCGTGGCCCGGGCAATCGCTCGAGACACGCATTCTGAGCAACTGGGAACATTGGCAACAGTTTTCTTGATTTGTTCATGTCCATCTTCATGGTATTTGCGGCGGTTGGGCCGGGGGGATTGTAGGTAACCCGGCAGGGTTATCCACAAGTCCAGGGGCCGGGCGTTTGGGTCTTTGGAGGCGATCGGCTGAGACGGCGATGCACTCAAGGCCCAGGCCTTCGCCGACCTGGCGCTCAGGTCGTTGGACGGACTGCCGCTCTTGCTGCCGCTGACCGGCGGCATCCTGCACCGCGCGGGGTGAACCCCCGAAGCGGGGTCAGCGGGCCGCGGCGGCCTGTTGCTCGTGGGCGAGCACCTTGGACAGGTAGTCGTCCAAGTGCCGGTTCAGGTCCTCTATGTTGTCCTGGTAGAAGTGATTGGCGCCGGGGATCACGCGGTAGTCGATCTCGAGATTGCGCTGGTGCGTCAGCTTCTCGACCAGCTTGGCCACCGAGGGCTCGGGCACGAACTCGTCCAGCTCGCCCTGGAGCACCAGACCGGACGACGGGCAGGGCGCGAGGAAGCTGAAGTCGTACAGGTTGGCCGGCGGCGACAGCGAGATGAAGCCGCTGATCTCGGGCCGGCGCATCAGAAGCTGCATGCCGATCCAGGCGCCGAACGAAAAGCCGGCGATCCAGCAGGCGCCGGCGTTCTGGTTGTAGGACTGCAGCCAGTCGAGCGCGGAGGCGGCATCGGACAGCTCGCCCTCGCCCCGGTCGTAGGTGCCCTGCGAACGCCCGACTCCGCGGAAATTGAACCGCAGGGTTGAAAATCCGCGCCGCGAGAAGGCCTGGTAGAGGGTGTAGACTACTTTGTTGTTCATGGATCCGCCGTGCTGCGGATGAGGGTGCAGCATGAGGGCGATCGGCGCGTTCGGTTCCCTGTTGTGCTGATAACGGCCCTCTAGTCGGCCCTCCGGGCCGTTGAATATGACTTCAGGCATGGTGTCCGCGATCCTGTCTCTTCGCCGTTCAGCTCCAGTGATTGGTCAAGTTTTCCACGTCGGCTTGCCTGCCTGGTGTCCACCCGTGCTTGCGCAGGAATTCTTGACCTCCTTAGTCAGACTATCTATCTATATGGAGTCACGAAAGATCGGTCCCAAGGATACCCTCGCCCACCCGGTGCTCCGGCAGTCGGGGGCGAACGCTCCGTGGATGATAGCACGCTAGGCGGCAATCATGCTGAAGAATCTCCGTGAAGACATCGATGTGACCATCGCACGCGATCCGGCGGCCAGGTCCAGGCTAGAAGTGGTGTTGCTTTACCCCGGATTCCAGGCCGTTCAACTCCATCGCGTCGCCCACGGCTGCTGGACGCACGGTTGGCGTCTGCTCGGGCGGACGATATCGCAGTTCAGCCGCTGGGTCACCGGGATCGAGATCCACCCGGGGGCCAGGATCGGCCGGAGGTTCTTCATCGACCACGGCATGGGCGTCGTGATCGGCGAGACCAGCGAGATCGGCGACGACGTGACGCTCTACCACGGCGTCACGCTGGGCGGCGTGTCGCCGAGCGAGGACAGCCATAGCCAGCGCGACCAGAAGCGGCATCCGACCCTGGAGGACGGCGTGATCGTCGGCTCCGGCGCGCAGGTGCTGGGGCCCATCACCGTCGGGCGCTGCGCGCGCGTCGGGGCCAACGCGGTCGTCACCAAGGACGTGCCGTCCTGCGCGACCGTGGTCGGCATCCCCGCCAAGGCGATTCAGCCGCGCGACCGCCGTGGCGAAACGGAGCCGCGCTTCGTCGCGTACGGCACGCCGACCGGCGACGCCTCCGATCCGGTGAGCCGCGCGATCGAGGGGCTGCTCGACGAGGTCCAGCGTCTGCGCGCCCGTGTCGGGCAGCTCGAGCAAGTCGCGGACAAGGACGACGCCCTGGAGCGTATCGGCGTAGAGGGCACCGGCGAAGAAGAGCCGCCGGCCGCCCGCGTGTCCAGGCCGGGCAAATGTTGAGACCGGGAAAGACGAACTCCGGGGGAGGTGAGACATGAAGCTGAGCACCAAAGGCCGCTATGCGGTGATGGCCATGGTCGATCTGGCCTCGACCAGCCAGGGCCGGCCCATATCGCTCGCCGACATCGCCGAGCGGCAGGAGATCTCGCTGTCCTATCTGGAGCAGCTGTTCGCCAAACTGCGGCGCGGCGGCCTGGTCGGTAGCGTGCGGGGCCCGGGGGGCGGCTATCTGCTGGCCCATACGCCCGAGGAAACCCGGATCTCCGATATTATCCTCGCGGTCGACGAGCCGATCCGCGCGACGCGCTGCACGCCGGGCCAGCCGTTCGGTTGCCGCATCAACAAGAGCCGCTGTTTGACCCACGACCTGTGGGAGGAGCTCGGCAACCAGATCTATCTGTACCTGAGCTCGGTGACCCTGGCCGATATCGTGGCGCGGCGCGTGCTCGGCACCAGCGGGCTCGTGTCGCGAGAGGACAAAGGTCCCATTCTCGCGGCGCAGTGACGAGAAACGCTCCGCCGCCCCGTCATGGCGCACCCCGTCTACATGGATTACAACGCGACCGCGCCGGTCCGCCCGGAAGCGGCCGCCGCGGTTGCCGAGGCGCTTGCCCAGGTCGGCAACGCCTCTTCGGTTCACGGCTTCGGCCGGATCGCCCGGGGCCGGATCGAGAGCGCGCGCGAGCAGGTGGCGGCGCTGGCCGGCGCCCGGCCGGAGCAGGTCGTCTTCACCAGCGGTGGGACCGAAGCCAACAATCTGGCGCTCGCGGGCGTCGACCGGCCGCGACTCCTCGTTTCGGCCGGCGAGCACGATTCCGTGCTGCAGGCGGCGCCCCGGGCCGAGCGCATAGCGCTCGATTCCGAAGGCCGGATCGACCTCGGCGCGCTGTCCCGGCTCTTGGCAGCCGAACGGCGGCCGGCTTTGGTCTCGGTCATGCTGGCGAACAACGAGACCGGGGTTCTTCAGCCCCTTGCCGAAGTCGTGGCGCTGGCGCGCGCGCAGGGCGCCCTGGTGCACACGGACGCGGTGCAGGCCGCCGGCAAGATTCCGCTCGACATGGCGGCCCTGGGCGTCGACCTGCTGAGCCTTTCGGCGCACAAGCTGGGCGGGCCTCAGGGCGTGGGCGCCCTCGCGGTCGCGGACGGCGTGGCGCTCGCGCCGCTGATCCGGGGCGGCGGACAGGAACGGGCGCGCCGCGGCGGCACCGAGAACCTGGCCGGAATCGCTGGCTTCGGAGCCGCGGCCGAGGCCGCCGCGGGCGACCTGGAAGGTGCGGCCCGGTTGTCCGACCGGCGCGGTCGGCTGGAGCAGGGCCTGCGAGACTTGGCGCCGGAGGCCCGGGTTTTCGGCGCCGGGACGCCGCGCCTCGCCAATACCAGCTGCTTTGCCGTGCCCGGTCTGGCCGGCGAGACCCAGGTCATGGCGCTCGACCTGGCCGGCGTGGCGGTCAGCGCGGGCTCGGCCTGTTCTTCGGGACGGGTCCGGGCGTCGCACGTGCTGCGGGCCATGGGCGCCAGCGAGGAGGAGGCCGCCAGCGCAATCCGGGTCAGTCTCGGCTGGCGGAGCGAGGCGGGCGACGTCGAACGATTTCTCGAGGCCTGGGGGAGGCTTTACAGACGTTGCGCCGGCTCCGCCCGCGCCGCCCAGCCGGCTGCCTGATACCAAAGATGCTAGGGGATCCGGGTCGGCAGAAACAAATTTCTGCCGACAGAGAGCGCGGGCGCTCGAAAACGCCGACGGAAAGCACTATCTAGCGACATTGGATTCGATCACGGGAGCCCTGGCGCCAATGCCCAAGATGATCTTTGTTTATGCGGACGGCAGCCGCCGGGAGGTCGACGCCCCTCTGGGCCTTTCCGTGCTGGAGATCGCCCATCGCAACGACATCGACATCGAAGGCGCCTGCGAGGGCTCGCTGGCCTGCTCGACTTGTCACGTCATTGTCGACGAGGGCTGGTACGACAAGCTGCCCGAGGCCACGGAGGACGAGGAGGACATGCTCGACCTCGTCTTCGATCTGACCCGCACCTCCCGGCTCGGCTGCCAGGTCGTCGTCACCGAGGAGCTGGACGGGCTGACCGTTGAGCTGCCCGCCGAGACTCGGAACATGCTGCTCGAGTGATCCCGCGGTACCGAGCGGTTTCGAAGGCTGCGGGCTAGCCGGCGGGTCGGCGAATCAAGCGGATTCCCCCTTCGTAATGGCCCGCACGAGGCGCAGGACCTGCAATTTGATGGTCTCGTCCGGAATGGCGTCGATTTCCTTCGCCAACTCGAGCGAACGGCGGGTAAGCGGCGCCTCGGGCTCCTTGGTCGAAGCGGCCGTTCCCGTGGCCGGCAAGCCCTCGAAGAAGTGTCCGACCGGGACTTCGAGGATTCCGCTGATGTCCCACAGCCGACTGCCGCCGATACGGTTCGCGCCGCTCTCGTATTTTTGGACCTGTTGAAAGGTAACCCCCAGCTTCTTGCCGAGCGCCCCCTGGCTCAACCCCCGCGCCAGACGTGCCTCGCGCAGCCGGCGGCCGATATGCTTGTCTGTGTCCCGAGGCATTCTCCCGACCTCTCCCCTCCTGTGTGTACAGTCCGCCCGACAACGGCGGATACCAAGCGCTGCCTGCGCTGGCCTGTGCATGGGCCAGTCGCCGGAACGAGTCCCGGATGTTTATTCGTCCGCTTGCTGCGGTGGATTCTGAGACACCGCTTCCCAAGTGCATGAACAGCATTCGGTTGTTTAGTCATGACGCATTCAACTCTAGAGAAGTGCTTCCCTTTGGGATTATTATCAGAAGCGGGCAAATATAGCTACAGAAATGCACATTTAGTTAAGGATATTCTGCTCGTGTTCCCGTTTTAAGGGTAAAGACGATTTTCATATAACCGTTGCTTTAAATTGCCTCGCGATTTTGACTAGATCTGTATAGATGGTTCTTATAGATGGATTTGCGGGGGGCAGTGGCAAAGCCCCGAGTCGGGGTCGCGCCACGCTCGACCAGCAAGCGCAACGTTCGTTCGGGGCCGCTGCCGGAATAGCGCCGACCCGGCGAGGTCGGCCGCGGTTTCCGCGGTTCGGCAGTCTAAGGGGCGGTGGCCTGGCGGGCGATCTTGTCGAAAACGATGTCCAGCTCCGCCGCTAGGTCGCGCAGCTTCGCGCCGCCGTCCTGGTAGGGCGCGAAAACGGCCGTGGGGGTCTTGTAGCTCAGCGTGGCCGTGCCGTCGGCGTTCTCCGTGATGTAAAAGCGGATCGGCGCTTCGATGCCGGCCGGAATGCTGGCCTCGAGCATGCGCACGGCGAAGTCCGGCCGGTAGACCCCGATCACCATGTTGCCGGGAATGGTCTTGCCCAGCATCTTCTCGGCGCCCAGGGTGGCGCTCGCCCGGGTGACCAGGCCCATCTTGTTGTCCTTGACCGCCTGGTCGACGCGCTGGATCAGCGCCTGGTAGCCGTGCGGCGTCTTCGCGACCTTCCAGCCCGGCAGGTCCGCCGCGCGGGCGGGTCCGCCGGCGGCGGCGAGGACAAGGACGGCGACGACGGCGAAAATGTTGGAACCTCGCATGGGGTGTTCTCCTCTCGTGGAATGTGCGTGAACGGGCGGCAAGCATAGTCGAGGCGCGCCCTCGGCTGGACTCAAAAGCCCGTGAGGTGCCGCGCGGCCCGCCGGCCGCTTGCGCGTCGGCGGCCGCCCGCTATGCTCCGCGACATGAACGGCACGGAATCGGACGAGCCGCCGCGCTTGCCCAAGGTCGGCGAGTATCGGATCCTGCAGGGCCTTCTGGGCGAGCTGGTGCTGCGCCCCTGGTTCGACTGGCTCGCGCTGCGCACGGTCGCGCATGGCTATTTTCCGCTGTCGCGCGCCTGGGCGGCGGCGCTCGCCTCGGGAAACTCGGTCAAGCGCTTCCTCGAGGAGCTGCCGGGCCGAGGCGAGGTCGAGGATCCAGGTCGTCAGACGTCCGTCGGCGACCACCTCGACCCGGTCGTGACTCGGCGGCCGGGCGCTGGGAGGCCGTGTTCTTCGGCCCGAAAGACAGCCGGCCCGAGACCCTGGTCGCCGCCGAGCTGGCCCGGCACCGGGCGGCTCACGAGCACATGGCCACGCGCTACGCCTTCCTGCCCATGATCGCGCGCCTGCCGGCGGTCAAATGGCAGGTGGCGGCCCCCGAGGAGGTGGAAGCACGCCATGCCGGACGCCTGAGCGCCCCCGAGGCGGCCTTTCCGCAGCCCGAGGCCGCGGCCATCGAGCCGTCGCGCGCGGTTGCCGGCGCCTACGGGCCCGAGCATTGGCTGCGCTTTCGCGCGCCGGTCCTGGGCGATACCGCCTGGGCGCGGGTCTCGACGCCCGAGGGCGCGGCCGACCCGCCGACCCTGATTTTCCTGCACGGCATCGCCATGGAGAACGACATGTGGCGCGGCGCCGCCGACCCGCTGACCAGCGGGGCGATCGGCGGTCTGCGCGTGATTCGGCCCGAGGGCCCCTGGCACGGCCGGCGCCGGCTCAAGGGGTGGTACGGGGGCGAGCCGGCGATCGGCTGCGGGCCGCTCGGCATGCTGGAGCTGTTCCAGGCCTGGGTCGCCGAGGTCGCCTGCCTGGTCGCCTGGGCGCGCGCGACCAGCCGGGGCCCGGTCGCCGTCGGCGGCGTCAGCCTGGGCGCGCTGACCAGCCAGCTGGTCGCCGTCGCGGCCGGTCATTGGCAGGCCGACCTACGGCCCAACGCGCTCTTCCTGGTGGCGACCAGCGGCGCCGTGCTCGACGTCGCGCAGGGCGGCAGCCTGTCGCGGGCGGTCGAGCTGCAGCCGCGCATCGAGGCCGGGGGGTGGACGCCGGAGACGCTGGAGCGCTGGCTGCCCCTGCTCGAGCCGACCGGCCCGCCGGCTATGGGCCCGGAGCGCGTCGTCATGCTGATCGGCGAGAGCGACGATTTGACCCAGCACGAGGGCGGCCTGGCGCTGGCCCGGGCCTGGGGCCTGCCCGAGGCCAACCTGTTCACCCGTCAGCAGGGGCACTTCTCGGTGTCGCTCGGCCTGCTGCGCGACCGGGCGCCGCTCGAGCGCCTGACCGGGATCCTGGGCGGCGCGACCTGATCCGCCGCGCGGCGCGCTTGCGCCGCGCCCTCGGCGCCTTATATTCCAGCGCCATGAACGCGCTCGGTTTCGATAAGACCCCGGCGGAAACCCGGGTGGTCGTCGCCATGTCGGGCGGCGTCGATTCGTCGGTCACGGCGGCGCTCCTGAAGCAGCAGGGCTTCGACGTGGTCGGCGTCACCCTGCAGCTCTACGACCACGGCGCGGCCGTGGCCCGGCCGGGCGCCTGCTGCGCCGGCCAGGATATCCACGACGCCCGGCGCGTGGCCGAGCGGCTCGGCATGCCGCACTACGTGCTCGACTACGAGGCGCGCTTCCAGGCGGCGGTCATCGACGACTTCGCCGAGAGCTACCTGGCCGGCCGCACGCCGATCCCCTGCGTGCGCTGCAACCAGCGGGTCAAGTTCCGCGACCTTTTGGACACCGCCCGGGACCTGGGCGCCGACGCGCTGGCCACCGGCCACTACGTCGAGCGCCGCCTGGGCCCGGATGGCCCGGAGCTGCACCGCGCGCGCGAAGCGGCGCGCGACCAGAGCTATTTCCTCTTCGCCACGACCCGCGAACAGCTCGCCTTCCTGCGCTTTCCCCTGGGCGGCCGGCCCAAGGCCGAGACCCGGGCGCTCGCCGCGGCGCTCGGCCTGGCCGTCGCGGACAAGCCCGACAGCCAGGACATCTGCTTCGTGCCGGACGGCAGCTATGCCCGGGTGGTCGAGAAGCTCAGGCCCGGCGCCGCCGAACCGGGCGAGATCGTCGACCTCGAGGGCCGGGTGCTGGGCCGCCACGAGGGCATCATCGGCTACACGATCGGGCAGCGCCGGGGCCTCGGCATCGGCGGCACGGCCGCGCCGCTCTACGTGGTCCGGCTCGAGCCCGCGGCCCGGCGCGTCGTGGTCGGCCCGCGCGCGGCCCTGGCCTGCGACCGGGTCAGCGTGGCCGAGCTCAATTGGCTGGAGGCCGCAGCTCTCCCGGCGGGCGGCCGGGTGGTTCAGGTCAAGCTGCGCTCGACCCAGCCGCCGGCGGCGGCGCGGATCGTTTCGGACGGGGCGGGCGGTGCCGAGGTGCTGCTGGACGTGCCCCAGGACGCCGTGGCGCCCGTAACCAAATAGACACCGTTCGGAGAGAGACTAACGCCATGGATATCGACGGTTTGATGGAGGCCCTGCGCGGCCGCGCGGCGCTTGCCCCGAAGCTGGGCTACCGGGTCAAGTTCGACCTGGGTGACGACGGCGTCATCCTGTTTGACGGCACCGGGAACGCGGCCAGCGTCGCGGCCGAGGACGGCGAGGCGGACTCGACCCTGACCTTGAGCCCGGACTCGCTCGAGAAGATGATCGCGGGCGCCCTCGACCCGACCTTCGCCTACATGACCGGCAAGCTGAAGATCGGCGGCTCCATGGGCGTCGCCCTCAAGCTCGCCGCGATGCTCGAGGACTGAGCGAGGGAGTTCTGCGGTAGCTCAGACGCCGGGCGCGGCCATCCGGCCGCTTGGCTTCGTTCGGAAAATGGGGTCAGACCCCAATTTCCCGGCTGGGGCGGCCCGCTGCCGCAGCCTTGACAGGCCGGCCCGCCAAGCCATATAGCCAAGACCGCGAAAACACCGGGGCGGAGTAGCTCAGCTGGTTAGAGCAGCGGAATCATAATCCGCGTGTCGGGGGTTCGAGTCCCTCCTCCGCTACCAACGAAAAGGCTCGCCAGGTTGCCCGCTTGGCGGGCCTTCCGCTATGGCCTGCCGGGCCGTCCGATCGGAATAGGGGAGACACGCCATGGACAAGGAGCGCTTCGAAACGGGGCTTGCGATTCGCAAGGAGGTCCTGGGAGCCGAGTATGTGGAAAGGGCGCTGGCCAATGCCGACGACTTCAACCGCGGCTTCCAGGAGCTGCTGACCGAATACTGCTGGGGCGCGGTCTGGGGCGACGACACGCTGGGCCGGAAGCAACGCAGCATGCTGAACGTCGCGATGATCGCGGCCTTGAACCGCATGCACGAGTGGGAGTTGCACTTCCGTGGCGCGCTCGAGAACGGGGTGACGCGCGACGAGCTGAAAGCGATCCTCAACCAGGTCGCGATCTATTGCGGCGTGCCGGTCGCCGTCGAATGCCACCGCATCGCCAAGCGCGTCTTCGCCGAGCTCGACGGAGAGGGCTGAAGGGCCGGGGCTGCGCGCGGCCCGGACGAGGAGCCGTATCGCCGCCCGGCGCCCTTTGTGCTAGCCTCGTCGCTCGGCGAAAATGTCGGAGGTGACGAGGAGGAGGGCAGGGTCATGGCAGTGGCGGTTTCCGCGCGGGAGGGCCTGCAGCGCTATCGGATGTATATCGGCGGCGCGTGGGTCGAGGCGGCCTCGGGCGAGACCTTCGAGAGCTTCGACCCCTATACCGCCAAGCCCTGGGCGCTGATCCCGCGGGGCGGCGCCGAGGACGCGGCGCGCGCCGTCGAGGCCGCGCACGAGGCCTTCACGGGCGGCGACTGGCCGCGGCTCCATGCCTCGGCGCGCGGCGCGCTGCTGCGCCGGCTGGGCGATTTGATCGCCGAGAACGCCGAACGCCTGGCCGACCTCGAGGTCAGCGACAACGGCAAGCTGATCAGCGAGATGGCCGCGCAGCTGCGCTACGTACCGCAGTGGTACTACTATTTCGGCGGCCTGGCCGACAAGGTCGAGGGCAGCGTCATCCCGATCGACAAGCCGGCCTTCAACTACACCAAGCACGAGCCGCTCGGCGTGGTCGCGCTGATCACGCCCTGGAACTCGCCGCTGCTGCTGCTGTCGTTCAAGCTGGCGCCGGCGCTGGCGGCGGGCAACACGATCGTGATCAAGCCCTCCGAGTTCACCTCCGCCTCGACGCTCGCGCTGATGGAGTTGGTGGAGCAGGCGGGATTCCCCAAGGGCGTGGTCAACGTGATCACCGGCTTCGGCGCCGAGGCGGGCCAGCCGCTGGTCGAGCACCCCAAGGTGCGCAAGGTCGCGTTCACCGGCTCGTCGGCGACCGGCGCGCGGGTCTACGAGACGGCGGCCCGGGACATCAAGCGCGTCAGCCTGGAGCTCGGCGGCAAATCGCCCAACATCGTGTTCGACGACTGCCGGATCGAGGACGCGGTCAAGGGCGCGGTCTCCGGCATCTTCGCGGCGACCGGCCAGACCTGCATCGCCGGCTCGCGCCTGCTGGTCCAGGAGAGCCTCCACGACGCGTTCGTCGACAAGCTGGTGAGCTTCGCCAGCACCGCCAAGATGGGCAATCCCAAGGCGGCGGAGACCCAGGTCGGCCCGGTCACCAACCTGCCGCAGTACGAGAAGGTGCTGAGCTATCTCGACATCGCCAGGAACGAGGGCGTGGAGACGGTGCTGGGCGGCGCCAAGGCGAGCCGCCCGGAGTGCGGCGAGGGGTGGTTCGTCGAGCCGACGGTCTTCACCGGCGTCGAGAACTCGATGCGCATCGCCCAGGAGGAGGTCTTCGGGCCGGTGCTCGCGGTGATCCCCTTCAAGGACGAGGAGGAGGCGGTCGCGATCGGCAACGACGTGGTCTTCGGGCTGGCCGCCGGGGTCTGGACCCAGGACATCCGCCGTGCGCTGACCCTGGCCGACCGGCTGCAGGCCGGCACGGTCTGGATCAACACCTACTCAGCTACATGTCGCCCTTCGGCGGCTACAAGCAGAGCGGCATCGGCCGGGAGAACGGCCAGGAGGCGATCCGCGAGTTCATGCAGACCAAGAGCGTGTGGATCTCCACCGCCAGCGAGGTCCCGAATCCGTTCGTCATGCGCTGAGTCGTGCGCGGCCGAGCGCCTGCCCAACCGACAAGAGACCGTTCAAGGGGCGCGCGCGACGGCCTCGGCGGCGACCGGCGTGTAGCACCTTCGGTCGGCCAAGGTCGCACAGGAGATCGTCTTGGTGTCGTGCCGGTACCTCACGTTGATCAGGCGCGCATGCGCATTGGATGCGGGGTCGTCGAAGATCCGTTCGACTTGCCACAGCCGCGGAGTCCGGCTGAGCTTGTTGAACTCCGCATAGTGCTGGCCTTCGCGCACCTTCGGTCTCCGCGCCATTTCCGAATCCTCCCCTTGTCGCCTGCCGCCGTCACGGTCCACGGGCCGTCTTCGGGCACTCCCTCCGAAGAAGAGCTCCAGGCCGATCAGCCAATAGTCTGCCAAATCGCGTGAGCGGCGCGTGTGGGCTTTCGCACACGGCGGCGCGCCCTGGCGGCTCGGCCGGTTGGATCCGCCGGACCTCGGCTCCGCACGCCGGCGGCGTCAGCCGGCGAAGCGGGCGGCCGGCAGGCCGTGACGCCGGGGGCGACCTTGAACAGGGCGCCGGCCAGGCGCGCGCGCCAGGTCCTCCGGGGCGTCGTAATGTAGAGCAGGTCGAGCGCCGCGCCGCCGAAAGTGCAGCTGGTCGCGTGGGGCACCGGCAGCTCGACGACGCCGTCCTCCCTGCCGTCGGGGCGCAGGCGGGTGACGCGCCAGCCCATCCGGTGGGCGCACCAGAGAAAGCCCTCGGCGTCCACGGTCAGGCCGTCGGGCAGGCCCTGGTCGGCACCGAATCGGGCGAAGACCCGCGGGCGCCCGACCACGCCCAGCGCGAGGTCGTAGTCGAAGGCGAGCACGTTCCGCTCGGCGCTGTCGGAGAAATAGAGCGTACGGCCGACGGCGCGACCTCCAGATAGTGCCGGCTGCCGGCGATGAAGCGTCCCGCCGGGTCGCACTTGCCGTCGTTGAAGCGATTGTCGGGCAGGTGCGATTCCGGGTCCGAGAGCCGGTCGAGCCGGCCGTCGGTGGGGTCGAGGAAGGCGAAGCCCTTGTAGCTCGCCGCCACAAGGCCGCCGCTTTCTCTAGGGGCGATGGAGCCGACCTGGGTTTCGAGCGGCAGCGCCGTGGTCTCGTCTTCCTTTCCGGGTTCCTGCCGGTAGAGGGTCGCGCCCTCGATATCGACCCAGTAGAGGCATTGCGCCCGCTCGTCCCACAGAGGCGATTCGCCGAGCATCGCCTTCGCATCCCAGGCGACCTCGGCTCGAAGTCCGGTTTTCAGGTGCACGTGGGGGACTCCCGTGATCAGGCAGAAGGCTCCAGGCACCCGATCGCGGCGCCCGCCCGGAACCATAATCTACGTCCCGGTCGTTCGATACCGTCGCCGGCTTCAAGCGAAAGGCCCGCCGGAGGTGGCCGGCGGCGGGCCGGGCCCCGAGCGCGCGGTCCTTTTTTGGACGCCGCGCGCCCTACCTTGCCCGGCGCGCCGCCGGGTTCGGTCAGCGGTAGCTCATGTACACGTCCTGCCGGCCGGCGGCCGTGTAGGCGACCACGTCGTAGGGCTCCGGGTCGGGACCGGGCATGCCCGGCGAGCCGGTCGGCATGCCGCCGACGGCGATGCCGACGATCCTGGGCCGCTCGGCGAGCATCTTCTCGATGGCCTCGACCGGCACGTGCCCCTCGACGAAATACCCGTCGATCACGGCGGTATGGCAGGACTCGAGGTTCGCCGGCAGCTTGGCCTGCCGCTTGACCCGGCTGAGGTCGTTCATCTTGAACACCTTGGCCTCGTAGCCGTGCTTGCGAAGGATCTTGGTCCAGGAGCCGCAACACCCGCAGTAGGGGCTCGTGTAGATCTTGATCTCGGCGGCAGGCTTCAAAGACAAGCGGGCCGCCGGCGACAGCAGGACCAACGCGCCGGCCCCGATCAGGCCGAGAGCGCGGCGGCGGGGCAAACTCTTCTCAAACGCGGATTTCATCGACATCTCTCCCAGAACAGCGTCAAGTGGACTTGGCCCGGACAACGCAAGGCCGGCGGACCCACACACCGCGACCTAGACCGTGATCTCAGCAAGAGAGGCAAATCGCCGCATTGATCCAGGTCAATATTCTTGCGGCCCGGGCGGATCCGGTCCGGCTTGGCCTCAGGCGGCGCCGGGATCGCGTGTTCCAGTCTCCGCCTCCAGACGTGCGGTGAACGTCGCGAGATCGATGACCATCCTCTCGTGGCTCCCGCTGCCGATCTCGCCGGCTTCGTCCCTCGCCCTGATCGTGAAGGTCACGCGCCGGCCTTCGGCCCTCGTCACCTCGGCCTCTCCGACGACCCGCTGGCCGGCGGGCGTCGCGGCGGTGTGGCGCACCTCCACCTGGATCCCGACCGCGCTCTCGCCCGGATCGAGATAGGGCCGCATGGCATCGAGCGCGGCGTTCTCCATGATCATGATCATGACCGGTGTCGCCAGCACCGGCGGCAGCATGGCGTCCTTGAACCGGTTCGCCAGATGCTTCGTTTCGACGCGCAGCGCGAAGCTGCCCTTGGCGCCGACCGGTATGGACCGCATGCGATTTCCCTCCGAGCCCGAACCCACTCGACCGTCACGGCGTCGTCCGTCACCCGATCCGCCGCCGGGCTTTTCGGCCACTTGCAGGTGGTGTGACGCTGACGGTTCCAGCACCATTGTGTCATGGCGGGGCTCGTATGTCCGTCTTCAAGTCCGGGGTCGAAGAGTCCGAAATCCGGGGACCACCTCTGAAAAAGCTTCAACCGCGATACATGCTCACCAAACGCGCCACCAGAATGGCCATATAGAAAACACCGGTGGCGGCCTCCAAAGTGGCCCATATTCCGGCCGGTATGCTCGCAGGCGTGATGTCTCCATAGCCAAGCGTCGTGATCGTCGTCAGGCTGAAATAGATGAAGTGGTTGAGGGTCAAGTCTGGACTCCCCTCGGCCCCACTGAATGCTTCGGGGCTCAGCACGTAAATCAAATCGTAACTCACGGCCCAGGTGATCGCGATCAGCAGGTAGGCGGACACGGAGCCGTAGACCACCTCGGAATCGACCTCCTTGGCGGTCACGATACGGCGAAGGATCACGCTGAAGCAGTAGAAGCTGAACGCAATGAACAGAAGGTCCGCCAGAACTTGCCAAATTTCCTGCTGAGTGGCGGCTCTCATCGAGGTGATTACCAACCAAACAACAGCAAGAACGTAAGCAACAATGCGGTGCCGGTTCTTGGTGGTAACAACCCGAACCGCCGTAATGAGAACGAACGCGAACAGCAGGGAGACAATCATTCCATAAGCGGTGTGAATTTCAACAAACGCGGCCACAACGATCAGCAGCATCAAAGATGCCAGAAGCTCGATCGATCGCGATCGACGCATATTGCGGAGCGAGAACGCCATGATTTCAGGTTGGAGCACTATGTATTGCCATGTCCAGCAAAACGCGCCGAAGCGTC
>CAMYKD010000146.1 GCA_947258885.1 uncultured Kiloniellales bacterium | reverse complement strand
GCGGCGCTCTCCAGCGCGCCGGCCACCCTGAACACCGTCTCCTCGTCGAAGGCCCGGCCGATCAGCTGCAGGCCCAGCGGCAGGCCGTCCTCGCTGAGGCCCGCCGGCACCGAGATGCCGGGCAGGCCCGCCATGCTCGCCGGCACGGTGAAAACGTCGTTCAGGTACATCGCGATGGGATCGTCCATCTTCTCGCCGACCGCGAAGGCCGCCGAGGGGGCGGTCGGGGTCAGGACGATATCGACCGTCTCGAAGGCGTCGGTGAAGTCCTTGAGGATCAGCGTGCGCACCCGCCGCGCCTTGTTGTAGTAGGCATCGTAGTAGCCGGCCGAGAGCACGTAGGTGCCGATCAGCACGCGGCGCTTGACCTCGGCGCCGAAGCCCTCGCCGCGCGTCGCCTCGTACATCTCGGTCAGGTCCTCGCCCGGCACCCGCAAGCCGTAGCGCACGCCGTCGTAGCGCGCCAGGTTCGAGGACGCCTCGGCCGGCGCGACGATGTAGTAGGTCGGCAGCGCATAGCGGGTGTGCGGCAGGGAGATGTCGTGGATTTCCGCCCCCGCCCCCTTCAGCCAGTCGATGCCCAGTTGCCACAGGGCCTCGATCTCCGCCGGCATGCCGTCGAGGCGGTATTCCTTGGGGATGCCGACCTTGAGGCCGCGGACGTCGCCGGCGAGCGCGGCCTCGTAGTCCGGCACCGGGCGGTCGACGCTGGTCGAATCCCTGGGATCGTGGCCGGCCATGGCGGTGAGCATGATCGCAGAATCGCGCACGCTGCGGGTCATCGGCCCGGCCTGGTCGAGCGAGGAGGCGAAGGCGACCAGGCCCCAGCGCGAGCAGCGCCCGTAGGTCGGCTTCATGCCGACGATGCCGCAGAACGAGGCCGGCTGGCGGATCGAGCCGCCGGTGTCCGTGCCGGTCGCGCCCAGGGCGGCGCGCGCCGCCACGACCGCGCCCGAGCCGCCGGAAGAGCCGCCCGGCACCAGCGGCCGGTTGTCGCCGCGCCGCCGCCAGGGGTTCTCGACATTGCCGTAATAGCTGGTCATGTTGGACGAACCCATTGCGAACTCGTCCATGTTGGTCTTGCCCAGCATGACCGCGCCGGCCTGCCACAGCTTGGCCGAGACGGTCGATTCGTAGGGCGGGTGGAAGCCGTCCAGGATGTGCGAGCCGGCGGTGGTCAGCACGCCCTCGGTGCAGTACAGGTCCTTGATCGCGATCGGCAGGCCCTCCATCACGCCCGCCTCGCCCTTGGCGCGACGTGCATCGGAAGCCTCGGCCATCTCGATCGCCTTGTCCGGCGTTTCTGTGATGAAGGCGTTCAGCGGGCGTGCGGCCGCCACGGCGGCGACGTGCGCCTCGGTCAGCTCCTTGGAGGAGACCTCGCCCTTGGCCAGCAGGTCGCGGGCCGCGCTCAGGTCGAGGCCGGTCAGCTCGTCCATCACTCGACCACCTTGGGCACGGTGAAGAAGCCGTGCGCCGGTTCGGGGGCGTTGGCCAGGATCTTGTCGGGGCACCGGCCGTCGGTGACCTTGTCCTCGCGCAGTGTCGGCTTCATCGCGACCACCGAAGTCATGGGTGCCACCCCCTCGGTGTCCAGCTCGTTCAGCTGCTCGACCCAGCCGAGGATGTTGGACAGCTCGCCGGCCAGGGCCGCCTGCTGTTCGTCGCTGACCCGGATCCGCGCCAGTTTCGCGATCTTCGCGACGGTATCCTTGTCGACCGCCATGGGTTTTCGTATCCCCGCCAACTGTGGAAAGCGGCTCGTTTCGAGGCCCAAAATTCGCGCCGGAACCTAGCCCGCATTTCTCACACTGTCCATGGTCTGCGCGACGCTGTCCCGCCAACAGGGTAGGAAAGCCGTGCGGCGCGATGCCGAAGCACCGGGCAAGGAGGCTCGCAAGGCGAGCCGACGCCGCAAGGGAGGGCTGCCTTGTTCGATATGGCGCCTGATCCTATAAGACCCGGCATCCTGGATCGCGAGCGGCCCTGATCACGTGACCACCGTATCTCTGGACGAACTTCCGGCCAGCTTCGAACGAGGCCTGCGGTTGCTCGGCCTCGACCTGGGCGAGAAGACCATCGGGCTGGCGATCTCCGACCGGAGGCTCACGGTGGCCTCGCCCCTCGAGACGATCCGGCGCAGCAAGTTCACGAAAGACGCCGAGGCGCTCGCCAAGCTTTGCGCCGAACGCGGGGTCGGCGGCCTCGTCCTCGGCCTGCCGGTTAACATGGACGGCAGCGAAGGGCCGCGCTGTCAATCCGTGCGCCAGTTCGCCGCCAACCTGGCCGAGCTGGCCGGGTTCACCCTGCCGATCGCCTTCTGGGACGAGCGCCTTTCGACCGCCGCGGTCGAACGCCTGTTGATCGGCGAGGCGGACATGAGCCGCAGGCGCCGCGGCCAGGTCGTCGACAAGATGGCCGCCGCCTACATCCTGCAAGGCGCGCTCGACGCCCTGGGCCGCGTCTCACCCCAGGGCTGAGTCGATATCCGTTTTCGAAAAACCGTCGCCCTTGAAGAGCAGCGCCTCCCCCGAGGCCTTCGATAGGGCATAGGCGAAACAGTCGCCGAAGTTGAGCCCGGCCGGGTGGCGTCCCTTGCCAAAACGCCGGAAGGCCCGCCGCGCGATCTCGGCCTGATCGGCATCGACGGGCACCAGGGCGATCTCGGCCCGGTGAACGAAGAGGTCGAGGTCCCGCCCGCCGGCCTCGCCGCTGCGGGTCTCGATCACGATGCCGGTCTCGAGAAACGACGCCGTCGACAGCAGGCGGTTCGGATCCGCCGCGATCACTTCGTTGAATTGCCGGCGTTCGGGCTCGTCGAAGAGAACCGTCAGGAGCGCGGAGGTGTCGAGCACCATCAGCCCGGCAGACCCCGCTCGTCGTACCCGAGGATCTCCTCCGGCGATCGGTCGTCGAGCACGGGCAGGCGCGCGCAGTGCTTTGCGATCTCGTCCAGCTCGTCGGCCAGGTCGCGGCCCGGGCGGCGCGCCCGGACACGCTGCAGACGCTCCTCGAGCGCCACGGTCACGGCCGTCGTAAGGCTCTCGCCGGTCTTTTGGGCGAGCTCGCGAGCCAAGCGATCGGTCTTCGGATCCTTGATGCTGAGGGCCATGTTCCGCTTTCTATAAAATATAGATGATTATAGAAAATCGTCGCTTTTTTTGCAAGGGTCGCCGGCGGGCTGGATCGGCCGAGGCCAAAGAGAACCCACGCGCCATCCTTGCCCGCGGCCGCGATAGCCGGTAAACGCCGACGCGACATGCCCGACGTCGTCCTCGCCATCCTGCCGGTTTTTCTGCTGATCTTCCTGGGCACCGGTCTCAAGGCCGCCGGTGTGCTGGCCCCGGCCTTCTGGGAGGGGGCCGAGCGGCTGACCTATTTCGTGCTGTTCCCGGCGCTGCTGGTCACGACCCTGGCCAGGGCCCAGTTCGGCGACATCGACGTCCTGCCCATGGCCGGCGCGATCGCCGCCGCCGTGCTGGCCATGGCGGCGGGCCTAGTGGCCGCACGGCCCTGGCTCGCACACAGCGGGGCGGCCTTCACCAGCCTGTTCCAGGGCTCGATCCGCTTCAACACCTACATCGGCCTGGCGGCCGCGTCCGGCGTGCTCGGCGCGGCCGGGCTGGCCGCGGCCGCCGTCGCGGTCGCCCTGCTGGTGCCCCTGGGCAACTTGCTCTCGGTCGCCGCCCTGGCTTGGCACGGAACGGGCGACCGGCCCAGATCGCTCGAGGTCCTGCGCCAACTGGCGCTCAACCCCTTGATCCTGGCCAGTGTCCTCGGCATCGCGATAAATCTCGCCGGCCTCGAGCTGCCGCCGGTCGTCGACCCGCTGCTGACGGTGCTGGGCCGCGGCGCCTTGCCGCTCGGCCTGCTGGCGGTGGGCGCGGGCCTCGATTTCGCCGCCGCCCGGGCCGGCGGGCGCACCCTAGCCCTGGCCTGCCTGCTCAAGCTCGTCGTCATGCCGGCGCTGACCGCGCTGGGCTGCTGGATCTTCGGCGCGGCCGGCGCCGCGGCTGCCGTCGCCGTCCTGTTCAATGGCCTACCGACCGCGCCCAGCGCCTATATCCTGGCACGCCAGATGGGCGGCGAGGCCAAGCTGATGGCCAGCATCATCACGGCGCAGGTCGCCCTCTCGGCGATCACGCTGCCGGTGTTCCTGATCCTTGTGACCTGAGCGGAGAGGTATTTGCGGATCGTCTTCGCCATGGTCGCGGCATCGAGCACGGGCGGCAGCAGCGTGGCGAACCCGCCGTCCGGTCCCATCAGGGTGATGTAGGAGCCATGCGCGAGGACCGGCTCGCCCTTCCACGATGTTCCCACATCCTCTGACTCGACCCGGTAGGCCTTGGCCGCCGCCGCTAGCTGCTCGGGCGTGCCGGTCAGGCCGATCAGCCGCGGATGGATCTTGGGCACGTAGGCGGCAAGGGCCTCGACCGTGTCGCGCGTCGGGTCGACGGTGACCAGCAGCGGCTGCACCCGGGCGCCCTCCTCGCCCAGAAGCTCCAGCGCCTCGACCATGCGTTTCAGGCCGACCGGGCAGATCCGCTCGCAGTTCGTATAGCCGAAGAAGACCAGCAGATAAGAGCCGCGGAAGTCCCGGTCGCTGACCTCCCGGCCGCGATGGTCGGTGAGCCGGAAGGGCCCGCCGATGTCGAAGGGAAAGGGCGCGTCCGGTCCGCCGGCCTCGGCATCGCCCGCGGCGGCCGCCGGACCGTTCGCGTCATGCGCCATCCCCGCGTTGCCCCCCAGCAGCCAGGCGGCAAGCGCAAGGGTCGCCAATGACATCGCGAACGGGTTCACCCTCGGCTGCCCTCCTCCGCCGTGCCCCGCCGGGTCCGTCGCGGCGGGAACGCTTGAACAGATAACATAGGTGTTCGATCATGATCATGCAGTCACAGCTTCGCGAGCTTGCCCGTGATGCAGACGCGCGCCGGGCCGATCCCTCGGCGGCGCCACGTCGAAGGTAGCGATATGTTCTCGATTTCGCTTGGAGGCTACACGATCGACTGCCAGAACGACGGCCTACCGGACCTGATGGCCGAATACGCGGCACGGGCGACCCTGGCGGAGAGCATCGATCTGGGATCCTCGAATGGGAAGTTCGCATATCTGGCTGTCCGCCGCGATACGGAATGGCCCTTTCTCGTCGTGGCTCAGCGTTACGAGCCGGCGGGCGCCGGCTTCGAGCCTGGCGCGCTGTTGGTGCCGGAGACGGGCCTTATGTTTCTCGGCGCGGGCACCCGCCTTCTTGCCTACGATCTCAAGGGGCCAACACGGCTGTGGGAGGACGCGGCGGATTTTGGATTCTTCCGCTGGCGCAGACATGACGAAGTGGTGCTCATGTCGGCCGAATTGGAGCTCGCGGCGTGGGATAGCGATGCGAAGAAGCTGTGGAGCACCTTCGTCGAACCTCCTTGGGACTATAGGATCTCCGGGAGGCAGGTCCTGCTGGACGTGATGGGCGATGAAACCTGTTTCGATCTCTTGACCGGTCCTCCCTCGACCAAGGCGACCCGGCAGAGGCCGACGCCCTCTTGACGCCGTGCTCCCCACAGCCCAAAACCCCGGCCTTGAATAGTGAGCCAGGGACTCTCGTTCAATGACCGGACCGCTTCACGGCCTGCGCGTCTTCGACCTGACCCGGATCCTCGCCGGGCCGACCTGCACCCAGCTCCTGGGCGATCTGGGCGCCGAGGTGATCAAGATCGAGCGCCCGGGCCAGGGCGACGACACGCGCAAGTGGGGCCCGCCCTTCGCCAAGGACGCGGACGGCAAGGACACGACCTACAGCGCCTATTACCTCTCGTCCAACCGCAACAAGCGCTCGGTCACGATCGACATCGCCCGGCCCGAGGGCCAGGCGCTCGCCAAGCGGCTGGTTTCCAAATGCGACATTCTGGTCGAGAACTTCAAGGCCGGCGGGCTCGCCAAGTTCGGACTGGCCTACGACGACCTGAAGGAGGCCGAGCCGGGCCTGATCTACTGCTCGATCACCGGCTTCGGGCAGACCGGCCCCTATGCGCCGCGCGCCGGCTACGACTTCCTGGCCCAGGGCCTGGGCGGCATGATGAGCATCACCGGCGAGCCGGACGGCGAGCCGATGAAGGTCGGCGTCGGCATCGCCGACGTGATGTGCGGCATGTACGCGGTCGCCGCCATCCTGGCCGCGCTGCACCACCGCACCAAGACCGGCGAGGGCCAGTACATCGACCTCGCCCTGCTCGACACCCAGGTCGCCTGGCTGATCAACGAGGGGCTCAACTACCTGACCTCCGGCGTCGTGCCCCGGCGCCTCGGCAACGAGCACCCCAACATCGTGCCCTACAAGGTGCTTCCGGCCTCGGACGGCTACTTCATCCTGGCCGTCGGCAACGACCGGCAGTACCAGCGCTTCTGCGAGTTCGCCGGCGCGCCCGAGCTGGCCGAGGACCCGCGCTTCAAGGCCAACGCCAACCGGGTGGTGAACCGCGAGGCGCTCTACGCCCTCCTGCCCGACCTCACCCGCGGGAAGACCTGCGCCGAGTGGGCCGAGGGCCTGGCCCGCCTGGGCGTGCCCTCGAGCCCGGTCAACGACATCGCCCAGGTCTTCGAGGACCCGCAGGTCCGGGCCCGCGACATGAAGCTCACCATGCCCTTGGCGGCGGTCGAGGGCGGCCGGGTCGACCTGATCGCCAACCCGATCAAATACTCGAGGACGCCGATCACCTACCGCGCGCCGCCGCCCAGCACGGGCGAGCACACGGACGAGGTGCTCGAGGAGCTGCTCGGCCTGCAGCCAGACGAGATCGCCTCGCTGAGAGAAAACGGATCGATTTGAAAGAACGCCCAGGGCCGGTCGCCTACTGCTGTTGCTTGTGGGTGTCGCCAAAGTCCCCTGAGTTGTGTGGGTTGTGATCTACGCTCCCATACTGGTAACTTCGTGCTTGATTCCAATTTGGGATCAAGCTAACATTCGTACATGAGGATTATCGCCAGAAAGACACTTCGAGATTTCTGGCGGGTTCATGCAGACAGCGAGCAACCGCTGAGGGCTTGGTTTCACGAGGCCAAGAACGCGGATTGGGCGCAACCCAGTGACGTTAAGGATCGGTACCGGCACGCCAGTATCCTCGGAGATGACCGTGTCGTGTTCGATATTGCGGGGAACAAATACCGTTTGATCGTAAAGATCAACTACCCCTATCGCGTCGTATACATTCGTTTCATAGGAATGCACGCCGAATACGACCGGATCGATGCCGAGACGGTTTGAGAGCCAGAACCAAGGAGAGCCGCCCTATGGAAATCGCGCCGATAAGAACGGAAGCCGACTGCGCGGCGGCCCTGGCGGAGATCGAACGTCTCATGGATGCCGAGCCGGAGACGCCCGAGGGTGACCGCCTGGACGTGCTGAGCACGCTTGTAGAGGCCTATGAGCAGCGCCATCATCCCATCGAAGCGCCGGATCCGGTCGCAGCGGTCGAGTTTCGCATGGCGCAAATGGGCCTTTCACGCAAGGATCTCGAGCCTTTGATTGGCTCGCGAGGGCGGGTTTCCGAGGTGCTATCGGGGAAACGCTCGCTGAGCTTGGCCATGATCCGCAATCTCCATCGGGAACTGCGCATCCCGGCCGAAGTGCTGATTCAGGAAAAACGCGGCAAGGTCGCACGGCGCCAGACCCGCGTCGGATAGGTTCGTATCCCTAACGACGTGGCTTGCCGGATCACGCCGATGACCGAGAGTTTCCTGATCTTGCGCCCGGCCCGTAGCGGTGCCATAAGACCGCTTTAATGAGCGCCCGGTCGGAAACCCGCGAGAGCCTCGGCTTTCAGCATCGCCACCTCCTCGGCATCGAGGGCCTATCGGTGGCCGAGATCGATTTCCTGCTCGACCTCGCCGACGGCTACGTCGAGGTCAACCGGCGGGCGGACAAGAAGCTGGGCTTGCTCGGCGGGCGCACGGTCATCAACCTGTTCTTCGAGGGCTCGACGCGCACCCGCACCTCCTTCGAGCTGGCCGCCAAGCGCCTGGGCGCCGACGTCATCAACATGTCGATCGCCTGGTCGTCGATCAAGAAGGGCGAGACCCTGATCGACACGGCCATGACCCTGAACGCCATGCACCCGGACGTGCTGATCGTGCGCCACCCGGATTCGGGCGCCGTCAAGCTGCTCTCCGAGAAGGTCAACTGCGCGGTGATCAACGCCGGCGACGGCAGCCACGAGCACCCGACCCAGGCGCTGCTGGACGCACTCACGATCCGCCGCCGGCGCGGCGCGCTCAAGGGCCTTTTGGTGGCGATCTGCGGCGACGTCCTGCACAGCCGCGTGGCGCGTTCGAACATCTATCTGCTGACCACGCTGGGCGCGCGGGTCCGGGTCATCGCGCCGCCGACCCTGCTGCCGTCCAGGATCGAGCGCCTCGGGGTCGAGGCCTTCCACGACATGCGCAAGGGGCTCGAGGACTGCGACATCGTGATGATGCTGCGCCTGCAGAGCGAGCGCATGCAGGGCAGCTACGTGCCCTCCGTCCGCGAGTACTTCCGCTTCTTCGGGCTCGACCACGACAAGCTCAAGGCGGCCAAGCCCGACGCGCTGATCATGCACCCGGGGCCGATGAACCGGGGCGTCGAGATCGACAGCGAGCTGGCCGACGACATCGACCGCTCGGTGATCCGCGAGCAGGTCGAGATGGGCGTCGCGGTGCGCATGGCCTGCCTGGACGCGCTTACGAGGTCGCTGCAGGCCGCCGCCGAGGGGGAGGAAGCGCGATGAGCGCCGCAGGCCCCCGCACCGCTTATCTCGGCGCCCGGCTGCTCGACCCGGCAAGCGGACTGGACGCGCCCGGCGCGCTGCTGACCGAGGGCGGGCGGATCGCCGACCTGGGGCCGCGCCTCTTCAACGACGGCGTGCCCGAGGGCATCGAGACGGTCGATTGCGGCGGTCGCTGCCTGGCGCCCGGCCTGGTCGACCTGCGCGTGCAGCTGCGCGAGCCGGGCGAGGAGCACAAGGAGACGATCGAGACCGCCGGCCGGGCCGCTGCCGCGGGCGGGGTCACGTCAATGGCCGCCCTGCCAAACACCGACCCGGTGGTCGACGACGTGGCCGGCGTGGAGTTCGTCGCGCGGCGCGCCCGCGACGTGAAGCTGGTCAAGGTCTACACCTACGGCGCCCTGACCCGCCGCCTCGAGGGCGCGGAGATGACCGAATTCGGCCTGCTGTCGTCCTACGGCGCGGTCGGCTTCACCGACGGGGTCAAGGCCGTGACCGACGCCCAGGTCTTGCGCCGGGCGCTCTCCTACGCGAGCGCCTTCGACGTGGTGATCGCCCAGCAGCCGCAGGAGCCGACGCTGGCCACCGGCGCCATGAACGGCGGCGAGCTGGCGACCCGCCTCGGCCTCTCCGGCATTCCGGTCATGGCCGAGGTGATCATGCTCGAGCGCGACCTGCGCCTGGCGGAGCTGACCGGCGGCCGCTACCACGCCGCCAACATCTCGACGGAAGAATCGATCAAGGTGATCCGCGCGGCCAAGGCGCGCGGGATCCGGGTCACCTGCGACACGGCGGCGCACTATTTCGCCCTGAACGAGAACGCCGTCGGCGACTACCGGACCTTCGCCAAGGTGATGCCGCCCCTGCGCAGCGAGGACGACCGCCAGGCCGTGGCCGAGGCCGTGGCCGACGGCACGATCGACGCGGTCGCCAGCGACCACAGCCCGCACGACCAGGACAGCAAGCGCCTGCCCTTCGTCGGCGCCGACTTCGGCATCGTCGGCCTCGAGACCCTGCTGCCGCTGGCCCTGGAGCTGAGCCATAAGGGCCAGGTCGGCCTGCTCGGCCTGCTCGACCGCGTCACGCGCGCGCCGGCGGCGATCCTGGGCCTGGAGGCCGGGTGCCTGAAGGCCGGCGCGCCGGCCGACCTGGTGATCTTCGATCTCGAGCGGCCCTGGCGCATCGACCCGGAGGCCTTCGCCAGCAAGTCCAAGAACTCGCCCTTCGAGGACCACCCGGTCCAGGGCAAGGCCCTGCGCACCGTCGTCGACGGCCGCACGATCTTCGAGGCCGGGGCGGCGTAGGGGGCGGGCGAAGGCGGCGGAGCGCGAGTGCCGCCCTCCAGGAAGCGGGAAGAGCCGCGTCGAGGCGGCACCACCGAGCCTGAGCCCCCGCGGTTTCCTCGGTCGTGTCCCCCGAGGCGTCTCCGGCACCCGCCGTCCGTGCCACCGGCAACAGCCTGTAGCGGCGGGTGTCGGAGAACCCTTCAGACAAGCTGACACTAAGAGCATGTGTTAGAAGTCCGAAAGCCTTCGGAAATTGGCTGACTGATAAGGTACTGTCAGCGTGCTTTAGAAAACGTCATGATCGTCAAATAGGAGCTGGTGCAAGGTGATCGTCAATGTC
>CAMYKD010000145.1 GCA_947258885.1 uncultured Kiloniellales bacterium | reverse complement strand
TAGTACTCGAAATCGACGCCGCTCGTGACCTCGGGATCGTCAGTGCCGAAGAAGCGGAAATCCAGGGATCCGACGAGGTTCGGCGTGAACTCGTAGCCGATGCCGGCGCCGAGCTGAAAGGCGAGAACGGTGTCGTCCTCCTCGACGGCGCTGTCGAAGGTTACGACGGCGACACCAAGGCCGCCACCCAAGTACGGTATTACGGGCGTGCCCAGATCGAAGTCGTAGAACGCGTTGGCCATGAAGGCCCAGGACGACACATCTCCGACAACCGGCACGCCGACGAACTCGTCGAGGTCGTTCTCGCGGTAGGTTGCCTCGAATTCCGTTCGCAGGTTGAAATTCCACCGGTAGCCGATGGTTGCCCCGGCTGCGAAGCCGGTGTCGTAAGTCAGGTCGCTGACGCCGCCGAACTCACCGTCCAGGGTCCAGTTCAAACCGCCGTGGGCACCGACATAGAAGCCTTGGGCCGAGGCGCCTTGCGTGCCGAGCAGCAGCATGGCGGCGGCGATCAACGATAGTTTGAGTGTACGCATTCTTCCCTCTCCTATCTGCACGAATTCGGGGCAGTAGAACCTAGATTGATTTATGTGGAATTAACGCATAGCCGCGGTTGTGTCTGCCGTGACAAGCGCGTGTCATCGGCCGCTGCGGCCGGGCGTTCCCGGGCCCGCGCTCAGAAGCTGTAGGACAGGCCGAGGCCGGCCTGGAACTGGTTGGGCGAGCCGCGCTCGCGGACGATCGGGCTGTCGGCCGCGCCGCGGACCAGGCGCCGGTAGGTGAGGACGCCGCCGAGGGTCCAGTGCTGGAAGAATCGGTAGCCGCTGCTGAGGCTGACGCCGAAGTCGCGGAAACCGGCGTCCGGCTTGTAGGCCGGCAGGCCCGAGGCAGTCGAGCCCGCGGCGTCGACGCCGAAGAAGGCGCGCATGTAGCTGGCGCTCGCCAGGGTCGCTTCGCCCTTGACCCGGGCCCAGCCGGCGCCGGCCAGGGATATCTTGGTCGAGGCGCCGAGCACGACGAGCGCGCCCTGGTGGCCCGAGGCGACCTCCCGGCGGAACGCCAGGTGGAGGCGCAGCGGCCCCGGGTCGTAGCGCAGGAAGCCGCCGACCTCGACCCCGTCGTCGACCTCGTCCAGGCCCTCGAGCGCGTCCTCGTCGCCGCGGCCGTGGTCGCGCCGGACGTCCAGGCCCGCCCGGAAGGTCTCGTTCTTGACCAGGTTGACGCCGGCGGTCTCGTTCTTCAGGAACAGCCGGTCGCGCCAGACGATGCTGAAGTTGGGCGCGTAGCCGAAGCCATAGCTGTCGGCGCCCGGGAAGTCCGGCCCGATGCTGCCGATGACGCCGAGGGTGATCACCCAGTCTCGTTCCTCGGCGGGCTCCGGCTCGGGCTCGAAGCCGGGCGCCTCGTCCAGGTTCTCGGCGAGCTGGACCCGGTGGTCCGGGCCCTCGGCCTGCCCGGCCCCGGCGGGCCCGGCGGCGGCCAGCGCCGCGCAGAGGCCGGGCGCTAGAAGGACCCGGCGCATCCGGTCTTCCGGCAGGCCCGCGTCGTTCTCCATACCCTTCGCTCCGACAGGCTCCGAGAAAGCAGGCGAACACGCGTCGGAGTCTCGCGGCTTTTCGCGCCCTTGGCAAGGCGGGACGCCTTCGCCCGCGGGCTGAAAAGGTCTTGTGACTCGCGGGCCTTGCCCCGAACATGACCCGGCCACGAGACCGGAGCACGAACCCGAGGATGACGACCGCCGCCGACTTCCTGCCCTTGGAGCGCTTGGCCGCCTTCGGCGCGGAGCGCTGGGCCGCTCAACGGCGCTACGTCATGGAAAGCTCCGGCTTCTACCGGCGGCTCTGGGACGGCGGGGCGGTGCCGGAGCGGCTCGAGGACCTGGCCGCGCTGCCGCTCTCGGACAAGGCCATGCTGCGGGAGAGCCAGGCGGCGGCGCCGCCCTTCGGCGACTACCTGGCCGCGCCCGAGCAGGCCGTGCGCCGCCTGCACCGCACCTCGGGCACCAGCGGGCAGGCCATGAACCTGGCGCTCGGCGCGGCCGACGCCCGGCAGACCGCCGAGGTCGGCGGGCGCGCCCAGCGGGCGGCGGGTCTCGGCCCCGGGCACCGGGTCGTGCACTGCCTGAACTACCAGATGTGGATGGGCGGCCTCAGCGACCACCTGACCCTGGAAGAGACCGGCGCCACGGTGATCCCTTTCGGAGTGGGGTCGAGCGAACTCCTGATACGCACCATACGCGAGCTCGGCGTGACCGCGATCTCCTGCACGCCCTCCTATCCAGCGGTGCTCGAGCAGGTGATCGCCGAACGGTTTCCGGACCTCGCGCCGCGCGACCTGGGGCTGAAGCTCGGCCTGTTCGGCGGCGAGGCCGGGCTCGACAACGCGAGCTTTCGGGCGCGCCTCGAGGACACCTGGGGCTTCAAGGCGCGCAACGCGAACTACGGCGTCTCCGACGTGTTCTGCAACTTCGCCAGCCAGTGCGAGCACGAAACCGACCTGCACTTCCTCGCGCTCGACGTGCTCCACCCCGAGGTGGTCGAGCCGGAGAGCGGGGAGGTGCTGCCCTGGCGCGCGGGCAGCCAGGGCGAGCTGGTGCTGACCCATCTGGCGCGCGAGTGCCAGCCCCTCGTGCGCTTTCGCACCGGCGACATCGTCGCACTCAGCGCGACCGAGCCTTGCGCCTGCGGCCGCACGGCACCGCGCTTTCGCGTGATCGGGCGCAGCGACGACATGGTCACGGTGCGCGGCCTCAACGTCTTCCCGACGGCCGTGGCCGCTGTGGTCAATACCTTTCCCGAGCTGTCTGGCGAGTACCGCATCGTGCTGGCCGGCCCCGGGCCCTACGACCGGCTGCCGCTCGAGGCCGAGTTGGCGCCCGGCGGGAAGCTTTCGGAGGAACTGGCCGCCCGCTTGGCCGAGACGATTAACGAGGCGATCCGCGTCACGGCGCAGGTTACAATTCTTCCGCCCCGGTCCCTGCCGCGGAGCGCGGGCAAGACCCGGCGGGTCGTCCGCAAGGAGGTCAAATGAACGGCACCGTACTCACGAGCAGCGCCGAGGGCCGCATCCGCACGATCGCCCTGAACCGGCCCGAGCGGCTGAACGCCATCAACCCGGAGCTGCTGGCCGCGCTGCGGCTGGCGCTGGCCGAGGGCAACGACGATCCGGCGACCCGGGTCATGATCCTGCACGGCCGGGGCCGGGCCTTTTGCGCCGGCGACGACCTGAAGGAGTTCGACCGCCAGGCCGGCACCGAGGCCGAGACCCGCGCCTACATCGAGTCGATCCAGGACATCACCCGCGAGATGGTGCTGGGCGACAAGATGGTGATCGGCGCGGTGCACGGCTGGGCCGTGGGCGGCGGCCTGGAGTGGGTGATCAACTGCGATCTGGCGATCCTGGCCGAGGGCACGCGCTGCTTTTTCCCCGAGGTCTCGCTGGGCGTCTTCGTCACCGGCGCGGTGACGACCCTACTGCCGCGGCTGGTCGGCCTGCAGAAGGCGCGCGAGATGATCCTCTTCGGCGAGCGCTTCGATGCCCAGGCCGCGCTCGAGATGGGCCTCGCCTGGAAGGTCGTGCCCGAGGCTGCGCTCATGGCCGAGGCCGAGGCGGCGGCGCGCCGCATCGCCGAGCTGCCAGAGCACGCGGTCGCGGAGCTCAAGCGGGTGCTCAACCGCGCCTGCATGCTGGACGCCGAGGGCGCCATGGCGCTCGAGACCGAGGCGACGGTGCGTGGCTTTCTGCACCCCGAGACGGCGCGGATCATCGCGCAGTTCGGCAAGGAGCGGTGAGCTGCAATGGCTCAAGCTTCGGTCGAGACAAGGGTGACCGCGGCATGACGGCCTTGCCCGATTTCAAGCTCGAAACGCATTTTGCGAGGTGGGAGTTCAAGGCCCGTTACCACATGACCGCCTCGGATGCGGAGAGCCTCTCCCTGCGCGACCTGCTCGCCATGGCGACACCGGAGGAGCGGGAGGACTTCGAAGGTCTGTGGCTCGGCTACACCGAGACCTTCGGCGCCCCCGACCTGCGCGAAGTTATCGCGGAGACGTTCGAAAGCCGCGGCGTCGCGGACATCCTGTGCTTCGCGGGCGCCAGCGAGGGGATCTTCGCGGCCAACGCCGTGCTGCTCGACAAGGACAGCCACGCGATCGTCGTCACGCCGAACTACCAGTCTCACGAGACCCTTCCCCTGGCGATCTGCGCGGCGACCGGCGTGCCGCTGGACCCCGACGACAACTGGTCCCTCGACATCGACCGGGTCGCCGAAGCGATCCGGCCCAACACCAGGCTCATGACGATCAACGTCCCCCACAACCCCACGGGCGCGATCCTCGCTCGGGACCGTTTCGACGCGTTGATCGAGCTGTGCCGGAAACACGGGATCTACATTCTCAGTGACGAAATCTTCAGAGGTCTCGGTCGAACGGGCACCGAGCATCTGCCTCATGTCGCGGACGTCTACGAGCGCGGGCTTTCGCTGAACGTCATGTCGAAGGCCTATGGCCTGCCCGGTCTTCGGATCGGCTGGATCGCCTGCGCGGACCGGGACCTGCTCTCGAGACTGGAGCGCATGAAGCACTACCTCTCGATCTGCAATGCCGGCCCCAGCGAGCGGTTGACGAAGATCGCGTTGCGCAACCGCGACAAGCTCCTGGCGCGCAACTGCGCGCTCATCGACGAGAACCTGATCAAGCTGGACGCCTTCTTCGCCCGCCATCCGGATCTCTTCGACTGGAAGGCCTCGGATGGATCCTGCACGGCCTTTCCGCGCTACAAGGGAGCGGACGGGGTCGAGGACTTCACCAGGCGCCTCGTGGACGAAAGCAGCGTGCTGCTTCTACCGGGGAGCATCTTCGCGTCGGATCTGACCGAGACGCCGAGGGATCGTTTTCGCATCGGCTTCGGGCGCAGCGGTCTCGATGAAGGACTCGCGGCGCTGGAGGCCCACTTGGCACGGAACCGCGTCTGACAGGACCGGCCAAACGCAGCTAGGAGAGGATTCGCGATGCTTGAGATCTGGGGTCGGCGGAACGCGAGCAACGTGGTGCCGGTGATGTGGGCGGTCGGCGAACTGAACATCGCGCACCGGCGCCACGACCTAGGCGGCTCGTTCGGCGGTGTCGACACGCCCGAATATCTGGCGCTGAACCCGAACGGCCGCATCCCCACGATCCGCGACGACGGATTCGTCCTCTGGGAATCCAACGCGATCGTGCGCTACCTGTCCAGGCGCTACGGCAAGAGCACCCTGTGGCCGGACTCCGATCAGCAGTGCGCGGTCGCCGACCAGTGGATGGAGTGGTTCAAGTCGACCGCTTATCCGCTTTACATCGATCTCTTCTGGTCGATCGTCCGCACCGAGCCGGCGCGTCGCGATCAAAGCGCCATCGCGCGCCTGACGGCATCCCTGGGCGACAAGCTGCTGATACTGGAGGCGCGGCTTGCCCGGCATCCCTACTTGGCCGGGGATGCGCTGACGATGGCGGACATCCCCTACGGGCCGATGGCGCACCGATACCTCAACCTAGACATCGAACGACCGGATCTGCCGAGGATGGCCGAATGGTATGCGCGGCTGTGCGACCGCCCCGCCTTCCTGGAACACGTCGGCTTTCCCTTCGGACGCAACCCGGCGGAGTGGTATGTGCTCGAGCGCGAGGGGCTGTCCGAGGGCGGTGGTAGGTCGTAGTCGCTAATACGCAGCTGCCGCTGCAGAGTCTGTACGGAGGTTTCGATGAGCGGGCAAGCGGTTCCGACGGTTCAAATCGACAACGATCGCACCCGGGTAACGGAATGGCGCTTCGCACCGGGCGCGGCCACCGGTTTTCATCGCCACGAGTATGACTACGTGGTCGTGCCGCAGACCACGGGGCGCCTGAAGCTTGTCGATGGCGCTGGCAACGAGACCTATGGGGATCTTACGGCGGGGGTGTCCTATTTCCGGAATCGGGGTGTCCAGCATGACGTCACAAATGCCAACAGCTATGAGTTCGTCTTCGTGGAGGTCGAGTTCAAATAGGGATCGGGCGAGAGAGGATTGCCATGTCGTTCGTGGCTCGATTCGAGGATGATCCCGAGAAGCTCCATGTCCGCAAAGCGGAGATGGACAATCACCTGCGCTATCTGGACGAGCGAAGCGAGGAGATTCTTGTCGGCGGGTCGCTTCGACAGGATCTTGCGCAAGATCCGCGAGGCGGCATGTGGATAATCGAGGCATCCGATAGACAAGAAGCGGAGAAGCTCTGCCACGGTGACCCGTTCTGGACCTAATACCAAAGGTAGGAAATACTGACCCATTTCACCGGGACGATTTTGGCCGCCAGTTAGGCGCGCGTTGTGCCATGGTGCTGGCACCACAAGCGACGCGCAACGCGGCTGGCGGTCAAAAGCGCCCGGCCCTCTCGGGTGGGGCGTATCGGGGCGCCGGGGGCGTTGCGGCGC
>CAMYKD010000144.1:1203-7690 GCA_947258885.1 uncultured Kiloniellales bacterium | reverse complement strand
TTGAGGCTGGTCATCGGGTCTTCGAGAGGCTCGGTTGCGGACGGGCGCGCCCGTTTATCACAATCCCCGGGGCATCACAAACGGCCAGGCGCGTGGCCCTGGACCAGGGTCGCGCCGTCGAAGAGCCACGGGCTTCCCGCGCGCGCGCTCAGGTGCACACCGCCGACCCAGTCATCGATGCCGTTGAGCGCGACGAAGTTCGCCTGCCCGTCGAGGGCCTTTTGCCCCGTGTCAGTGATTGCGGCCTCGGCGAAGCGCATTGCCGAAAGGTCGCCGGTCAAGGTCAGAAAGGGGTGGCTCAGCCGGTCGCTGCCCAGGCGCTTCAGGCGGTCGAAACGGTAGCCGTCGCTTGGCCAATCCGGATATTGGAGATCCTGCGCCAGTGTTTCGCCAATGATTCTGGCTGCTTTCCGACCGTGTTGCCGGCAGTTCGCAAGAATCACCCTGTCCCAATAGTTCAATCCGGTGTCATTGGCCGGATAGCGGGCCATGAAGGCGTGCAGCGCCTCGTTGAGGGCGACGGGATGCTGCAGATCGGGTGCGCTCATGGCGATCAGATCCTCGGGCGAGGGGTTGCTCACGGCTTGCCAGGCGATCTCATAGGACGCAAGCTCCCCTTCGGCGGGCGAGCGCCAGCGGGCCATCTTCCGCATGTTCTCGCAGTTCAGGGTTCTAATCGAGCGATCGAATTCCGGCCGGGCAAACTTCAGGTCGAGCAGCCGAATAGGGTCGGTGCTGATTCCAAGGATCTTGAAGACCGTCACGAGCCAAGCGAAGAGCAACTGCTCCTGGAGAGTCGTGCCGAGCCAGAGGAAGATTCGCTCGGCGGACCGCACGCGATCCCGGGCCGTGTGGAGCCTGTCCATAGGGATGAAAGGGGTTCGTGGGTGCGATCGTTCGCTGGTATCCGCGTCTTCTTCCTTCCCACAATGCTGCCAGCGCAGCTTTCGAAAATCGTCCGGGTTTTCCAGTGACATGAGCGGCCCGCAGGACAAGTCGTCCTCCGCTACGCACATGCTGCCCCATGAAATGCCGAGCCGACAGAGGATCCCGCCGGGGCTCGACCCGGGCACGATGTGGAGGTCCTTGGCGCCGAACTGGTCGGCGAACCGCATCCCGTCTTCGGTCATTTCCGGCCTTTCGCAAAGACAGAAAAAGGTGTCAGGAACCACAGTACACGACTCTTTCAAGGGGCCTTGAGGGGTTTTATGCCGTGGAGGGCGGTTATGACGGGATGTAGGAATGTATTTGAGTTGAGAGTTGCGCGTTTTCGGAACTGATCGAAGCCGTATCGGAAGATGGATTTGGCGGGTCTTTGGTGGGTTTTTGTCGGGATGGGTTTTGCTCCGAGCTGTCGACGCGCGAGCGTGACGACCCAGGCGTAGGCGAGAGCGATGGCGGCGAGGAGCTTTTCGATGCGTCTGGGGTGTGTGATGTGGGTGTCTTCGAGATTGAAGCCTCTGGACTTGAGGTCGGCGAAGAGGGTCTCGATGCGCCAGCGCTTTCGATAGAGCGCGAGGGCGTGCCTTGGTTTGAGGTCGGTGGCGACGATGAGGAGCTCGCCGGAGGCCAGGCGTGTCGCGGCCAGGGCGAGCCTCGGATTGTCGGGCCGGTCGTGGCATCCGATGGCGTGTGGCCGGGCGAGGTATCGGCATTGGCCTTTGCGGAGCGCGGCGAAGAAGTATCGCATGGGCTTGGAATGGCCGCTTTCGAGGCGGATGTGGGTGTTGTCGCGGAGCCTGACGACGAAGGGGATCCTGTGGTCTTGGAGGGCCTTGAGCCACTCCCGTCCGAGAAACTCCCGGTCGGCGAGGAGGGCCTTGACGGGCTGGTCCGGGAAGATGCGCCGCAGGGCGGCTATGAAGTCCTTTCGCTCCCTGGCGCTGGAGGCGCCTTGCTTGTCGAGGACCTGCCAGAACAGGGGTAGGGCGCAGCGTCCGCGGACCAGGGCGAGCATGAGGAAGTTGATCTCGTAGCGTCCGAACTTCCAGTTGGTGCGGTCGAGGGCCAGCAGCCACGGGCCCTTGCTTTTCCCGGCCAGAGCGACGACGAGGCCGGCGATGGCGCCGCCGTCGAGCCGCGTCTGCTCGAGAAAACGCTGCAGGCGCCGGTAGTTGGAGGCGATCTGGGCGCGATTGGCGAAGTGGACGGCGAGATGGCTGAGATTGACGCTCCGCGCCAGGATGAGGCCGACCACCAGGGTGCAGAAGCTCTCCAGGCGGCTCTTGCGCAGATCCAGGCTCTCGCTTAGCGTCTGCCTCAAGGCGTTGATCAGGCGGTGTGACATTGGATTCTCCTTTTCGCTGCAGAACGAATCGGGAATCCTCCGCCTTTTCAGCGCCTTACGCAATTCCGTCGTGTACGCTGGTCAGGAGCCTCTTAACCGCCATAGCATCATATACTTCAATAGCTTATACAGCAAGAAAGGTTCCTGACACCTTATTCTACTCGTCGCCCCCTTTCGCGGCCCGGGCCGGGCGCAGGCGGCGGCGCAGGGCAAGCCAGAGCAAAAGGCCACCCCCGAGCAGCAGGACCCAGGCCCACCAGTTCAGATGCTCGATGTGGTCGCCCATGACCACGAAGAGCACGGTGAGCGGCAGAATGCCGAGGCCGGTGGTCCAGGCGAAGGTCCACCAGGTCATGCGGGTCAGCCCGGCCGCGTAGTTGATCAGGTTGAAGGCGATCACCGGCACGAAGCGGCTGATCAGCAGCACCTGCCAGCCCTCGCGGGCGGCCCAGTCGTCCAGCGCGTGCCAGTCGCGCCTGGCCACGAGACCCTCGACGAAGGGCCGGCCGAGCCCGCGGGCCACGCCGAAGGCTGCGAAGGCGCCCAGCATCGCCCCGCTCCAGGTGATCACCGTGCCCCAGACCGGGCCGTAGACCATGCCGTTGGCGAAGGTGATAAATTCGGCCGGAAAGGGCACGAAGGAGTGGATCACCATCAGCCCCATCGAAGCGAAGACGCCCCATGCGCCCCAGGACTGGATGGTCTCCTGGACGGTCTGGATAGTGAGCCCCCGGCCCCAGCCGAGCCACAAGGCGGTGGCGACGGCAGCCACGCCGAGCCCCAGTAGCGCGACTCCGGCGATTTTGACCGCAACCGCCGCGCGCCGGCGTTCAGTGGCTCCGCCACCAACCATGGCTGCTCTCCCCGCCCTCCGCGACCAGGGTGGCGCAGCGCGATCGGTCGATCAAGGGCAGTTTCCCAGGCCGCTGCGCCACTTACGAAACGGTGTTCACACCGGCCCGCGTCGGAACCGGCAGCCGGCAGAACCCCTGCGCGGGCACGCCCAGCGCGGCGTTGAACTTGCTGGAGAGGTTCTGAAACGCGATCAAGGCGGTCAATTCGAGGACCGCGTCGTCGTCGAACCGCGCTTTGACGGCCGCCATCAGGGCGTCGTCGACCTGCCGGTCGCTCAAGGTGACGGCTTCGGCATAGTCGAGCGCGGTCCGCTCGCGCGCGTCGAACAGATCGCTGTCGCGCCAGTGGGACAGCGCCTCGACCTTCTCGACTGAGGCGCCGCGCTTCATCAGGGTGGCCGAGTTGATATCGACGCAGAAGGGGCACCAGTTGAGCTGCGAGATGCGCACGGTCAAGAGCGAGCGCAGCGCCGGCTCGAGCGGCGAGCCCTTGTGGTCGAGCGCGCCGTACAAGAGCGCGACCGTCGCGAAGAGCTTCGGCACCCGGGCCCAGAGCCGCGCGGCCTCGAGCTCCTGGCCGTACTTGCGGCGCTGGTTCCAGAAGAACGGCCGCAGGTACCAGGGATAGGCTTTGGGCAAACGTGGCTCTAAGTGCATGACATCGCTCCTCCTGTCTTGCAGGAATATGGGCCCTCAGAACGCTAGCCCCAACTTGCGGCCCTCGTAGATCGCGGTCTGGGCGCGGCGCGGGGCGAGGGCGTCGCCGATAATGTGCAGCTCCAGGCCCGAATCCGCGAACGCCTCGGCGAGCGTGGTCTCGGCGACGTTGGCGGTGGCCAGCACCAGGGCGTCGGCCGCGAGGCGCTCTTCGCCGCCGTCGAGCAGGCTGCGGACCGTGGCGCCGTCGCCGTGCCACTCGGTGACCGCGGACTCGCTTCGCGTGGTCACGCCCAGCTGCTTCAGCTTGGCGCGTAGCGGGATGTCGGCGGCGGTGCGCTCCAGCTCCTTGCCGACCAGGGCGTGCGGCACCACCAGAGTCACGTCGTGGCCCTGCTCGGCCAGGTGCCAGGCGGTGCCGCAGCCGGCCCAGTGGCCGGTATCGTCGAGCAGCAACACCCGCTTGCCGGGCCGGGCGGCGCGGCCCATGACCTCCTCGACCGACCAGACGTTGCCGCGCTCGATGCCGGGAAGCCGGTCGTTCTGGGGCAGCGCCCGCTGGAAACCCGTGCCCGACGGCTGCGAACCGGTTGCGAGCACTACGGCGTCGGCCCCGAGGGCCCTGACCTCATCGGCCTCCAGGGGCGAATTGAAGCGAACCTGGACCTGGAGGCGCTCCAGCTGTCCGCGGTACCACTCGATCAGGTCGAGGATCTGGGCGCGGCGCGGCTGCAGGCCTGCCAGGCGGAACTGCCCGCCCAGCTCGCCCGAGGCCTCGGCCAGGGTCACCCGGTGGCCGCGCTCGGCGGCAACCCGCGCGGCCTCCAGGCCCGCCGGCCCGCCGCCCACCACCAGGATATCGCGCGGTGTCCCGGCCGGCTGGAAGCGGTCGCCGCCCCACTCGAACTCCCGGCCGCTGGAGGGATTGACCAGGCAGGAGATCCAGTAGTCGCGGAAGCGCCGGCCCCAGCACATCTGGTTGCAGGAGATGCAGGGCCGGATGTCCGCGGGCCGGTCCGCCATGGCCTTGGCGGCCAGGTGCGGGTCGGCGATCTGGCCGCGCACCAGGCTCACCATGTCGGCCTGGCCCGAAGCGATCACCACCTCCGCGTTCTCCGGCGTGCGGATGTGGCTCTCGGCCTGGACCTTGGCGTGCGTGACCGCCTGCTTCAGGCTTTCGGCGAAGGGCGCGCCCAGCTTGTCGGCATAGAACACGGTCGGCATCAGCGGCGAGAAGTCGAAGTAGCTGCCGGTGCCGCAGGTGACGTAGTCCATCAGCCCGCGCGCGTCGTGCCAGGCGACCACCTCGGACAGCGCCTCGAGCGACAGCATGACCTCGGTGCCCGGGTCCATGGAGACCGCGAGACCGATGATGAAGTCCTCGCCGACCAGCGCCCGGACGCGCCCGATGATCTCGCTGGAAAAGCGCATGCGGTTCTCGAAGCTGCCGCCCCAGCGGTCCTCGCGCCGGTTCGACCAGGGCGTCCAGAACTGGTCGATCAGGGCGTTGTAGGCGGCGAACAGCTCGACCCCGTCGAAGCCGGACTCCTTGGCGCGCCGCGCGGCCTGGGCGAAGGCCTCGATCAGCTCCTCGATCTCGGCCTCGCTCATGGCGTGGCTGCCGTCGCAGTCGTGGTAGGACGGCAGGCCAGAGGGCGACCAGTTGGGCTCGAAGGAGTTGTCCCAGTCGCCGTGCTGGCCGACGTGGTAGATCTGCTGGATCATCACCGTGCCGTGCTCGCGGCACGCGTCCGTGATGGCCCGGAAGGCCGGGACGACGGCGTCGTCCTCATGGCGGAAGTTGCCGCGGGTCAGCACGCCGGTGCGGTGCGCCGGCACCGGCTCGACCACGATCATGGCCGCTCCGCCGATGGCCCGCTCCAGGTAGTAGCCCAGGTGCCGCGCGCCGGGCAGGCCGGCTTCGGCCATGTTGGCGGTATGGGCGCCGAAGTTGAGCCGGTGTTTCAGCGTCTTGTGCCGCAGCTGAAGCGGCGCGAACAGATGTGGAAAGAGCTCCGACATGGCCCCCTGCGCCTCCCTTCGATCGAGAGGGGCAGGTTAGACCGGCAAGGCAGCAGCCACAATCGCGGGAACGCCGTCTTCCACGGCGCAAACGGCACGCCAGCACCGGCACCCGGCTTGTCTTCAGCTCTCGCGCCCCCGCCGGAATCCCTTGGATGGCCGTGGCGCGGGAAGACCGGCCGGGGGCGCGTCACCGCCCCCGGCCATTGCAGCCCTACTTCACCGGCTCGACGACGATCTCGACGCGCCGGTTACCCTGGTGCGGGACACCGTCGGCGGTCGGCACGGCAGGGTTGTGTTCGCCGAATGCGCTGGTCTTGATCACGGTGGCCGGAACGCCGCCCGCCGCCATGTACTTGGCCACCGCATTGGCGCGCAACTCCGAGAGCGCCTGGTTGTAGGTATCGGCGCCCGCCTTGTCCGTATTGCCCGCGACCGACACGCTCCCGCCCAGTTTCCCGGCCGCGGCCTGGGCCTCGCGCAGCACGGCCTCGGCCGAAGGAGTGAGATCCGCCTTGTCGAAGTCGAAGTAGACGACGTAGGAGAGTGGTGCCGGCGGGGGTGCCGGTGCTGGCGGCGGCGGGAGCACGGCTACGGCAGCCGGCTCTTCTGCCGGGGTCGACTCCGGAGCGACCCGGCCCTCGCGCAGCTCTTCGTCCTCACCTTC
>CAMYKD010000144.1:0-1108 GCA_947258885.1 uncultured Kiloniellales bacterium | reverse complement strand
TTCTCCTTCTCCTTCTCCTTCTCCTTCTCCTTCTCCTTCTCCTTCTCCTTCTCCTTCTCCTTCTCCTTCTCCTTCTCCTTCTCCTTCTCCTTCTCCTTCGCCTTCGCCTTCGCCTTCGCCTTCGCCTTCGCCCTCGCCCTCGCCTTCGCCTTCGCCTTCGCCTTCGCCTTCGCCTTCGCCACCGCCGGAGCCACCGCCGGAGCCACCGCCACCGCCGGAGCCACCGCCTGAACCGCCGCCTGAACCGCCGCCGGAGCCATCACCACCGCCGGAGCCACCGCCGGAGCCACTCCCGCCATTGGCGGCGACTTGGGACAAAGTCTCCAGCCGCGGTGCCTCATAGACATCCGAAACCTCGAGGCCCAGCGCGGCGAGAGCCCGATGGCGCGCGATGTCGTCACGATCGCGGCCGGCTTTGGCAGCGGCAATCTGTAACCCCGGCATGAGGGTGTCTCTATCGAGATGTACCGGAGCAGCTTGGACCGACAAGACCAAGACCGACGCGGACACAAGCAAGGCTGTCCGCCTTGCGCGGATTTGCGGTTTGAACTTCATGACACTTCCTCCGGTTAGCGATTCCCTAGGCCGCCCCCGCTCGGCTCAGTTTCCCCCAGAGCACGATCGGGCCCCCTGTTCCCACGACCACAACCGGCGTCCCGGGAAACAGGATCAATTTGGCCAGCATTCGTCAGGCAATTATTACATATTTTATGAACTTGAACACAATTATCCTTAATTGTCATTGATCTCGGTCATAGTATGGTTAATCTTTCGATTGAAAATCCATTGACGATCTCGACCTGTTCTCCTATGTCCCGACCGCATTCTCCGGTCTGGAGATCGCGCCCGCTCCCCCTCGGGGGCCATTGCCGGTGCGCCGGCTGTCGACGAGGTCACTGAAGGTCCATGTTCGCCTTGGCCAAGATCCGGGTCCGCCCGGTGGCTTGGAACAAACCGGCGGCCGGCGTCTTGGCCGCCGCCATCGTATGCGTCCTGTCCAACGTCGCTTTGGGGGAGCCCTTCGCGGCGGAGGCTCAGCCTCGGCTCCAGACGCCGGCCGGTCCGGCGCGCTCGATTGCCGAGGCCACGCCGGGCGGCGCCTGGTCCC
>CAMYKD010000143.1 GCA_947258885.1 uncultured Kiloniellales bacterium | reverse complement strand
CTAGCGCACGTATTTGAAAGGCAGGGAACGGGCGTTGTAGAAGGCCTGCTCGGAGAAGGCGGCGTAGTTGATCGCCGGGGCCCGGAATTTCAGGATCGAATCCATGACCTCCTGGCTCAGCGGATCCTGCGCGGCCAGTTCTCGAAGCACTTGGCCGGCGAGCGCTCCCAGACCGTTCAGCACCGGGTCGGGAAACTTCTTGAGAATGACGCCGTGATCCTTGCGCAGGGTGTTGAGGGCGGCGTTGTTGTTGGAGACAAACTCGTTCAGCACGAAGAGGTTGGTATAGGCGTTGGCGGTCGTGATGATCGCCTTCTGCTCGGAATCGAGACCTTCCCAGGCCTTGATGTTGATGAAGTTGTCGAGCAGCGTCGCTGGCTCCTGCCAACCCGGGTAGTAGTAGAACCTGGCGCTCTTGTAGAGGCCGAAGGCCAGGTCGTTGTAGGGCCCGACCCACTTGGTCGCGTCGATGGCGCCGGATTGCAGCGCCGGCGGGATCTCGCCGCCGCGCAGGCTGACGACGTTGCCGCCGGCCGCCTTGACCACCTCGCCGCCGAGGCCGGGGATGTGCATCTTGAGGCCCTGGTAGTCCTCGAACGAGTTGATCTCCTTGTTGAACCAGCCGCCGGCCTGCACGCCGGTGTTACCCGAGGTGAAGAACTTGCAGCCGAGCTGGCGATAAACCTTGTCCGCCAACTCCTGGCCGCCGCCGAACTGAATCCAGGCGTTCTGCTCCATGACGTTCATGCCGAAGGGCATGGAGGCGATGAACTCGGCCGCCGGCACCTTGCCCTTCCAGTAGTAAGGGGCGCCATGGCCCATCTCCAGCGTGCCATTGGCCACCGCGTCCATGGTTTCGAAACCCGGAACGATCTCGCCGCCGCCGTAGACCTCGACCGTCAGCTTGCCGGCCGAGGCATCGCCGATGAACTTCGCCAGCGTATTCCCTCCGGTTCCCAGACCCGGGAAGTTCTTCGGCCAGGTCGTGCCCATGCGCCACTTCTTGAGGCCCTGCGCGAGGGACGGCTTCGGAAAGCCGGAGGCGGCCATCGCGGCGACGGCCGCCGTCGAGACAGTGGCGTTTCTCAAAAAGCCACGGCGCTCGGCCTTGTTGGGCGCTTTCGCGGCCGTGCCCGTCTTCTGGCTTTTCATAGAGGGTGTCCTCTCCGTTTCCGATCCTCGACAGGCATACCGCTGGCCGCGCGAATATGCGCCGGCCTGCAACCTCGGCGGCGCGGTGAGAATACGGAGCTTCGCCTGGCGGCGCAACATACATGGCGGTGCCAAGGGTTCCGAAAAACCGGGGAAACGCGCGGTGTCAGACCGGAAACGGCTGCCAGCCCTCGGGTCCGAGGCCCTCGATCGGCCGGAAGCGGGTCTTGTAGGACATCTTGCCCGAATCGGCGATCCAATAGCCGAGATAGACATGCGGCCGGCCGCGTCGGCGCGCCGCTTCGATCAGCCATAGGACCATGTATGTGCCGAGGCTGCGCCTAGCCAGGTCGGGGGCGAAAAAACTGTAGACCGCCGACGGGCCGTCTTCCAGCCAATCGGTCAGGCAGGCGGCCGCCAGCCGGCCGTCGGGCTCGCGGAATTCGGTAAGCCGCGTATCGAGACGCGTATCGCAGACCATGGTCCGATAGTCCGCGAAGCTCATACCGGCCATCTCGCCATCGTCGTGGCGAGAGCTGAGGTAGCGGGTGAACACCGCGTACTGCTCCTCGGTCGCCACGGGTGGCCGGTCGTCGATCCTGAGCGCGGAGTTGAGGCGCACGACCCGGCGCAGCGACGGGCCGGGCTTGAATGCATCGACCTGGACCCGCACCGGCACGCAGGCGGCACAATCGCTGCACGCGGGCCGATAGGCGAAGTTATGGCTGCGACGGAACCCGGCGCGGGACAGCCGGCCGTAGGTGCCGCCAGCGTCGGGGCCGTGTATTTCCGTCATCAGCTTGCGTTCGCGCCGTCCGGCCAGATAGGGACAGGACGTCTCCATCAGGACGTAAAGCACCTGTTTCGGTGCCGTCTCGTCGGCCCGGAGGTCCGGCCGGGAGCTATGGGTCTTGGTCGGGCCCATGGGAGGCCAAGCTAGCGCTACCGGCCGCGCCGCGTCCAGCCCGGAGTCTGTCAATCAGCCCTCGGTGGCCGCTTGCGGCGCTTCGCTGCCGGCGGATGCGCGTCCGAAGAACTCCTGCCCGAGGCCGTCCGTGATGGCCATCAGCCTGACTTGTATGCCGTCGATGTACTCGTGCAGGCCGCCGGCGATCACAGCCTCGATGCTCGCGCCTTCGAGCGATCCGCGCAGGGCCTCCACCTCGGCCATGGCTTGGACGCCGCCCGTCAGCCCGTAGCGCGTTCTGAGGTCCGACAGCGTGGCGCCGAGCGCCTTGATGCAGGCGTTGACCGAGCGCGGAAAATCATCGTGGAACAGCAGGAAGCCAGCGACCGAAGCCGGTGTCATGCCGCTCGGCCGGACCCGGCGATAGGCGTGGTAACCCGAGGCCGAGCGCAGCAGCGCATTCCATTGGCTCAGGTCGACGGGCGAGCCGACGGCCGCCGGGCCGGGCAGCAGCAGGTGGTATTTGACGTCGAGCAGCCGGGTCGTCTGGTCGGCGCGCTCCAGGGCGCGGCCCATCTGGTAGAACGACCAGCCGGCGTCGCGGTAGAAGGTTCCTTCGGTGATGCCCGTGTGGGCCTGGCAGGACTCCTTGATGAAGCTGCAGAGCCGTGCGATGCGGGGTTCGCTCAGGTCCTCGGGCGCCAGGGCGCGCAGCCTGTTGTAGAAGATGTTGAGCTGGATCCACATCTCGGTCGAGATCAGCGGGCGCAGCGTACGGGCGTTCTCGCGCGCCGTCCGGATGGCCGAAAGGATCGAGTCCGGGTTCTCCGGGTCGAGCACGTAGAAATGCCGCACGGCCGCGGCTGTGGCCTCGTCGTGGCGGTCGTGGAAGCGTTCGCCGTCGTCATAGAGCTGGAGCACGGAGAGCCAGTTCCGGCCGCCCCGCGTGTCGCGGCTGAAGGTCTCGTTGACGTCCAGGACGCGTGCCAGGTTTTCAGCCCGCTCGACGTAGCGCGCCATCCAAAACGCCGCGTCGGCGTATCGTGCGAGCAGGTTACTCAAGGACCCAGGTGTCCTTCGATCCGCCGCCCTGCGACGAGTTGACCACGATCGAACCCTTGGTCAGCGCGACCCGCGACAGTCCGCCCGGCAGCACCCAGGTCGACCGGCCGGTGACCACGAAGGGCCGCAGGTCGACGTGGCGGGGCTCGATGCCGGTCTCGACCAGGGTCGGTGCGACCGAGAGTTCGACCATGGGCTGGCTGATGTAGTTCGCCGGGTCGGCCTCGAGCTGTTTGCGGCAGGTCTCCAGCTCCTTGCGGCTCGCCCGTGGACCTATCGTGATGCCATAGCCGCCGGACTCGCCGACCGGCTTGACGACCAGCTTGTCGAGGTGGGCGAGGGTGTGCTTCAGGCCCTCCGGCTCGCGGCAGATGTTGGTCTCGACGTTCGGCAGGATCGGCTCCTCGTCCAGGTAATACGCGATGATCCGCGGCATGTAGGCGTAAACCGCCTTGTCGTCGGCGACCCCGGTGCCGATCGCGTTGGCCAACGCGACATGCCCCTTGCGATAGGCGCCGAACAGGCCGGCGGCGCCCAGCAGGCTCGTCGGGTCGAAGGCCTCGGGATCGAGAAAGTCGTCGTTGATGCGCCGATAGATCACGTGGACCGGTTCCAGACCGGCGATGGTGCGCATGTAGACCCGGTCGTCCTCGACCACGAGATCGCGCCCCTCGACCAGGGGCACGCCCATCTCGCGGGCCAGGAAGATGTGCTCGAAGTAAGCGGAGTTGTAGGTCCCGGGCGAGAGCAGGACGACTTGCGGGTCGTCCACCCCCGGCGGGGCGATCTCGGCGAGCGCCTCGTGCAGCTTCTGGCCGTAGTTCGATACCGGCTTGATCCCGATGTCGGCCATCAGGTCCGGGAAGGCACGCTGCATCAGGTGCCGGTTCTCGACCACATACGAGACGCCGGACGGGCTGCGCCCGTTGTCCTCCAGCACCAGGAACTGGCCGGCGTGATCGCGTACTAGATCTGTGCCGTTGATGTGCACATAAGTGCCGAAGGGCACGTCCAGACCGCACATCTCCGGGCGGTAGTTCTTGTTGCCCAGCACCAGCTCGCGCGGCACGACGCCGTCCTTCAGGATCTTCCGGTCGTGATAGACGTCGTGGAGGAACAGGTTGATGGCGGTGACCCGTTGCGTCACCCCGGTCTCGATGGTCTGCCAATCCTCGGGAGAAATGAGCCGCGGGATCACGTCGAACGGCAGGATTCGGTCGATCGAGTCTTTCTGGGTATAGACCGTGAAGGTGATGCCGAAGTTGTAGAGCTCCAGCTCGGCATCCCTGGCGCGGGCGTGCAGCTCGTCCAGGCCCAGGCGGCCGATACGCTCCCAAACCGGCCGGGTAAAGCCGGTGGGCTGGCCGGGCAGGCCGAGCATCTCGCAGAAGTAGCCCTGCGGATCGTAGTGTTCCAGAAGGCCTGCGGCGCCCTTGTCTTTCATGTGCCTCTCCCCGCGCGCCCGATTATCGCAGGCAAGGACGCCCCCACGCCAGTACGAAACGCGGCCTCGCGGCGGTGGGCGGAACGGCCGCGGGGTCAGGCGGTTTGTGGAGAGATCGCGGCGAGGCGGCTGCGGCGTGTGCCGAGGGTGCCGGCCAGGAAATCGTGCAGCGTGCGCTGCCGGTCGTTGAACAGGGCGACCACCAGCACCAGGAAACCCGTGGGCAGGACCGTTGCATAGAACAGGGCCGTCATCAGGAAGGCCTGGACGTAGTCGGGCCGCCGCCCGGTCCAGCTGCGGATCTCGACGTCCATCAGCTGCATGCCGGGCGTCGCCCCGCTCCGACCCACGAAGTAGGTGTGGTAGGCCACGGGCAGCAGCGGCGTGATCAGCAACTTGATCGGCCAGAGCAGGCCGAGGGACAGGATGACCAGCACCCAAAGCCCGGCGATCAGTGCGAAGAGGACCAGCGCGTCGATCAGATAGCCGACCACCCGCCGCCAAGCCATGCCGTCGTAGAGGTCCGGATCGTCGAGGCGCCCAGGCGGCCCGTCCCGCCACGCCGCGCCGATCAGATCCGTGCTGGGCAGATCGAACTTCCGCACCGAGGGTCTCCGGTTGCCAAGGCGTCGCCCAGTGACTTGGGGATGCCGTCGGTTCTTGGCAAGCGGCCGGTATCGGCGCGCAGGGTCAGCCGGCGCCGCCTCCTGCTGTCGAGGCACCGCCGCTTCGCGGGTTCTCGCGCAGCAGGATGACCGAGATGCGCCGGTTCTGCGGATCGAAGGGCCTGTCCGGCCTCAGCGGCTCCTGGTCGGCGCGCCCGGCGACCGAGTCGATCCGTTCCTTCGGCAGGCCGGCCTTGACCAGGGCCCGGCGGCTCGAATTGGCCCGGTCGGTCGAGAGCTCCCAGTTGGAATAGCCGTTGTCGGTTACGTAGGGGGTGGCGTCGGTGTGCCCCTTGATGGCGATCTTCTGCGGCAGCTGGGCGATGGCGTCGGCGACCAGCGAGAGAAGTGTTTCGGTGTGGTCGTACATCTCGGCGCGGCCGATCGGGAACATCGATTTCTTGGCCTGGTCGACGATCTGGATGCGCATGCCCTCGGGCGTCTGGTCGATCAGCAGATTCTCGGCCAGCGCCTGCAGCTCCGGTACGGATTCGATCGCCTGGCGCAGGGCCTCCTCGGCGGCGGCGAACTGCTCTTCCTCGCGCTTGGCCAGGAGGTCCTCGAGCTGCTCTTCGTCCAGCGCGCCCTCCTCGTGGCCCTTGGTGACGGATTCCTCGTCCGAGCTGGGCAGCTCGAGGGTCAGGCCGACCTGGGACCGCTGGCTCCTCATCGCGCCCTCGGCGCTCAGCGTCGCACCCCCCAGGATGCCGCCAGAGCCGCTGGTCTGGCGCGCCAGACTGGCCGGCGAGAAGTAGTCGGCGATACCGCGCTTCTGCTCGTCCGTCGTCACGTTGAGCAGCCAGAGCAGCAGGAAGAACGCCATCATGGCGGTGACGAAGTCGGCATAGGCGACCTTCCAGGCGCCGCCGTGGTGGCCGGCCGGGGCGACCTTCTTGACCTTCTTTATGACGATCGAGGCTTTGTCGCCGCCTGCCATGGCCCATCCGTACCTTCGGTTCTAGGCGATCGGCGGCAGCGCCGCGACCGCGTCCTCGACCTCGTAGAAAGTCGGCCGGTCGTTCGACAACAAGGCCTTGCGCGCGAATTCGACCGAGATCGCGGGCGCGCTGCCGTGCATGTGCGCCAGCAGGCCGGCCTTGATGCACTGCAGGAACTTGGCCTCGGCCTCGAAGGTTGCCTGGGCCTTGGCCGCGATCGGCCCGACGAAGCCGTAGGATATCCACACGCCGAGGAAGGTGCCGACCAGGGCGCCGCCGATCAGCTTGCCGAGGATCTCCGGCGGCTCGCTGATCGACCCCATGGTCTTGATCACGCCCAGCACCGCGGCGACGATGCCCAGCGCCGGCATGCCGTCGGCCATGGTCTGCAGCGCGCCGGCCAGCTTGTGGTGCTCGTGGTGGTGCGTCTCCAGCTCCTCGTCCATCAGGCTCTCGACCTCGTGCGGGTTCTCGACGCCGAGCGTGATCATGCGCAGGTAGTCGCAGAGGAAGGTCATCGCGTGATGGTCGTTCAGGATGGTGGGGAACTGCTGGAACAGGACGCTGTCCTCGGGGTTCTCGACGTGCTGCTCGAGCGCCAGGTTGCCCTTGGTCTTGGC
>CAMYKD010000142.1 GCA_947258885.1 uncultured Kiloniellales bacterium | reverse complement strand
GGCCGTCACGCGCCCAGTGGGCATGTTGAGATGTATGCCCCCAGCTCGCAGCAGGGGGGGTCCTCGGTCTCGCATTTCAGCACCTCGCTCGACCCCAACGAGATGATGGAGCCCTCCTTTACCACGGTCGACCACGGCCCCGGGCTGGCCCAGGACCTGATGGCCGACATCGGCTGGACCACCGGCACCGGCGATGCCGCCGCTGACCTGGCCGGAGACAGGACGTCGGACATCCTGTGGCGCAACACGAGCACCGGAGGCACCGAAGCCTGGCTGATGAACGGCTTCGAAAAGAGCGACGAGTCGCTCGGGGCGCCGTCGACCGACTGGCAGGTCGAGGGCCTGGGCGACTTCGACGGCATCGGAAAGTCGGACATCCTGTGGCGCAACACGGTCACCCGAAGCACCGCCGTCTGGCAGATGAACGGCTTCGCCTTGGTCGATTCGGCCTCGATCGGCGCGCCCGACACGGCCTGGCAGGTTGCAGGCGTGGGCGACTTCGACGGCGACGGGACGGACGATATCCTCTGGCGCAATACAAGCGGCGCCGCCGTCATCTGGCGGATGCTCGGCCTCGTCATGGATTCCGCGGCATCCATCGGGTCGCCGAGCACGGACTGGCAGATCGTAGGCGTGGGCGACTTCGACGGCGATCGGACGGACGACATCCTGTGGCGCAACATCGTGAGCGGAGAGGCGAGCATCTGGCTGATGAACGGGTTGACCTTGTCGAGCGGGCGGACCATCGGCAGGCCGTCGCTGGACTGGCGGGTGGTCGGCGTCGGCGACTTCGACCGCGACGGCAGGTCCGACATCCTGTGGCGCAACGGCATCACCAGAAGCGCGGACATGTGGTTCATGAACGGCTTCAGCCTGACGGCTTGGGGGTCGATCGGGAGCCCGAATCTCGACTGGGCCGTGGTCTGCGTCGGCGACTACGACGGCAGCGGCCACGCGGATATTCTCTGGCGCAACGGCGCCACCAGGAACACGGTCATCTGGCAGATGAACGGCTTGACCCGGCAAGCCGATCAGTCCATCGGGTCGCCCTTGCTCGACTGGCAGGTGCAGTGCTGACGACCGCTCCCGCCCCTCAATAGCCGAGCGCGCAGCCGTCCTTGCGCGGGTCCGAGCCGCCGGTCAGGATCCCGGTCTGCCAGTCGATCAGGATCGCCTGGCCGCCGCCGATCGGCTTGGCGGGAGCGGCGATGTCGTGGCCGAGCGCGCGCAACGCCTCGACGCTCTCGGCCGGAACCCCGCTCTCCACATCGACTGGACCCGGCGGCAGGGGAAAGACGCGCGGCAGATCGAGCGCCCCTTGCACGCCGAGATCGAAGTCGATCAGGTTGGTCAGAAAATGGGCGTGGCCTAGGGCCTGGTACTGCCCGCCCATGACGCCGAAGGGCATGACCGTGCGGCCGTCCTTCTGCAGCATACCCGGGATTATGGTGTGCAGCGGCCGCTTGCCGGGGGCGATGCCGTTGGGATGCGCCGGATCGACCACGAAGCCCTGGCCGCGGTTCTGCAGGGTGACGCCGGTCTTGGGGCTGACCAGGCAGGAGCCGAACGAGCTGAACACGGAGTTGATGAAGCTGACGGCGTTGCGGTCGCGGTCGACGACGCAGAGATAGACCGTGTCCGCATGGGCCGGAAGGCTCGAGGGCGGCAGCTCGGCCAGCCGCCGGTCGGGCCGGATCGCCGCGCGCAGCTCCGCGGCACGGGCCTCGGACAGCAGAGCCTCGACCGGCACCTCCGCCTGGCGCGGGTCGGCGACGAAGGTGTTCCGGTCCTGGTAGGCGAGGCGCGCCGCCTCGATCTCCAGGTGCAGCCGCTCGGCCGACAGCGGGTCCATCGCGGCCAGGTCGTAGCCCGAGAGCACGTTGAGGATCTGCAGGGCGATGACGCCCTGGCCGTTGGGCGGGCACTCGAAGACCGTGTGGCCGCGATAGTCGGTCTTGATCGGCGTGACGTACTCGCCGCCCGCCGCCGCGAAGTCGTCCAGCGTATGCAGGCCGCCGAGGCCGTTCAGGTAGGTCACGATGTCCTCGGCGACCGGCCCCCGGTAGAGGCCGTCGCGACCCTCCTCGGCGATGCGGCCGAGCGTTGCTGCCAGCTCGGGCTGGCGATGCACGCTGCCGACGGCCGGCGCGCGGCCGTCCGGCAGGAAGATGCGCTTGGCGGTCGAATCCCGAGCCAACAGGTCGGCTTCCAGGCGCCAGTCGAAGGCGACCCGCTCGTGGATCGGATAACCGTCGCGCGCGAAGGCGATGGCCGGCTGCAGCAGCTCGCCGAGCGATCTGGTGCCGTGGTCCTCGAGCAGGCGCGACCAGGCGTCGACCGCGCCGGGCACGGTGACCGCGTGCGGCGAGTTGCGTTCGATCTCGGCGATGCCGTGCTCCTGGTACCACTCGGCCGTCGCCGCCGCGGGCGCGCGGCCCGAGCCGTTGAACGCGACCACCTCCGCGTCGCCCCTGGGGCCGCCCCCGGGCGCGAAGAGCACGAAGCAGTCGCCGCCGATGCCGGTCGACTGCGGTTCGACCACGCACTGCACCGCGCAGGCGGCCACAGCCGCATCCATCGCGTTGCCGCCGTCCTGCAGGATCCGGATCGCCGTCTGGGTGGCAAGCGGATGGGAGGTCGCGGCCATGCCGTTCAGCGCGCGCACGGCCGAACGGCCGGGGAGTTCCAGGTTTCTCATGGCTTCCTTTTACCCGCATCTCCGGGCCAGCAAAAGCCCGATTGCATGCTGCCGAGACGAGTGCGCGCGTCACTCCGCCGCGGGCTTCAGATAGCGGCCCGGCGTCGCGCCCAGGGTGCGCCGGAACATGGCGATGAAGGCGCTGGGGCTGTCGTAGCCCAGGTCGTAGGCCACGGCGGTCACCGCCTGGCCCTGGGCGAGGCGCGCGATGGCTGCGAGCAGGCGCAGGCGCTGACGCCAGGCGCCGAAGGTCAGCCCGGTCTCCTTCAGGAAGAGGCGCGCCAGCGTGCGCTCGCTGGCCCCGGCGGCCTTGGCCCAGGCGGCGAGCGGCCGCCCGTCGGCCGGGTCGGCGGCGAGCCGACCGGTCACGGCCGTCAGGCGCCGGTCGCGCGGCAGCGGCAGGTGCAGGGGCTCCGGCTCCAGCGCCCTCAGCTCGTCCGGGATCAGCGCGAGGACCCGGGCCTCCGGTCCGCCGGGCGCCACCTGCTCGCCGAAGGCCACGGCGCGCAGGATCAGCTCGCGCAGCAGCGGCGGCACGCCGACCACGCAGCAGGCCTCGGACAGGCCCCCGGTCGCAGCGGGGTGGACATAGAGCGAGCGCAGGGCGAGCGGGCCGGCCGCGCGCACCTCGTGCTCGACCCCCGCCGGCACCCAGACCGCCTGCTGCGGCGGCACCACCCAGGTCCCGGTCGCGGTCGCGACGGTCATGACTCCGGCCGGGGCGTAGAGCAGCTGCGCCCGCAAATGGCTGTGCGGCGGGAAGAAATGCGGCCCGGGGTGGTCGACGGCGACGGCCACGATGGGGCGCGCCGGGTCGTCCAGATCACCCGGGTGTTGGGGCATAGAGGTTTGACGGTTTTGCGATATCATTTGGCTGATTATAGCAGGACGGGCAGACCTTGGCCCGCTAAATACGGGGGCATGACCACATGGCGCAAGCTCTTTTCCGGCGACTGGCGGCGGCCCGAGTTGCTGCTGCTGCTCATGGCGGCGGCGGTGCCCCTGAGCTTCGCCACCTGGCAGGCGCTGCTCAACAATTTCGCGATAGAGCGCGCGCAGTTCACCGGCGCCGAGATGGGGATCCTGCAGAGCCTGCGCGAGGTGCCGGGGTTCCTCGCCTTTGCGGTCGTGTTCCTGCTGCTGCTGCTGCGCGAGCAGGCGCTCGCCTATCTCGCCCTGGCCCTGCTCGGCCTCGGCACGGCGGTGACCGGTTTTTTCCCGAGCATCATCGGGCTCTACGTCACGACCGTGGTCATGTCGCTCGGCTACCATTATTACGAGACGATCCAGATTTCGCTGTCCCTGCAGTGGATCGACAAGGCCCGCGCGCCCGAGACGCTGGGCCGCATCATCGCCGCCGGCTCCTTCGCCTCGATCGTGACCTTCGCGCTGATCTGGCTCGCCTTCGACCTGGCCGGCTTGGCCTTCCATTGGGTCTATCTGCTGGGCGGAGGCCTCACGGCCGCGATCGCGCTCTTCGCTTGGCTGGCCTTCCCGAAGTTTCCCGAGAAGGTGCGCCAGCACCGGCACATGGTGCTGCGCCGGCGCTACTGGCTCTACTACCTGCTGACCTTCATGTCGGGGGCCAGGCGGCAGATCTTCATCGTCTTCGCCGGTTTTCTCATGGTCGAGAAGTTCGGCTTCACGGTCGGCGGAATCACGCTGTTGTTCCTGCTGAACGCGGTGATCAACGTGGTCATGGCACCCCGGATCGGCCGACTGATCGGCCGCTGGGGCGAGCGCAAGGCGCTGATCTTCGAATATGTAGGCTTGATCGGTGTCTTTACCGCCTATGCCTTCGTCGAGCACGCGGGCCTGGCCGCCGGACTCTACGTGATCGACCACCTGTTCTTCGCCCTGGCGATTGCGATCAAGACCTATTTCCAGAAGATCGCGGACCCCGCCGACATCGCGGCCACCGCCGGCGTCAGCTTCACCATCAACCACATCGCCGCGGTCATCCTGCCGGCGGCCTTCGGCTTCCTGTGGCTGATCTCGCCGGCGGCCGTGTTCCTGGCCGGCAGCGCCATGGCCGCGCTCTCGCTCCTGCTCTCGCTCAACGTGCCCTGGGCGCCCGCGCCCGGCAACGAGGTGCTGATGGGCCACCGCCTGTCGGGCCCCGCGCCGGCGGCAGCGGCGGAGTAAAGGAGGGTTCCGGAATTATTCATGCACGTAGGCCCAGTCGGCGATTCGTTCGATCGGGCCGCCGTAGATCGCATCGGGATAGTCGCGTGTCGGCCAGTAGAAGAACACGTCCCAATTCAGGGCGCCGATGGAGCAGTCCACGCGCAGTTCCCAGCGCGACACGTCAGCAACGCGACGACCGCTCGACTGTCCGTAGACGTCGGCGATCTCGACAAAGACCTTGTAGTCGTATTCCGGGTACGCCTCGATGCCGGTCCCTGGAATCTCGTCGAGGTAATCCGGCACCAGGCTGTCCAGAGAGGGCGGCGGTGCGCCCCGCTCGCGTTCGTAACGTTCGATAGCTTCGACAAGGGGGCGTGAGCGCTCCGCCAGTTGCTCGAAAGCAAGGCTCCGCGCTTCGCCTTGGAGACGGAGCACGCCCGCGCTCGCCAGAAGAAAGGCAAGGCAGGGAACCATCACGTTCAGGGCCTGTCGCCGCAAACCACGGAAACCGATCATGACAAGTGACCCAACAGCGCCCGCCAGGGCCAGGGGCAGCAGAAGGAACGACAGCGTCGCAAATACGCCAATCTCATCGGGCGCGTAGTATTCGCTCACGGCCCGCGGGCCAAAGATCACAGCCGCCGCCAACACGCCGAAAAATGCCCGTTTGACCAGGCGGCTTTTCATTTGCCATGTACCTCGCGCTGACCTCTAACAGTCTAGTCGCGGTGAGGTGAAGGGAAGCCTTACGACTCCGTCCGGCCGTTCCCCAACGGTACATCGGAGAAACTGGCGTCAAAAAAGGGCCGCCCGGAGAGGGCGGCCCGAGTGCTATCTGGGAGGAAACACCACGGAGTGTGGTGCCAGGGCGGCGCGGAAGTCGTGCTGCCCTGCAACAGATTTGGCCATAAATTACCGAAAAAAGGAAGTTAATTTTTGTTGCAATGCGAAAATGCATTTATTTTATGTAAAACACCTATGGCGCGATTCGAGGCAACCACGCGGTCTCCTCTCACCCGGCGGCGAGGGTCTTCTTCGGGTCGTAGAAGGGCGTCGGCACCACGGTGGCCTCGAGCGCGCCGCCCGGCGTCTCGACCTGGAGCCGGCATCCCTCCTCGGCCTGCGCGAGCGCGACGATCGCCAGGCCGATGTTCTTCTCCAGGCGCGGCGAATGGACGCAGGAGGTGAGCCGGCCGACGGCCGCGCTGCCGGCGCGAAGCGGCCAGGGCTCCTCGTTGCCGGCGAAAAGCGGCGGGCCGCCGATCTCGAGGCCGACCAGCCGGCGCGTCGCCCCCTCGGCCGCGATGCGGCGAAGCGCCCCCTTGCCGACGTAGTCCGCCTCCATGTCCAGGTCGACGAGGCGCCCGAAGCCGAGCTCGAAGGGGTTCTCGGCCAGCGTCATGTCGGCGCCGTAGGACAGCATGGCGCCCTCGATTCGCCGGATGCCCGAGGGCGCCCCCGGCGCAATGCCGTGGGGCCGGCCGGCCGCCATGATCGTCTCCCAGAGCCGGTCGCCCTGCGTGCCGTCGCGCAGGTAGACCTCGTAGCCGCGTTCGCTGCTCCAGCCGGTGCGCGAGACCACCAACGGGATGCCGTCCAGCTCGGTCTCGCGGCACCAGAAATAGCGCAGCTCGTCGATCCACGCGCCGAACAGGTCGCGCATGAGCGCGGCCGACTTCGGCCCCTGGACCTGGAGCGGCGAGACGTCGGGCTCGCGCAGGGACACGTCCAGGCCGGCGTGGCGCGCAATGCCCTTGGCCCATAGCAGGACGTCGCTGTCGGACAGCGACAGCCAGAAGCGATCCTCGGCCAGGCGCAGCAGCACCGGGTCGTTGACGATGCCGCCGTCCTCGTCGGTGATCAGCACGTATTTGCACTGGCCGACCGCGCAGTTGGACAGGTTGCGCGGAGTCAGCAGTTGCGTGAAGCCGGCGGCGTCGGGCCCGGCGATCTCGACCTGGCGCTGACAGGTCACGTCCCACAGGGTCACGTCGCGGACCAGGCGCCAGAAGTCCGCCTCCGGGCTCTCGTAGTAGAGCGGCATGTAGGTGTGGTTGTA
>CAMYKD010000141.1 GCA_947258885.1 uncultured Kiloniellales bacterium | reverse complement strand
CAGCGGCCAGCGCGTGCGCGGTTCGGGCGGGCTCGGCGACTGAGCGGAGACCCCGGCGCTCCCTACCGCCCCTGCAACACCGCTCACCCGCCGGTCTTGACCGGCCCGCCTTGGCCCCGGACTCCTTCCAGATAATGCCGGATCAAGGCCAGCGCCTCTTCGGAATCCCACTCGGCCGGGCCTTCCAGGCCGCCGACGAGGCGGCCCTCGGCGTCGATCAACAAGGTGGTCGGCAGGCCGCCCAGGCCGAATGCCCGGGATAGGGCACCCCGGGGGTCGAGGTAGATCTCCAGGTGCCGGAGGCCGAGTTGCTTGACGAAGGGGGCCACGACGGCCAGCCCGCCACGGTCCTGCGACACGGCGACCACCGCGAGGCCCTGCGAGCCCAGCTTGTCCTGCAGCCGGTCCAGCGTCGGCATCTCGCGCACGCAGGGCGCGCACCAAGTGGCCCAGAAGTTGAGCAGAACCACCTGTCCCTCGAAGGCCGCCAGGGTGATCTCCCGGCCACCTGCATCCGTGAAGCCGGTTTGCGGCGCTGGCACGGGCGGGTCCAAGAGGGTAAAGTTGTCCTTGAACACGCCCTGAAGGGGCGGTTGCCCGCCGGCGTGCGCCCGATCCGGCGTTCCGAGCAGGACGGCCAGGGCGAATACGGCGATGGCGGCCGCGAGGGCTTTTTTTGTGGGCATTGCGGCATAACTCTTGGGTGACATGAGCGCGGACCCGAAACACAGCCGTCCGGCCGGCGGCCCGGACGGCGCGGCGCCCGGCGAGGCCGGCGCCAATGCCATGTGGGGCGGCCGCTTCACGGGCGGCCCTGCAGAGGTCATGCAACGCATCAACGCCTCCATAGACTTCGACCGGCGACTCTACGCCCAGGACATCGCCGCGTCCAAGGCGCACTGCGAGATGCTGGTGCGCCAGGGCATCGTCTCCTCGGAAGATGGGGCGGCGATCCTCCAGGGTCTAGACACGATTGCGCGAGAGATCGAGGACGGCAGCTTCACCTTCAAGGCCGCGCTCGAGGACATCCACATGAACGTGGAAGCGCGGCTCGAAGAGCTGATCGGCGAGGCGGCCGGCCGGCTGCACACGGCGCGCTCGCGCAACGACCAGGTGGCGACCGATTTTCGCCTATGGGTGCGCGATGCGAGCGATGCCCTGGACAGCGCGCTCGCCGGCCTGCAGGCGGCGCTGCTCGACCAGGCCGAGGCCCACGCGGCTACCGTGATGCCGGGCTACACGCACCTGCAGGCCGCCCAGCCGATCACCTTCGGCCACCACCTCATGGCCTATGTCGAGATGCTGGGGCGCGACCGGGGGCGCCTGGCCGACGGCCGCCGGCGGCTCAACGAATGCCCCCTGGGCGCCGCCGCCCTGGCCGGCACCTCCTTCCCGATCGACCGGGCCATGACCGCCCGGGCGCTCGGCTTCGACCGGCCTTCGGCCAACTCGATCGACGCGGTCTCGGACCGGGATTTCGCGCTCGAGTTCCTGAGCGCCGGCGCGATCCTGGCCGTGCACCTCTCCCGGCTCGCCGAGGAGATCGTGATCTGGTGCTCGCAGGGCTTCGGCTTCGTCGCGCTGTCGGACGCGTTTACCACCGGCAGCTCGATCATGCCGCAGAAGAAGAACCCGGACGCGGCCGAGCTGCTGCGCGCCAGATCCGGCCGGGTGATCGGGGGCCTGAGCAGCCTTCTTATCGTCATGAAGGGACTGCCGCTGGCCTACGGCAAGGATATGCAGGAGGACAAGGAGCCGGTGTTCGACGCGGCCGACACCCTGGCCCTCTCGGTCGCCGCGGCCACCGGCATGGTCCGCGACCTCCGTCCCGAGGTCGAGGCCATGCGGGCCGCCACCCGGACGGGCTATCTGACCGCGACGGACCTGGCCGATTGGCTGGTGCGGGTTCCGGGCCTGCCGTTCCGTAAGGCCCATCGTGCCACCGGTGCGATCGTCAAGCGCGCGGCCGAGCTCGACTGCGACATCGCCGAGCTGCCGCTCGCCGAGCTGCAGGCGATCGAGCCCGGCATCACGAAGGAGGTCTATCGGGTCCTGAGCATCGAGCGCGCGGTCGAGAGCCGGAGCAGTTTCGGCGGCACCGCGCCGGCCGAGGTAAGCGCCGCCGTGGCCGCGGCGCGGGAGCGCTACCTGTGACGGCGCGGCGCACGCTTGGCGTACTGCTGGCGCTCGCGGTCATCGCTCCGGCACTGGTCGCCTGCGGCAAGCGCAGCGCGCCCAAGGCGCCTGCGGGACAGGAGAGCGAGTATAGCTATCCGCGCCTCTACCCCGCGCCGGAGAGCGTGCTGCCGAAGGGCGCAAGCGCCGCCGAGGAGGAGGCGGCCGAGGCCGAGGCCGAGGAGAAGCCGATCGGCGTGCGGAAGCTTTCGCCTATCCCGCCCTCGTCCTCAAGGACGAAGACAACGACTTACGGAACGCTGCCGGAATGACCTATTTCCCGTACGAAGATGGCGTGCTGCACGTCGAGGAAGCGGCCTTGCCGGCGCTCGCGGCGGCGGTCGGCACGCCCTTCTTCTGCTACTCGTCCGGTGCCTTGGAGAGCGCCTACCGGAATTTCGCCGGGGCGCTGGAGGGCCTGGACGCCATCGTCTGCTATGCCCTCAAGGCCAATTCCAACCTGGCCGTGGTACGCACCCTGGCGCGTCTCGGGGCCGGCGCCGACGTGGTTTCCGAGGGCGAACTGCGCCAGGCGCTTGCAGCCGGCGTGATCCCCGAGCGGATCGTCTTCGCGGGGGTCGGAAAGACGCCCGGGGAAATGGCGGTCGCGCTGGATGCCGGCATCCTCCAGTTCAACGTCGAGTCCCTCCCGGAGCTGGAGGCGCTCAACCGGATCGCCCTCGACCGGAGCCTCCAGGCCCCGGTGGCGCTGCGCGTCAATCCCGACGTGGACGCGCTGACCCACGAGAAGATCGCGACCGGCAAGGCGGAGAACAAGTTCGGCATCGACATGGCCCAGGCCGGCGCGCTTTTCGCCAGGGCCGCCGAGCTGCCGGGGATCTGCTTCGAGGGCCTGGCCGTGCATATCGGATCCCAGCTGACCGAGTTGCCTCCCTTTCGCGCCGCCTTCCGGCGGGTCGCCGGCCTGTTCGGCGAGCTGCGCGCGGCGGGGCATGGCCTCTGCCGCCTGGACCTGGGCGGCGGCCTGGGCATTTCCTACCGGACGCGCACGCCGCCGGACCTGCAGGGTTATGCCGCCGTGGTCCGCGAGGCGACCGCCGGTCTGGACACGCGGCTGGTCTTCGAGCCGGGCCGCGTCCTGGTCGGCGACGCCGGGTTGCTGGTGACGCGGGTGCTCTACGTGAAGGACGGCACCGACCGGCGGTTCGTGATCGTCGATGCGGCGATGAACGATCTGATAAGACCGACCCTCTATGATGCCTGGCACGACATCATACCGGTGGCGGAACCCTCGGCCGATGCCGAAACCCGGCCGGTGGACCTGGTCGGGCCGATCTGCGAGACCAGCGACACCTTCGCCCGCGGGCGGCCCCTGCCCCCGGTGGCGGCGGGCGACCTGCTCGCGATTTGTTCAACCGGCGCCTATGGCGCTGTCATGAGTTCGGCCTATAATGCCAGACCGCCGGCGCCGGAGGTTCTGGTCCGTGGGGCGCGGCACGCAGTGGTCCGGCCACGGTTGGACTATGCGGCGCTGCTCGGTCGGGACCGGCTGCCGGACTGGCTCGAGGCGCCGACGGCCGATGCATCGCGCGGCGCCGCCTGACCGCTAGGATTGGGAAACCGTGGCAATCGACGACAAGAGGCAGACGCATTCGACCCCGCCGAGGCCCCGATCTTCCGGGACCAGGGCGTCGTTTGCCGGGCGTCTGGCGCTGGCCCGTGCCGCGCTGGCCTGGGAGACCTTTTGGCCGAATTTCTGGCCGGTCGCCGGCATCGCCGGCCTGTTTCTCGCCCTTGCCCTGTTCGACGTACTGCCGCTGCTGCCCGGGTGGTTGCACGCCGGCGTGCTGGGCCTGTTCCTGATCGCCCTGCTGGCCGTCTTGTGGCGCGGCCTGCGCGGTCTGAAGCCGCCGTCCTTCGAGGCGGCGCGCCGCCGCCTCGAACGGGACAGCGGCCTCGAACACCGGCCATTGGTCGCGCTGGACGACCGGCTCGCCACCGATCCGCGGGACAAAGCCGCCGCCGCGCTCTGGGAGGCGCACCGGCGCCGGCTCCTGGCCCAGGCCAGGCATCTCACCGTCAACCTGCCGCGCGCCGGCCTCGCCAAGGTCGATCCCATGGCGCTGCGCGCCGGCGTCATCATGCTGCTGGCGGTCGCCGTGACGACGGGTGGCCAGGACTGGCGGCCGCGCCTGGCGGGGGCCTTGACGCCGCGCCTCGCGGGGGCCGCCGCGGGACCGCCGGCGCGTCTCGATGCGTGGATCAACCCGCCGGCCTACACCGCTCTGCCACCGCTGTTCCTCGGGTCGGAAAGTACCGGGGGCACGCCGATTCCAGCCCCCGCCGGCAGCAGCGTCCTGGCCCAGGTACAAGGCGGCCGCGGCGTGCCCCGGCTACATATCGGCGATGCGGCCGAGGTTTTCGAGCCGGTCACCTCCGGGGTGTACAAGATCACGCGCCAGCTCGAAACCGGCGACCGCCTGGCCATCACTCAGGACGGCCTGGCGCTCGCCGAATGGCCGCTCGAAATCCTGCCCGATACCCCGCCCCGCATCGAGTTCGTCGCGCCGCCCGGCCGGACCGAGCGGAGCGTCCTGCGCCTGGAATACGAGGCGGACGACGACTACGGCCTGAAACAGGTGGCCGTGGAGATCGAACGCCTCGACCAGCCGGACGCCGAGCCGCTGCGCCTGGAACTGGCCCTGCCGGCGGGCGACCTGCGCGACGCCGAGAGCACGAGCTACCACGACCTGACGCCGCACCCCTGGGCCGGACTCGCGGTCAGCATCCGTCTCGTGGCGAGCGACGCGCTGGGCCAGACCGGAGCGAGCGATCCCGTCCGGACGGTCCTGCCGGAACGCATCTTCAACCATCCCGTCGCCCGCGCCCTTGTGGAACTGCGCAAGCAGCTCACCATCGCGCCGGACAAGCGCTTCCCGGTGATCCGGGGTCTGAGCGACCTCAATCAGCGTCCCGAGCATTTCTATCATGACGTGGTGGTTGCCCTGGCGCTCCGTTCGGCCGAGCGGCGGCTGCTCTACGACCGCTCGCAGAAGGTGGTCGGCCAGGTTCAGCAGCTGATGTGGGACACGGCGCTCAGAATCGAGGAGGGCGATCTGGCCATCGCCGAGCGCGACCTGCGTGAGATCCAGAAAGCGTTGATGCGGGCGCTCGCCGAGGGCGCGCCCGACGAGGAGATCGACCGCCTGATCGATCAGCTGCGCGAGGCCCTCGACCGCTTCCTGGAAGCGCTCGCCGAGCAGCTCAGCGAACAGCTGGCTGAAGGTCTCGAGCCCCAACCCCTGCCGCCCGATGCACAGATCATCGGAAGCGAGGACCTGCGCCAACTGCTCGAAAGCGCGCGCGAGGCAGCCCGCAGCGGGTCGCGCGATGCGGCGCGCGAGATGCTCGCGCGGCTCCAGAACATGCTCGAAAACCTGCGCGCCAACCCCTTCGCCCGATCGCCGGGCGAGGAGGGGGAGAGCGCCTGGGAGATGATGCGCGACATGGAATCCTTGATGCAGCGCCAGCAGGAGCTGTTGGACCGGAGCTATAGCCGCAGCCAGAGCGGCAGGCCGCCGGGCGAGCAGGGCATGGAGGGCGAGACCCCGGGCGAGCAGGGCGCCGGAAGGCCGAGCGAGAACCAGATCGATGCCCAGGAACAGGAACAGGTTCGCCGAGAGCTCGGCCAAATGATGCGCCGTCTCGGCCAAGCGCTGGGCGATATCCCGCGCCCGCTGGGGCGCGCCGAGCAGTCCATGCGCGACGCCCGCGACGCGCTCGGCCGCGAACAGCCGCTCGAGGCGATCGACCCGCAGAGCCGGGCGCTCGACCAGCTCCAACAGGGCATCCAGGCGATGGCGGAGAGTTTCATGGAACGCATGGGCCAGGGCCAGCCGCAACCGGGCAACGGATCGGTCGGCATGGGGCCCGGAAACGGCCGCGACCCGCTCGGCCGCAACACGGGACAAAGCGGCTTCGAGGCCCTGGAGGGCGTCCGCATTCCGGACCAGATGGAGCTGCAGCGCGCCCGCGAAATCCTCAAGGAACTGCGTCGCCGGCGCGGCGAGCCGCAGCGTCCGCCGGTCGAGCTCGACTATCTCGACCGCCTGCTGCGGCAGTTCTAGCGCCGGCCCTCGTTATCATACCGGCGAGCCTATGGCTGGATTCGCCTGTCGCTCAGGCGCCGGGCGCAGACTTCCGTCTGCTTGGCTGCCCTCGCTTCGCCGCGGGCGCGCGTTCGCGCTTGCCAGGGAGCCGACGAATGCCGTCTTCGGCTCCCTGGTATCAGGCGTCGAGGCGGGCACCGAAACCGCCTTCGATCAAGGCCTGTTCGGCGGCGTCGCAGATCTCTTTCAGGGTAAAGGGCTTGGAGACGACCTTGCAGATCAGCTCATCGAGGTTGTGGGCCCGTTGCCGCTCCGCGGAATAGCCGCTCATCAGCAGGACCGGCAGCTGCGGGTGGTCGCGCGCCACCTTGAGCGCCAGACCGATGCCGTCCAGGCCGGGCATCACGATATCGGTGATCAGGAGATCGTAGGTCTTGCCGGCAAGCGATTCGAGCGCCTGGACGCCGTCCCCGACGGCAGCCACGTCGTGGCCGCGAACGGTGAGCGCGCGGGCAACGAAGTTCTGCACCGACAAATCATCTTCGGCAATCAGGATACGCGCCATCCGTGCTGCCTTCGGCTCCTTCCCAGCGGCCTTTGCGGCCCGGTCTCCTGGCCTCCCCTCGCTGGGCGCGAAGCTACGAGGCCAGGGTTAATGTTTCCTTAATACCGGCCCGGGCGGACGACAGGCTCCCGGCGCACGGCTCGGCGGACTAGGATGGGTCCCGTCGCCGAACCCGTCTGGGAAACGTTGGCGGAGATTCAACACGCTCGCCCTTGGAGCCGAAGCCATGCCGCCGGACAACAGCCCGACCATCGAGAGGCTCGGCCGCTTCGCCTTGGAGCTCCGCTTCGAGGACCTGCCCGGGCCCGTGATCGAACATGTTCAGAGCCTGCTGCTCGACCTCGTCGGGGTCGCCGCGGCCGGAACGGCGGCGGCTCTCCACCCCCGGGATAAACGCCCGGGGCGGGCCGGACGCGCCGCTCGCCCCCGGCGAGGTGACGGCCAAGTTCCGGGACTTCGCCGAGCCG
>CAMYKD010000140.1 GCA_947258885.1 uncultured Kiloniellales bacterium | reverse complement strand
CGCTCACCCCCCCGACTTCGCCTTCTTCTCCAGCTTCTCCGAGCGGATCGTGTTGCGGTTCAAGGCCGCGTCGGTCTTGGCGTCGAGGCCGAAGGCGACGGCCATGAGCTGGCTGTAGAAGACGACCGGCATGTGGTAGTCGGTGCCGTACTTCTTGTTGATGGCGTCCTGGTACATCTCGACGTTGACCTGGCAGAGCGGGCAGGGGGTGGCGATCACGTCGGCGCCGGCCTCGACCGCCGCGTCGACGATCTTCTTGATCAGGTGCAGCGTCTTGTCCGGGCTCATGACCGAGACGGAGCCGCCGCAGCACGAGGTCTTGGAGTCGTAGGCCACCGCCTCGGCGCCGCAGGCCTCGGCGAAGTTGTCGAGGAACTCCGGGTCGTCGTAGGTGTCGTACTTGCCGCCGGCATCCGTGTTCGCGAAGGGCCGCACGGTCTGGCAGCCGACGTAGCCGGCGACCTTGACGCCTTCCAAGGGGTTGGTCACCCGCTCCTTGATCTTCTCCAGGCCCACCTCGTTCACGATGACCTCGCAGGCGTGGCGCACCTTGAGGTCCTCGTCGTAGGAGAGGTCGGCGGCCGAGAGCGCCTCGTTCACCCGGCCGCGCAGCGCCACGTCCTTCTTGATCTTCTCGTTGGTGCCGTGGGTGTTGAGGTAGCAGGCGGCGCAGCCGGTCATGATGTCCTGCGGGCCCTGGCGCTGCGCGTTGGCGAGGTTGCGCCCGGAGAGCGCGGTGTTGGGCAGCTGGCCGCCCTCGATGTGGCCGACCGAGGCGCCGCAGCAGTTCCAGTCGTCCAGCTCCTCCAGCTCGAGGCCGAGCTCGGGCGCGATGGCCCTGAGCGACTGGTCGAGATGGCTGCCGCTGCTCTGCGAGCTGCAGCCGGGATAATAGGTGAACTTCTTTTTCGGCTTGTCGTCCCCGCTCATCGCCTAACCCTCCTTCTCGCGCGCTTCGATCTCCGCGGCCTTGGCCAGGATCGCCTGCAGGCCCTTGCGGTCCTTGATCTTGTGCGAGGCGCCCAGGTGCATGCGCTTGGCCTTGACCATGCCGAGCGCGATCTTGGCGTTGGCCAGGCCCTTCTTCATGCCGTCGACGAGGCCGCTGGANNNTGCCCAGGCCCTTGAGGATGTAGGCGACCGGCACCTCGCGCGGGCAGCGCACGACGCAGTTGAAGCAGGCGGTGCAGTTCCACATGGTGTTGGAGGACAGCACGGCCTCCTTCATGCCGGCGCGGATCATCATGAAGAGCTTGCGGGGCCCGTAGTCCATCTCGGTGCCGATGGGACACGAGCCGGAGCACACGCCGCACTGCATGCACATGGCTAGCTCGTCGCCGCCCTCGACGTTCTCGTAGACCCAGCTCGCGAAGCCGAGGTCGTACTTCCGCTTGGATTCGTCCGGCGGGGCTGCGCTCATGGCTGGTCCCTTCTCTGAAAGCTCGCTGGAAACAAAGCCGGGGCCACGCGACCTTCCGCAAAACCCCCGCCTCTGGAATCGCGTCCAGGAGGCGCCGCTCGGCGCGAACGCACCCCGGAAACCCTCGCCCTTCGGGAGAGGGTGGCGAGGCGAAGCCGAGCGGGTGAGGGCCCTTTGGTTCGGGTGTCCAGCCACAAGCGCCGGTGCCTCGGGGAGAAACAGGGAACCAACTTGCCCTCACCCGCCCGCTGCGCGGGCCGCGCGAAGCGCCGCGCGTACGCGCCCCTCTCCCGGAGGGCGAGGGGAATATTCCGCGGGGACTGCATTTTCGGGCCTTGGTTCATATTCACTCTCTTCGGGCCAGGCCCCTAGAACCCCTTGAAGGGGTTGGGGTCGAGTTCGCCCAGCTTGGCGACGAAGTCGTCCAGCACCTTGGTAACGCTTCCGGAATCGGCGATGGATACCTCGGCCGAGGTGACGCGCTCTTTCTCGAGCATCATGCTTTCGAGGGTCTCGCCGATATTGGCCATGCGCTCCTCGGCGATGCCGCTGCCCTTGACGAAGTGGCACTGGTAGTCGTCGCCCGACTTGCAGCCCATCAGCATGATGCCGTCGAAGCCGCGCGACAGCGCGTCGGAGACCCAGAGCATGGAGACCGAGCCCAGGCAGCGCACCGGGACGATGCGCACGTAGGCGCTGTACTGGGCGCGCTTGATGCCGGCCATGTCGATGGCGGGACAGGCGTCGTTCTCGCAGGCCAGGACCAGGATCCGCGGCTTCTCCTCGAACTCGTCGGGCACCTCGACCGCGTTGATCATCTCGCTGATCATCTGGATGTTGTAGTTGTCGAAGCTGATGGTCCTGACCGGGCAGGCGCCCATGCAGGTGCCGCAGCGCCGGCAGCGGCGCCGGCAGCGCGTCGGGTTGACCAGCGGATAGTCGTTCTCGTCCTCGTCGATCGCGCCGAAGGGACACTCGACCGTGCAGCGCCGGCAGCGGGTGCAGATGTCCAGCCCGATCTTCGGGAAGGACAGGTCGCCGACGCGCGGATGCAGCGCCGCCCCCTCGGCCGCGCCCCGCACCGCCTGGATCGCCTTCAGGACCGCGCCGGCGGCGTCCTCGGCCGACTCCGCGATGTCCATCGGCCGGCGCAGGGGCCCGCAGGTGTAGATGCCGCTGCGCCGGGTCTCGTAGGGGAAGCAGATGTAGTGGGAGTCCGCAAAGCCGTCGGCCAGGACCGGGATGTGCGGCCCCTGGCGGTATTGCAAATTGAGGATCGGCCCGCCGGGCGGCACATTTTCCTCGGGGCGCGCCGCGGGCTCCGGCGCCTCGCCGGCATAGCCGGCGACGGCGATCGGCGACAGCGGGTCGATGTCGGACTTCAGCTGGTCCTCGCCCTTATCCGGCGTCGCGCTGTCTACATTCGTGGCGTTCGGCACCATGCCGGTGGCCAGCACGACGAGGTCGAGGCCGAACATCGGGACCTCCTCGCCCAGGAGCGCGTCGTCGACCGTCACCGTGAGCTCGGAATCGACCGACTTGACGTCGCCCTTCATGAAGATCACGCCGGCCTCCTGGGCCTGGCGGTAGAACTCCTCGGCGGTGCCGGGGGTGCGCAGCTCCTGGAAGACGATGTAGACGCTGGCCCCGGGATCGGCCTGCTTGATCTGCAGGGCCTGCTTGATCGAGACGCCGCAGCAGACCGACGAGCAGTAGGGCAGATGGTCCGGGTCGCGCGAGCCGGCGCACTGGATAAAGGCCACGGTCTTGACGGGACTGCCGTCCGATTTGCGCTTGGCCCCGCCCTCGGCCAGCATCTCCTCGAGCTCGATGCCGGTCACCACGTCCGGCGAGGCGCCGTAGCCGAGGTGGCCCAGCTTGTTCGGGTCGTAGGGCCGCCAGCCGGTGGCCGCCACGATGGCGCCGACCGTCTCCGTCGTCTCTGCGCCGCCCTGGCTCACCTGCACCGTGAACTTGCCCGGCATGCCCTCGGTCTTGGTCACGGTGGCGCCGGTCTTGACGGCGATCGCCGGGTCGGCCTCGACCGCCGCGATCAGCGCGCCGACGTCGTTCTCCTGGGGGTCGCGGTAGGGCGGGCGGTGCGGCATGCGCCGGGCCCACTTGCGCGCCCAGCCGCCGAGCTGGTCGCTGCGCTCCAGCAGCAGCACCTCGTGGCCGGCCTTGGCCGCCTCGCTGGCCGCGCTCAGGCCCGAGACGCCGCCGCCGACCACCAGGATTCGCTGGCTGAACTCGCCCTCGGTCCAGGGCTCGGGCGGCGCGGTCTTGCCGGCCTGGGCGATGGCCATGCGGACGTTGTCCGCGGCCAGCATCTGGGTGTCCTCGTCGCCGGCCGGGTGGCTCCAGACCACCTGCTCGCGCAGGTTGGCGCGGATCACCTGGGTGCCGTCGAAATCGAAGCGGTCGGTCATGACCCGGCTCGAGCAGGCGGCCACGACCACCTGGTTGACGGTCCCGTCGGCCAGGTCCTTCTTGATCGCCGCGACGCCGTCGTCGGCGCAGAAGGCGTCGTGCTGGCGGCACAGCGGCGCCTTCATCTCGCCCGCCACCGTCTCCAGCTCGTCGACCGAGACCGCCTCGCCGATGCCGCAGCCCTTGCACAGATAGACGCCGGGTTTCCTGTCTTCCACCTTCACGTCCTCCTAGCTTTGGCTCGAGCCGGCGCGGCCGCCGACCGCCTGGATCGCCTTGAGCGCCGCGGCGGTCGCCGACTGCACGGAGAGCGATACGTCGAGGGGGCCGGCGGCGACGCCCGCCGGTATGATGCCGTCGTCGCCTTCCAGCGCCGGCACGACGAAGCCGTAGTCGTCGGCCTCGAGCGACATCGGCGGCCGGTAGTCCCCGGCCGCGTTCGGCTGCATGCCCGTGGCGAGCACGACGAGGTCGTAGGGGTTCTTGTAGATCTCGCGGGTCATCGTGTCCTCGCCGCAGACCGTCGGCCGGCCGTCCTCGCCGACCACGATCGAGCCGGGCTTGGACTTGATGAAACGGACCTGCGGGTCGGCGGCGACCTTCCGGTAGAAGGCCTCCAGCTTGTCGTGGGCCCGGATGTCGATGTAGTAGATGTCGACCTCGGCGTCCTCGTACTGCTCGCGCAGATAGGCCGCGTGCTTGAGCGAGCCCAGACAGCAGATGCGCGAGCAATAGGGCAGGTGGTTGTGGTCGCGCGAGCCCGCGCATTGGATCAGCGCGACCCGCTTGGCCGCCTCGCCGTTGGACGGCCGGACGATCTTGCCGCCGGTCGGCCCGGCGTGGTTGGCCAGGCGCTCCATCTCCATGTTCGTGACGATGTCCGGGCTGTGGACGTAGTTGTAGGAGTCGATCTTGGCCGGGTCGTAGGGGGACCAGCCGGTGGCCCAGACGATGGCGCCCGCCGTGAGCTCGAAGGTCTGCTCCTTCTCCTCGAGGTCGACCGCGCCGTAGCTGCAGGCCGCCTTGATCTTCTCGGCCTCGGGCGTGCCGATCGCCTCCGGGGCGACGACGTAGCGCTGGGGATAGGCGTGCTCGTGGGGCAGGTAGGCCGCCTTGACCTTGCTCAGGCCGAAGTTGAAGGGGTCCGGAACCTCCATCCCGGTGGCCTCGGCGCAGGCGCCGCAGGCGGTGCAGTTGGCGTTCACGTAGCGCGGCGTGGTCTTTACCGTGACCGTGTAGTCGCCCTTGCGGCCCTCGACCCCGACCACGCTGGCCATGGTGAAGAGCTTGAGCTTCCGGTTCTTGCGGATGCGCTGGAAATTGATCTCCAGGCCGCAGGCCGGATGGCAGAGCTTGGGAAAATACCGGTTCAGCTGCGCCACGCGTCCGCCGATGACGGGACCGCGCTCCAGCAACACGACCTCGTAGCCGACCTCCGCCGCTTCCACCGCGGCCGTGACGCCGGAAATGCCGCCGCCGACGACGAGGATCGTCTGACTCTTGGGCCCTTCGTTCGCCATGATCTCTGGCCTTCCCTATCCGCCTTAACGATCAGGCGCGTGCCGCTGGCTCGCGGCAAAACGCCCCATACTAAGATGCCCTGGTGACCCCGAAAATCTTATCTTTCCTGTGGTTTTTCCTCTTCGCGGCAGCGCCGAAGCGGCCGGATGCCCCCCGAAGGACGGCGCGCACCGCCCACACCTGCGCCTTACACATTCAAAAATTGTAATTTGTTGTAGCCCGGGAGGCAAGGTTTTTGCTACAAAGCAAATTATCGGCGTGCGCACCCGCCTCGGGTGTGCGGGGAACGCGACGCGAATCCCGGTCGGGCAACGGGAGCAAACGGACGAAGGGAGTGCTTTCGATGTCGAGGTTGGTAGCACCGCACGGGAACGGCACCATCAAGCCCCTGTTGATTCCCGGCATAGAACGTGCCGACGAGGTGAAACGCGCGGCGACTCTGAAGAGCGTACCGCTCACAAGCCGCGAGACCTCCGATCTGGTGATGCTCGCGATGGGCGCCTACACGCCCTTGGACGGCTTCATGGGCGAAGCCGACTGGCGCGGGGTCTGCCTGGACATGAAGCTGACCAGCGGCCTGTTCTGGCCGATCCCGATCACCTTGTCCTGCGACAAGGACCTGGCCGACGCCATCCACATCGAAGAGGAGGTGGCGCTGGCCGACGCGGAGTCGGGCGAGATCATGGCGATCCTGGAGGTCCTGGAGAAGTACGAGATCGACAAGGAGCTGGAATGCGAGCACGTGTTCCGCACCACGGACCCGGCGCATCCCGGCGTGGCCAAGGTGATGGCCCAGGGCGAGGTCAACCTCGCGGGCCGGGTCATGGCGTTCAGCGAAGGCGTCTACCCGACGGCCTACAAGGGCCTCTACCTGCGCCCGGCGGAGACCCGGGCGCTCTTCTCGGAGAAGGGCTGGTCGAAGGTCGCCGCCTTCCAGACCCGCAACCCGATGCACCGCAGTCACGAGTACCTGGCCAAGATCGCGGTCGAGATCTGCGACGGCCTGCTGATCCACCAGGTGCTCGGCAAGCTCAAGCCCGGCGACATTCCGGCCGAGGTCCGGGTCCAGGCGATCGACGCGCTGGTCGAGAACTATTTCGTGCCCGGCACCGTGATCCAGGCCGGCTATCCCATCGAGATGCGCTACGCCGGCCCGCGCGAGGCGCTGCTGCACGCCCTGTTCCGGCAGAACTTCGGCTGCTCGCACCTGGTCATCGGCCGCGACCATGCCGGCGTCGGCAGCTACTACGGCCCCTTCGACGCGCACCATATCTTCGACACCCTGGCGCCGGACAGCCTGGAAACCGAACCGCTGAAGATCGACATCACCTTCTATTGCGAGCGCTGCGGGAGCACCGCCACCAACCGCACCTGCCCGCACGACGAGGGACATCGGCTGTCGATTTCGGGAACCCGGCTGCGCGAGATGTTCGCCAAGCACGAAAAGATTCCGGGCGAGTTCAGCCGGCCGGAGGTGCTCGAGGTGCTTCAGGCCCACTACGACAGCCAGGCGTAACAGGGGCCGGCCCGCCGCGCCTGCCGAACCGGAGAGCGCCTTGGTCATGGAGGAGCACCGCTACTATGTGATCCCGCCGGGCGGCGATGGCGCTTTCGGCTACGACAGCGCCGAAGCGGCGCGGGCCGTGGCCTGCGACTACGGGCCGGGCGCGCACATCGTCGACACGGGGGCCATGCCCTATTACCCCATGGTCCACCGCGTCGACGAGGCCGGCGAGCCGGTCTATCTCGAGTACGGCGCCTGGGACACCCGGGTCGGGGTCGACCGCAACCTCATGGAGGCGGTCAAGAAGGGCTACCCGCCGATCGTCCAGGCCTTCCTGGCCAAGGGCGCGAACGTGAACGCGGCCGACGGCGACGGCGGGACGCCGCTCATCTGGGCCGTGGCCCGGGGCCAGCCCGAGACCGTGCGCCTGCTGCTGGAGAGCGGCGCGGACGCCAATGCCGCCGACGCGGAGGGCATGACCGCGCTGAAGCTGGCCGAGCGCAAGAAGCTGCCGGAGATCGCCGAGATCCTGGTGGCGGCGGGCGCCGAAGAGTAGATTGCCGGTCAATTCCCCGTCGCGTCCGGCCGCGCGCACCATCCGGGCCTTCTCATCACATCAAACGGTCCTTCGATGGACTCCGTTCAATCGACGATGTGATACACGGGGGCCTTCTCCAGTTCCCACGTCCCGGATTCCCGGTCGTAGCGGGATAAGGTGAAGCAATGCCAATCGGTATCATCCAGCTTCGGATGATCGGCCCGATAGTAGTACCCCGGCCACCGCGTTTCGGTCCGGAACATCGTGTGCCGTGTCACAGCCTCTGAGGCCAGGACCCGGTGGTGAAGCTCCCACGCCCGCTGAAGCTGGTGAAGGTCTTCGGCCCCGAGATGGTCGAGGTCCTCCTTCAGCATGCTCAGCAACTCCAGCCCGCGGGTGAGCAAAGGTTCGTTCGTCGTGTAGAGGGAGCTGATACCGCCGACGTATTCGTCCATGATCTTCTCGAGACGCTGAAGACCACTAATCGGCAAGAGATAGCTCGGCGAAACGGTTCCCGCGACGATCTCGTTGCGGCCAACCTGGTAGGTCTCCAAGGGTTGAAAGATTGCCTTTTTGAGATCTTCGTACTCCCCCTCACTGACCTGAGGCTGATCGCCACCCAGGTCGTTCACGTAATTGACCGCCGCCTTTCCGGCGATCCGGCCTTCCGCGAAGGATCCCGACGAGAACTTGTGGGCGGTGCCGCCGATGGTGTCGCCGGCGCCGAAAAGTCCATCGACGGTCATCATCCGGTTGTATCCCCACTGGTATTCCGACGGGGCGTAGTCCGCCGGTCCGCTCGCCCATGCGCCGGAGCACGTGGCGTGGGAGCCCATGACGTAAGGCTCGGACGTGGTCAGCTCGGGATTGGTATGCTTGGGATCGATGTTCTGCGACGCCCAGACGACCGCCTGCCCGATCGTCATGCCGAGGAAGTTCTCCCAGCCAACAGTCTCGTTGTGCGGTTCCTGAAAGGCCTCCTTCGTCACCATGCGAATGGGGCCTCTGCCGGCCTTGACCTCCTCCAGAAGGGCGTGGTTCCGCAGGCAAGTCGGCACCGGGTGCCGATCAACGTAATCCCCGACCAGTTCCTTGGTGTGATCATACCATTTGGACTCGTACTCTTCTCCATACGCATTTTCGGTGTAGGTCTTGAGATGCAGGAAGTAGGCACCGACCGGACCATAGCCGTCCTTGAAGCGGGTGAGGACGATCCGGTTTTCCATCTGCGTCATCTTGGCGCCGGCGAGGATCGGCAGCGCATAGGCAGAGGCGCTGCTCCATGGGGCATACCACGTTCGTCCCATGCCTTCACCCACCGCACGGGGCTTGAAGATGTGCGATGCACCGCCGGCGGATACGATGACGGCCTTCGAGCGGAAGACGTAGAAATCCCCACTACGGACGTTGAAACCGACGGCCCCGGCGACTCGGTTGGGCTTCGTCTTGTCCATCAGCAGATGGGTCACCATGATCCGGTTGTAGACTTCGGTGGCGGCCTTGCGGGCGGCCTCGGCGACGATCGGCTTGTAGCTCTCGCCGTGAATCATGATCTGCCATTTGCCTTCGCGCAGATACCGCCCGGTTTCCGGATCCTTCATGATGGGCAGACCCCACTCCTCGAACTTGTGCACCGTGGAGTCGACATGCCGAGCGATATCGTAGCCCAGATCCTCCCGCACGAGACCCATGAGGTCGTTCCGGGCATAGCGGACATGATCCTCGGGCTGGTTCTCGTCCCACTGCATGCCCATGTAGCAGTTGATCGCGTATAGGCCTTGCGCGACGGCGCCGCTGCGCTCGATGTTCGCCTTCTCGACGCAGACAACCTTTAGGTCGCGCCCCCAGTACCTGGATTCGTACGTGGCCCCGCAGCCGGCCATGCCGCCGCCGATGACGAGGATATCCGACTCCACGAACACCGTTTTCTTGCGTGTGAACGGACCCACTAGACCACTCCCTGCTTGAGTTGATCCGGATTCAACGCGGGCAACTTGTCGATGTTGAGTGCATCCGGCTCGTGCGCGAGTTCCTGGGATTTCATCGCTTCCCGGCTGGGCGCCTCGTAATCAGCCGGTGATTTGATCGAGCCCCATGGCGTGGTCCGGATCGGGGAAACGAAATTCTTTTCGTTGCCGTTCCGGAACTTGATCTTCCATGAAATAGTACCCTTCGCCTCTTCCCGGAGCACCCGAACACTGTGTCCCAAGGGGGCGAAGTCTGCGTAGCCGCGGCAGTCTATCGCATTCTGCGGACACGCCTTCACACAGGAGTAGCACTCCCAGCACATATTCGGCTCGATGTTATAGGCACGGCGATAGGTGGTATCGTCCGGTTTGTCGGCTGGGCCCGGCAGGTTGCTCCTCGAACCGTTCGCTTCTGCCACCCGTTTCTGGAAGGCCGCTGCGGGCTTGAAGAACATGTGTGAGAATTTGGACCAGGGAACGGATCCGAACAGCACCGTCGTGGCGATGAGGTACAAACCAAGGAACAGGTTCGTCCAGGAGTTGCCCGTCGCCTGCAGCAAGGTCCAGACCAGGCCCAGTGTAACGCTTGCCAGAAGCGAGAGGATGAACAGGTCGGCGCGCACGATGCGGAACGGTGAATTGCCCTCGGCGGCGACGTCGACCCGGATGAAGAACCAGAACCAGTAACCGCCGAGGCAAACCATCAAGGCCCCAAGGTACCACAGTAGCGGCAGGATGGCGGGTGTGGGGGCGGCGGGCGTCGGGTACCAGAACACCATGATGGCGGTGGTGATGACGTAAGCAAGGAAACCGTACATTGTCAGCAGGTGGGCAATTCGGCGCTGCACGGTGCAGAATTCACCAGACGTCAGGCCCTCCACAACGGCGGTCTGGATCGCCAGGGACACCATCTTCCCGCCACTGACCTGCTGCGTCCCCGTGTTCTTCGCGTTCCGCCAATTCTCGAAAAAGTACTTGGCGCTCTTCTTATGAGCGGTGTCGAACAGCGTGCCGCCTGCGACCAGAACGATCATGACGACGATGTACGCCTGCATGACGGCAGGAGGTATGGACGCCGAAAGCTCGGCGAATGGATTACTGGTGAACATTAGACCGGCTTCCCCAAGTGGCGATCTCTCGTCGGGCCGATTGTGAGCGGAAACCAGTTGCGACTCAACCCCGACAGTTTTTGGACGTGGCTGCCGCTTGAGTTACGCTTCGATCGGGCCGTCGGTTGGCCCGAAACATGGGCTACGACGCCGCCGATGGCATGACGGCCCGCGCACTGCCCGGCCGCAAGGACGCCCAGGAGATTCCGGACTTGATGCTGGCGGCGGGCGCACGCGCCTAGAGAAACGAAAGGAAGATCGGCCGGCGGCCATGATTATCGTCTTGCGGGGTGCTACGTGGCGGCTTCTCGCCCTGTGGGGACTGAAAAGCGGCGACCAATTGATTTATGTCAAAGCGAGCCGTGTTCAACATATGCGATTTTTCATATATACTCGCGGCCTCGCTTCGCACGACGGCATGTCGCGCGGGGGGCGGGGAGGCCTCGTGTTCCAACCGGGACCGGGGAGTTGTCGGAACCCAGAGGTGAATCTTCGCCTCCAGACCCAGAGGTAAGCCGAATGCCCACTTTCGTACACACCGAAAAGTGCGATGGCTGCAAGGGAGGCGAGGTCACCGCCTGCATGCACATCTGCCCGCACGACCTCATGAAGCTCGATGTCGAGCGCATGAAGGCCTACAACCAGGAACCGGACCAGTGCTGGGAGTGCCTCTGCTGCGCAAAGGCCTGCCCGCGGCAGGCGATCGAGGTTCGCCCCTACGCCGACTTCGTGCCCATGGGCGGGACCGCCATTCCGCTGCGCACGGATTCGGCCATCATGTGGACCATCAAGTTCCGCGACGGCGAGGTGAAACGCTTCAAGTTCCCGGTCCGCACGACGCCCGTCGGCAGCATCGATCCCTACGGCGGCAAGCCCCCGGCGGGAGACATCAACAGCGAGCTCCTATTCACCGAAGCCAACATGCAGTTGCCGACGCTCTCGAGCTGAGCCGGCGCCGGCTGTTGGCCCCCGCCGCCGTGCGGGGCAATTCCTAGGGACGGGGAGGACGACGTCTTATGAGTGACTCCAGCATTGGCAATCCCGAGATCGTCGAGGTCGAAACCGACCTCCTGATTATCGGCGGCGGCATGGCCGCCTGCGGCTGTGCCTACGAGGCGCAACGCTGGGCGCCCGACGGCTTGAAGGTCATCATGGTCGACAAGGCCGCCGTGGACCGCTCCGGCGCCGTCGCGCAGGGCCTGTCCGCGATCAACACCTATATCGGCGACAACACGCAGGAGGACTACGTCAAGATGGTCCATGCGGACCTGATGGGCATCACCCGGGACGACCTCGTGTTCGATGAGCGTGGAGCTGTTCGAGGAATGGGGCCTGCCGATCTGGAAGACCAAGGAGACGGAAGGCAAGTCCCTCAGGGACGGCGGCAAGCCGGTCCGCTCGGGCAAATGGCAGATCATGATCAACGGCGAGAGCTACAAGCCCATCGTCGCCGAGGCCGCGAAGAAGGCGATCGGGATCGAGAACATCTACGAGCGCGTCTTCATCGTGAAGCTGCTGCTCGACGCCAACGACGACAACCGGATCGCCGGCGCGGTCGGCTTCTCGGTGCGCGAGGACAAGATCTATGTCTTCAAGTGCAAGAGCTGCCTGCTCGCCGGCGGCGGCGCGGTCAACGTGTTCCGGCCCCGCTCCACCGGGGAGGGCCAGGGCCGCACCTGGTATCCGGTGTGGAACGCGGGCTCGACCTATTCCATGGCGATCGAGGCCGGCGCCGAGATGACCATGATGGAGAACCGCTTCGTCCCGGCCCGCTTCAAGGACGGCTACGGCCCGGTCGGCGCCTGGTTCCTGCTGTTCAAGTCGAAGGCGATGAACGCCTTCGGCGAGGACTACATGGTCAAGAACAAGGACATGCTCAAGGACTTCGCGCCCTACGACACGGCCGCCGTGGTCCCGACCTGCCTGCGCAACCACCTGATGCTCAAGGAGATGAAGGACGGTCTCGGGCCGATCTTCATGGATACGCCCACGGCCATGAAGAACCTGTCCGAGACCATGACGCCCAAGGAGGTCAAGCACCTCGAGGCCGAGGCCTGGGAGGACTTCCTCGACATGTGCATCGGCCAGGCCGCGGTCTGGGCCGGCATGAACATCCGGCCGGAGGAGACGGCCTCCGAGCTGATGCCGACCGAGCCCTATCTGCTCGGCAGCCATTCCGGCTGCTGCGGCATCTGGGTGTCGGGGCCGGAAGACGTCGACTCGCCGGCCGAGTGGAAATGGGGCTATAACCGCATGACCACCGTGAAGGGCCTGTTCACCGCGGGCGACGGCGTCGGCGCGTCGGGCCACAAGTTCTCCTCCGGCTCGTTCGCCGAGGGCCGCATCGCCGGCAAGAACATGGTCCGCTTCGCGCAGGACAACAGCGACCACCAGGCGGCGTTCAAGGCCGACATCAAGGAGATCTCGGAAGAGATCTACAAGCCGGTCCGCACCTATCTCGAGCACAAGGACAAGACGACGGCCGAGGACATCAACCCGCATTACATCCTGCCGCGCATGCTGCAGATGCGCTTGCAGAAGTTGATGGACGAGTACGTCGCGGGCGTCTCCACCTACTACCAGACCAACAAGGTGATGCTAGAGAAGGGCCTGGAGCTGCTCGAGATGTGCAAGGAGGACAGCCTCCATATGCGGGCCAAGGACCTCCACGAGCTGCTCCGCGCCTGGGAGAACTATCACCGCGTGCGGACGGCCGAGGTGCATTTGCGCCACATCCTCTACCGCGAGGAGACCCGCTATCCCGGCTTCTTCTACCGGGCGGACTTCCCGGAGCTGGACGAGGACAACTGGCACTGCTTCGTCAACTCGCGCATGGACCCCGAGACCGGCGAGTGGACCATGATGAAGAAGGACTGGGTCGGCCTCGTCGACCAC
>CAMYKD010000139.1:11288-12789 GCA_947258885.1 uncultured Kiloniellales bacterium | reverse complement strand
TCACCCATTCCAAGGCGCTCGCCGGCTATATCGAGGCCGCGTCGGGCTGCCCGGTCTTCCGCCTCGAGAAGGTCGAGGGCGAGACGGTGGTTGCGGGGCGGACCCTAGCGCGTGACGAGGACCCAGACTGCTGAACGCTGGGCTTTTACGCCGCCTCCCTGGTCCCCTTGTCCACGATCTCCACGATGTCCGCCAAAATCGCCGTCAGGTCGTAGTCTTTCGGCGTGTAGACCGCGGCGACGCCCGCCGCCTTCAGGCGCTCCGCGTCTTCCGGCGGGATGATGCCGCCGATCACGACCGGGACCTCGCCGATGCCGTGCTGGGCGAGGCGGGCCAGGACGTCGGCGGCGAGGGGGCCGTGGGAGCCGGAGAGAATCGAAAGGCCGACCACATGGACGCCCTCCTCGAGCGCCGCCTGGGCGATCTGGGCGGGGGTCAGGCGGATGCCCTCGTAGACGACCTCGAAGCCGGCGTCGCGGGCCCTGACCGCGATCTGCTCGGCGCCGTTGGAATGGCCGTCGAGACCCGGCTTGCCGAGCAGTATGCGGGGGCGGCGGCCGAGCCTCTTCGCGAGCTCGTCGACGCGGGCGCGCAGCTCCTTCAGGCCCGCCGGGTCGCCGGCGGCGGCCGCCCGGCCGACGCCGGTGGGCGCGCGGTACTCGCCGTAGACCTGGCGCAGCGCTTCCGCCCACTCGCCGGTCGTGACGCCGGCATGCGCGCAGGCGATCGAGGGCTCCATGACGTTCTCGCCTTTGGCCGCGGCCGTGCCGAGCGCCGCCAGGGCCGCTTCCGCCGCCTTGCCGTCGCGCGAGTCGCGCCAGGCCGTCAGGCGCGCGATCTGCTCGGCCTCGGCCGCGGGGTCGGGCGCCAGGAAGCCGCCGTCGCCGCCGGCGGTCAACGGCGAGGGCGCGGTCTCGGTAAAGGCGTTGACGCCGACCACGGTCTGTTCCCCGCTCTCGATCGCGGCAAGCCGCCGCGCGTTGCTCTCGACCAGGCGCTGCTTCATGTAGGCGGACTCGACCGCCGCCACGGCGCCGCCCAGCTGGTCGATCCGGGCGAGCTCACCCTCCGCTTCGGCGACCAACTCCGCGACCTTGGCCTCGACGACTTCCGAGCCCGTAAAGATGTCGTCGTGCTCGAGCAGATCGGTCTCGTGGGCCACGATCTGCTGCAATCTGAGCGACCACTGCTGGTCCCAGGGCCTCGGCAGGCCGAGCGCCTCGTTCCAGGCCGGCAGCTGCACGGCGCGGGCGCGCGCGTCCTTGGACAGCACGACCGCCAGCATCTCCAAAAGGATCCGATAGACGTTGTTCTCCGGCTGCTGCTCGGTCAGGCCCAGCGAGTTCACCTGCACGCCGTAGCGGAAGCGCCGGTACTTCTCTTCCGTGACGCCGTAGCGCTCGCGGCAGATCTTGTCCCAGAGCACCGTAAACGCGCGCATCTTGCACATCTCGGTGACGAAGCGCAGGCCCGCGTTGACGAAGAACGAGATGCGCCCGAC
>CAMYKD010000139.1:0-11276 GCA_947258885.1 uncultured Kiloniellales bacterium | reverse complement strand
GCGTCCAGCACCGCGATCGCATTCGAAAGGGCGAAGGCCAGCTCCTGGACCGGCGTGGCGCCGGCCTCCTGCAGGTGGTAGGAGCAAACGTTGATGGGGTTCCACTTGGGGATTTCGCGGTAGGTAAACGCGATCACGTCGGTCGTCAGCTTCATGGAGGCCTGGGGCGGGAAGATGTGGGTGCCGCGCGACAGGTACTCCTTTAGAAGATCGTTCTGGGTCGTGCCCGAGAGCTTGCCGCGGGCCACGCCCTGGCGCTCCGCCACCGCGACGTAGAGCGCCAGCAGCCAGGGCGCCGTCGCGTTGATGGTCATCGAGCTGTTCATGCGCTCCAGCGGGATGCCGTCGAGCAGCGCCTCCATGTCGCCCAGATGCGCGACCGGCACGCCGACCTTGCCGACCTCGCCCCGGGCCAGCGGGTGGTCCGGGTCGTAGCCGGTCTGGGTCGGCAGGTCGAAGGCGACCGACAGCCCGGTCTGGCCGCGCGCCAGGTTGGTGCGGTAGAGGGCGTTGGAGGCGGCGGCCGTCGAGTGGCCGGCATAGGTGCGGATCAGCCAGGGCCGGTCGCGCGCCCTCTCCTTGGCCTCGGGCGGCGCCTTGCCTTTACGGGTCCCGGTCATCGCGGATTTTCCTTTGGAATCATTTTATTGCGTCCATTGTCCGTCGCACACAATTAAATTACCGTTTACTCGCCGGCCAGGAAAGATATGGTCATATTGTGCATTGCAAAAAAGCCGCATCGAGAGTAAAAGTCAAGCCGTTCCCGCCGGGGAAGCCGGGCCATATTACGGGCCGAATCGAGGCTCTGGAAGCCCCGAAGGGATCGTTCGAGCAACCATCGCGGAGCGGCCGCGCGGGGCGCGGCGTCAAGTTGGAGAGCACGACATGACCGAGGTGGCCGACGCCACGGCCGTAGCGCCGAGGCAGACGACAAAGGACCTTTACGAGGTCGGCGAGATCCCGCCGCTCGGCCACGTGCCGAAGCAGATGTACGCCTGGGCGATCCGGCGCGAGCGCCACGGCGAGCCCGAGCAGGCCATGCAGGTCGAGGTCGTCGACGTGCCCGAGTTGGACAGCCACGACGTCCTTGTCATGGTCATGGCCGCCGGCGTCAACTACAACGGGGTCTGGGCCGGGCTCGGCGTGCCGATCTCGCCCTTCGACGTGCACAAGGCGGACTATCACATCGCCGGCTCGGATGCCTCCGGCGTCGTCTGGGCGGTCGGCTCCAAGGTCAAGCGCTGGAAGGTCGGCGACGAGGTCGTGGTGCACTGCCACCAGGACGACGGCGACGACGAGGAGTGCAACGGTGGCGACCCGATGTTCTCGACTTCGCAACGCATCTGGGGCTACGAGACGCCGGACGGCTCCTTCGCCCAGTTCACCCGGGTCCAGGCCCAGCAGGTCATGGCCCGCCCGCGCCACCTGACCTGGGAGGAGAGCGGCTGCTACGTGCTGACCCTGGCGACCGCCTACCGCATGCTGTTCGGCCACCGCCCGCACATCCTCAGGCCCGGCCACAACGTGCTGGTCTGGGGCGGCTCGGGCGGGCTCGGCTCCATGGCGATCCAGCTGATCGCCACCGCCGGGGCCAACGCCATCGGCGTGATCTCCGACGACGACAAGCGCGACTTCGTGCTGCAGTTGGGCGCCAAGGGCGTGATCAACCGCAAGGACTTCGACTGCTGGGGCCGCCTGCCCGAGGTGAACGACCAAGGCGGATACGGCGCCTACATGAAGGAGTGCCGCAAGTTCGGCAAGGCGATCTGGGACATCACCGGCAAGGGCAACGACGTCGACTTCGTGTTCGAGCACCCGGGCGAGGCGACCTTCCCGGTGTCCTGCTTCGTGGTCAAGCGCGGCGGCATGGTGGTGTTCTGCGCCGGCACCACGGGCTACAACCTGACCATGGACGCGCGCTTCGTGTGGATGCGCCAGAAGCGCATCCAGGGCAGCCACTTCGCCAACCTGAAGCAATCCAGCCAGGCCAACACCCTGGTGATCGAGCGGCGCATCGACCCCTGCATGTCCGAGGTCTTCTACAAGCCCGGCAACATGGCGGTCCTGGTCCAGGCCAAGCACCCGGGCCTGCGCACCCTCGAAGACGCGATCGAGGAATAGGCCGGGTGGAGGCCGGACCCGTGAGCCGAGAGGCCGGCGCCGAGAAAAGCGGCCTTGTCCTGCCCGACCTTCTGCCCGCCTGTGGCGGCGCGCTCGAAGCCGCCGAGGGGTTCCTGGGCGAGGTCCGGCAGGCGATCGCGGCACTGATCGCGCCGGGCGGCCGGGTCGACCCGGCGCTGCTCGAGCGCGAGCAGTTCGCGGCGCACGGCTATGCCTGGCTGGCGACCTACGTCATGGCGCTCGAGCGGATGCTGCACTGGGCCGAGCGGCTGGAGGCGGCCGGGAGCCTGCGCGAGCTGGACGCCCTGATCGTCCAGGCGGCCTTCGGCGAGTACCTGCAGCAGATGACCGGCGGCATCGCGCTCAGCCAGGTCGAGATCGTCCGGCCGGTCGACCTGGGCCTCGAGGCAACGGCGGTGCGGGCCTTCCAGGGCGCGCCGGCGGTGGACGCCCTGGTGGTGCGCGGCAACACCAGCGCGGTCCGGATGCGCCTCGCGGCGCTGATCGCGGACGGCCTGGACTCCGGCGACTTCGGCGAATCCGGCCTGCACGACGAGACCCTCGACATGGTGCGCGACCAGTTCCGCAAGGTCGCCGAGGACCACCGCGAGGCGGCGCACGGCTGGCACCTGAAGGACGAGCTGATCCCGCTGCCGGTGATCGAGCAGCTCGCCGAGCTCGGCATCTTCGGGCTCACCGTGCCCGAGGACTTCGGCGGCCTGGGCCTCGGCAAGACCGCCATGTGCGTGGTGACCGAGGAGCTGTCGCGCGGCTACATCGGCCTGGGCTCGCTCGGCACCCGCTCCGAGATCGCCGCCGAGCTGATCCGCCTGGGCGGCACCGAGGCCCAGAAGGCGCGCTGGCTGCCGAAGATCGCCTCGGGCGAGGTCCTGCCGACCGCGGTCTTCACCGAGCCCAACGTCGGCTCGGACCTGGGCGCGCTCAGGACCCGCGCGGTCCGGGACGGCGAGGTCTACAAAATCATTGGCAACAAGACCTGGATCACCCACGCCGCGCGCAGCGACATGATGACGCTCCTGGCGCGCACCGACCCGGAGGAGCCGGGCTACAAGGGCCTTTCCATGTTCCTCGCCGAGAAGCCGCGCGGCACGGAATCCGATCCCTTCCCGGCGCCGGGCATGACCGGCGGCGAGATCAAGGTTTTGGGCTACCGGGGCATGAAGGAGTACGAGCTCGGCTTCGACGGCTTCGAGGTCGAGGCCGAGGACCTGCTGGGCGAGGTCGAGGGCGAGGGCTTCAAGCAGCTCATGGCGACCTTCGAATCGGCGCGCGTGCAGACCGCCGCGCGGGCCGTCGGCGTCGCCCAGTCGGCGCTCGAGCTCGGCCTGAAGTACGCGCTGGAGCGCCGCCAGTTCGGCAAGGCCATCGTCGAGTTCCCGCGGGTCGCCGGCAAGCTCGCCTGGATGGCGGTCGAGACCATGATCGCCCGCCAGCTGACCTACTTCGCCGCGCGCGAGAAGGATTCCGAGCGGCGCTGCGACATCGAGGCCGGCATGGCGAAATTGCTGGCCGCGCGGGTCGCCTGGGCCAACGCCGACAACGCCCTACAAGTGCACGGCGGCAACGGCTACGCGGAGGAGTACGCGATCAGCCGCGTGCTCTGCGACGCGCGCATCCTCAACATCTTCGAGGGCGCCGCCGAGATCCAGGCCCAGGTCATCGCCAGGGGCCTGATCGAGCGGCGGAACTGAGGGCCGTCCGGGGCGGACAGGTTACCGAACGGCCTCGTGGCTCGGGATGCGTTCGATCTCCTTGCGCAAGCGACGCTCGGCGTGCCAAAGGTCGTGGGCCTGCTGCATGCGCAGCCACAGCCCCGGCCCGTTGCCGCAGAACTTGCCCAGCCGCACCGCCATCTCGGGTGTTACCGAGTGCGTGCCCGCCATGATCCGGTGCAGCGTCTGGCGCGTCACGCCCAGCTGCCGCGCGGCCTCGCTCACAGAGAGCCCGAGCGCCGGCAAGACATCCTCCTTGAGGATCCGTCCCGGATGCGTCGGCGCGCGCGCGGGCTCTCCGGTTACCAGGTGTTCCTCGTTCGCATCTGCGTTGCTACGCATCTCTCCATCTGTCCCGTATCGCTCTCCGGTAACGACGTTCTAGTCCTCTGGCTCTCTTCAGTGATACTGCTCCAGATCGACACGCCAAGCATCGCCGTCGACCCATTCGAAGGTGATCGCCCAGGGCCCGTTCACATGGATGCTATAGCGTTTCGGGCTGCCCTCCAGGCCATGGAAGTTGAACCCCGGCACGTTGAGGTCCGCAAGGACGGCCGCTTGGTCGAGCGCGTCGAGGCGGGTGATGCAGCGCCTTCTCAGGTCCGGCCGAACCTTGGCGCCACGGCCTTCCATGAAAAGGTCATTCAACCCCTTGTGCCGAAACCCCCTGATCACAGCGCGTACTGTAACATACTATGTTACATATGTAAAGGGTCATGCGACAGGCCTGATCGAGCGGCGGAACTGAGGCGCGTCGCAAGGGTCAGGCCGCCGGCGCCTCGGCCTTGACGATCTTCGGCTCGCAGCGCATCGGAAAGTTCACCGAATTGGCCACGAAGCATTCCGCGTGGGCCGGCTCGTGCAGGGCCTCCGCGACCTCGGCGTCGCTGTCCGGCGTGATCGTCACGACGGGGCGCAGGGTGACCTCGGTGAAGCGGCCGTTGTGCGGCTCCGCCACCATGGTGCCTTCGGCGGAGTCCTCGTAGGCGGTCACGGTGACGCCCTTGACCGTGCAGAGATGCAGATACCAAAGCATGTGGCAGGCGGACAGGGACGCGACCAACAGGTCCTCCGGATTGTGCCGGGCCGGATCGCCGCGAAAGGCGGGATCGGCCGAGCCGTCGATCGGCGGCTTGCCGTCGATCTCCAGGCGGCAGTCGCGCGAATAGCTCTTGTAGTCGCGGGCCGGGCCCTGCTCGGCGCCGGTCCAGACCGTCTTGACCGCGTAACGATGTTCCTTGCCTTGTGCCATGCCGGTTCTCCAACTCATGGGCCGTCGAGTCGAGCCGCACTATGGGAACTCCGCGGCCCTCTGTCCACGGCCCCGTTGCGCGAACGCTGCATCAACTTGCCGCTGGCCCAGCTCGCCGGCGCGCGCTATATCAAGACGATGGAAAGCTACGTTCCGTTCATTCTGGCGGCGGCCATGCTGGCCGTCGTGGCCGTGCTCTTCGCCGGGCTCTTCGCGATGGCCAAGGGCGGCGAGTTCAACCGCAAGTACGGCAACAAGCTGATGCGCTGGCGGGTCGTGCTGCAGGGCTCGGCGATCATCCTCTTCCTGCTCGCCGTGCTGATCGCCCGAGGCTGAGCGACATGCTGCGACCGACGAAAAAAAGGGGACATTCTACTTTTTGCGAAAAGTTGAATGTCCCCTTTTTTGCTACTCGCCGTGCTGACCGCCAGGGGCTGAACCCGTGGTGAAGCTGACCCGCATCTACACCGGCGGCGGCGACGCCGGCGAGACCTCGCTCGGCGACGGCAGCCGCGTGGCCAAGCACGACCTGCGCGTTTCCGCCTACGGCACGGTCGACGAGGCGAACGCCTGCATCGGCCTGGCGCGCCTGCATTGCGGCGGCGAGGTCGGCGAGATCCTGGCCCGCGCGCAGAACGACCTGTTCGACCTGGGCGCCGATCTGTGCCGGCCGCAGAAGGACGATCCCAAGAAGCCGGCGCTTCGGATCTCCGCCGCCCAGGTCGCGCGCCTCGAGGCCGAGATCGACCGCATCAACGCCGGCCTCGACCCGCTCGAGTCCTTCGTTCTGCCCGGCGGTGCGCCGGGCGCCGCCTATCTGCACCTGGCGCGCACCGTGACCCGCCGCGCCGAGCGGGACGCGACGGCGCTGAGCACGCAAGAGGCGGTCAACGCCGAGGCGCTGCGCTACCTCAACCGCCTCTCCGACCTGCTCTTCGTGCTCGCCCGCCACGTCAACGGCGGCGGCGCGAAGGACGTCCTCTGGAGGCCCGGCGCGCACCGCTGAAACCTAGGCGGGGCTTTGCCTTTCGCGGCGTTGACACTGTTCTGTCATGCTCCTATTGTGCGCCTGCGAAATGGGCGGCGTGACGGTCGTCGGTGGTGTCGTGCGGGCGGGACGCCCCGCGGCGTTTTTCTTTCATTTTCATTGTGCAGTGCGGGGTGGCTTGGGAGCGATGAAAGTCCTGGTTCCGATCAAGCGGGTGATCGACGCCAACGTCAAGGTCCGGGTCAAGGCGGACAAGAGCGGCGTCGAGCTGACCAACGTGAAAATGGCGATGAATCCGTTTTGCGAGATCGCCGTGGAGCAGGCAGTGCGCCTCAAGGAGGCGGGCACCGCCAGCGAGGTGATCGCGGTCTCGGCCGGCGTCGCCCAGTCCCAGGAGACGCTGCGCACGGCGCTGGCGATGGGCGCCGACCGCGGCATCCTGATCCAGAGCGACGTGGCGCTCGAGCCGCTGGCGGTGGCCAAGCTGCTCAAGGCCGTGGTCGAGCGCGAGAGCCCGGAATTGGTCATCCTGGGCAAGCAGGCGATCGACGGCGACAACAACCAGACCGGCCAGATGCTGGCCGCGCTGCTCGGCTGGGCGCAGGGCGCCTTCATCTCCAAGCTGGAGCTGGCCGACGGCGCCGCCAAGGTGACGCGCGAGGTCGACGGCGGGCTGGAGAACCTGTCCTTGAAGCTGCCCGCCGTGGTGACGGTGGACCTGCGCCTTAACGAGCCGCGCTACGCCTCGCTGCCGAACATCATGAAGGCCAAGAAAAAGCCGATCGAGCAGCTGACCCCCGAGGACCTCGGGGTCGACGTGGCGCCGCGCCTGGAGGTCCTCGAGGTCGTCGAGCCGCCGGCGCGCAAGGCCGGGATCAAGGTGGAAAGCGTGGCCGACCTGTTGGACAAGCTGAAGAACGAGGCAAAGGTGATCTGATGAGCGTGCTGGTTGTTGGCGAACACGATAACGCCGAGCTGAAGCCGGCGACACTGCACACGGTGACCGCGGCCAAGGAGGTCGCCGGCGCCGAGGAGATCCACATCCTGGTGGCCGGCCAGGGCTGCGCGGCAGTTGCCGATGCCGCGGCGGCCATACCCGGTGTCGCCAAGGTGCTGCTGGCCGACGCGCCCGTGTACGAGCACCGCCTGGCCGAGAACCTGGGGCCGCTGATCGCCGAGCTGGCCAAGGGCTACAGCCATGTGCTGGCGCCGGCCACGACCTCGGGCAAGAACGTGATGCCGCGCGCGGCGGCCCTGCTCGACGTCCAGCAGATCTCGGACATCAGCGGGATCGCGGCCCCGGACACCTTCGTACGCCCGATCTATGCCGGCAACGCCATGGCAACCGTGAAATCCGGCGACCCGATCAAGATGATCACGGTGCGCACCACGGCCTTCGACGCGGCCCCGGGCGAGGGCGGCTCGGCCGCCGTCGAGAGCGTGACGGCGGGCGCGGACGCGGCGCTCGCGAGCTACCTCGGGGCGGATCTGACCGAGTCCGAGCGGCCCGAACTGACCAGCGCCCGGATCGTCATCTCGGGCGGACGGGGCATGCAGAACGGCGAGAACTTCGCCATGCTCGAACGGATCGCCGACAAGCTGGGCGCCGCCGTGGGCGCCTCGCGCGCGGCGGTCGACGCCGGCTTCGTGCCCAACGACTATCAGGTCGGCCAGACCGGCAAGGTGGTCGCCCCCGATCTCTACATCGCCATCGGCATCTCGGGCGCCATCCAGCACCTGGCCGGCATGAAAGACTCCAAGGTCATCGTCGCCATCAACAAGGACGAGGACGCGCCGATCTTCCAGGTCGCCGACTACGGCCTGGTCGCCGACCTGTTCAAGGCCGTTCCGGAGCTCGAACAGGAACTGGGGTGAACCGCCCGGGAACCCAGCCAGAAAACAACCGACGAGACCAAGACCATGTCCGATACGAAGACCGCGGGAACCGGCGCCCTTGACATCAAGTCGATCGGCGTCATCGGCGCCGGGCAGATGGGCAGCGGCATCGCGCACGTCTCCGCGCTGGCCGGCTACGACGTCAGGATCTCCGACCAGGACGAGGAGCGCCTCGGGGACGCGCTGAAAACGATCGGCGCCAACATGGCCCGCCAGGTCGCGCGCGAGAAGATCACCGAGGCCGACAAGACCGCCGCGCTGGCCCGAATCTCGACAAGCACGAGCCTGGAGGCCTTCAGGGACTGCGACGTGGTCGTCGAGTCGGTCACCGAGGACGAGGAGCTCAAGAAGGAGATCTTCAGGGAGCTCTGCCCGATCCTGAAGCCCGAGGCCATCGTCTGCTCGAACACCTCCTCGATCTCGATCACGCGGCTCGCCTCGATCACCGACCGGCCCGGGCGGTTCATGGGCATGCACTTCATGAACCCGGTGCCGCTCATGCAGCTGGTCGAGCTGATCCGCGGCATCGCCACCGAGGAAGAGACCTTCCAGGCGATCAAGGGACTCACGCTCAAGCTCGGCAAGACCCCGGCCATGGCCGAGGACTTCCCGGCCTTCATCGTCAACCGCATACTGCTGCCGATGATCAACGAAGCGGTCTATACGCTCTACGAGGGCGTCGGCTCCGTGGAGGCGATCGATACCTCCATGAAACTCGGCGCCCACCACCCCATGGGCCCGCTCGAGCTGGCCGACTTCATCGGGCTCGACACGTGTCTCGCCGTGATGTCCGTGCTCTACGAGGGCCTGGCCGATTCCAAGTACCGGCCCTGTCCGCTGCTGGTCAAGTACGTCGAAGCCGGCTGGCTCGGCCGCAAGGCCGGCCGCGGCTTCTACGACTACTCGGGCGACAAGCCGGTGCCGACGCGCTAGGCAGTAATTTTGCCGAACCGGCCCGAAAGTCTTAGATCGCGGGACTATCGCCGATCTTGAGCAAGGGGGGGCGACTGGCGAGCCAGCCGAAACCACAACTCCCACTTCTGTTTCAGACGGCACAACTGTCCGGCGGGCCATCCGTTTCATGACCCGCCGCGCCTCGTGCGCGCTGTCGCCAATCATCTTGTCCAAATTTCCCAAGTGGTCCGGACATTCAGGGTGGCATGAAACAGACTCTGCCGAGGGTTTTCGAACGGAAACGGATGCGAATGCGGGGAATGTCACGCCCAGCGGCGCCCGCCACTTGACCATGGTCAAGGACACCCTCAGGTGCATCGCGTTTGATAATAACCGTTACGGGCCAGCAACTGCCGGTCGTAGCTCTGCCCATTCAGGGGAAACGAAGGATAGAGAGCGATGGCGCAATCTGTTCAGCCTTCCAGGCAAGGCGGCGCCGCAAACGACAGCGGACCCGTTCCCTTCATGCAGCGGGTGTCGGACAACCCCTTCGTGCCAACGGATCGAACCCCGGCAGGTCAGCCAACGGATCGAACCCCGGCAGGTCAGCCAACGGATCGAACCCCGGCAGGTCAGCCAACGGATCGAACCCCGGCAGGTCAGCCAACGGATCGAGCCGTCGCAGCCCTGAGTCAGTATCACAGCCACGAACCCGTGACCGAAGGCCTGGCCGTGTAGAGTCTAGGGCGCGCGGAGCATATGAGGTCTCGGCCCAATCTTCGATACTGAGTTGGCCGAAGTGGTTCGCGCACCCTCTCTGCCCTGGCGAGGTGGCAGAGGTACTACCACTTGCCGGAAGGCGAATAACCCATCTGACCGGGAAACCCAGATGTCCGTCTTAGAGCTCGACCTTCCTTCGATCGAAGCCGGCCCAGGAGAGAAGATATTCCACCGGGGGACGCACCGCACCCTACCTCCTAGCGACACGGTGGAACGCGTTCGCCCCATCATGCAGGCGATGGGCATCACTCGTATCGCCAATGTGACCGGCCTTGACCACATCGGGGTTCCCGTGGTGATGGTATCACGTCCGAATTCCAGGTCGGTCGCCGTCGCACAAGGCAAGGGAATAGACTTGGCGGCTGCGACAGCCTCGGGCCTGATGGAGTCGGTTGAAACCTACCACGCCGAGCACATTCTCTTGCCCCTCAAGTTCGCAAGCGCCGAGGAATTGCGTCCACATCATCGGCTCGTCGACCTTGAGAGGCTCCCCCAGATCGCCAACAGCGAGTTCCATCCCAAGCGCCCCCTACTCTGGATCGAGGGAGAGGATCTGATGCAGCGAGAGTCGGTCTGGCTACCTTACGAGACGGTCCACACCAACTACACCTTGCCCTATCCGCCGGGAAGCGGCTGCTTCATGGCGAGTTCGAACGGCTTGGCTTCTGGCAACCATTTCCTCGAGGCGGTGAGTCACGCGATCACCGAAATCGTCGAACGCGATGCCATCGCACTCTGGTCCTGTTTGGGCATCGATCGGATGGGCGACAAACGTTTGGACCTCGATACGGTCGAAGATCCCGGTTGCCAGGAGATACTCGAGAAGTATGACCGCGCCGACATGGACGTCGCGGTGTGGAACGCAACAAGTGACGTCGGCATCCCCGCGTTCATTTGCTGGATCATGGAACGGCGCTCAGACAACGGCTGCTTCAAACGTGCGTCGATGGGGTCCGGTTGTCATCCGGCGCGACATATCGCCCTGTCACGGGCTCTGACCGAGGCGGCCCAAGATCGTCTCGCGGTGATCTCCGGCGCACGCGACGACCTCCTCGCAGAGGACTACGATCCGCCTGTGGATCCCGAAATCGAGAAGGCCCGCGAAGCCGTTTTCGCCCAAGCGGGTGCCCGCCTGAGGTTTCCGGACATCGTGAACATGGAGGGCCGAACCCTCGAGCAGGATGTTGCCTGGGAGATCGGAAGGCTCTCCGCTGTCGGTATTGATGAACTCGTCGTGGTCGACCTCACGCAACATGGCGTGTTCGATCTGCCGGTTGTGCGCGTTGTCATTCCGGGACTGGAGGGACCGCATGACAGTCTCAGTTATGTGCCGGGGCCGCGGGCGCGCGCCGTACTGTGGGAGACCGAGGAGCAAGCTCGATGACGATCTACGTGTTTACGGGTCCAACCTTAGCCGCGCCGCGGGCCCGTGCAGAATTGGATGCGGTCTACCTGCCACCGGTCAGACAAGGCGATGTTTATGGGGTCGTCGCCAAGAGGCCCACCGCGATTGGCATCATCGACGGATTCTTCGAGCTCGTCCCGTCGGTCTGGCACAAGGAGATCCTCTGGGCCATATCCGAAGGTATTCGGGTCTTCGGCAGTGCGAGCA
>CAMYKD010000138.1 GCA_947258885.1 uncultured Kiloniellales bacterium | reverse complement strand
ACGTTGCCCAAGACGCCGCGCAGGGCGGCGTTGGTGATCGGACCCAAGCGCTGGCGCACGCCGCCCTCGGTCCGCACGGCCTGGTAGAACGCCAAGGCATCGGTGATGCGGTAGCGGGCGAAGGCATCGACCAGCAGGCGTTTCTGGTCCGACAGCAGGACGCGTTCGACCGGCGGATCCAGATTCAGGACCCGCTTCTCGTAGTACAGCACGTTCTCGACCCAGGGCAGCTTGAACTGCAGACCCGGCTCGGTGATGACCCGCTTGGGGTTGCCGAGCATCAGCACGATGGCCTGCTCCCTCTGGTCCACCGTGAACAGTGCGGTGAACAGGACGGCACCCGAGAGGATGACGAGAATGCCGAGAATAAGGGAAAGTTTCCGGCTCATGATCCTGACTCCCCCGTCCTAGTTGCCCGGCGCCGAGCGGCGCCGCAGTTCGTTGAGTGGCAGATAGGGGACCGCCCCTCCTTGGACCCCGGAATCCATGATGACCTTGTCGGTCCTGCTGAGCACGTCCTGGATCGTTTCCAGGTACATGCGGCGGCGGGTCACCTGCGGGTTCTGCCTGTAGGCCGCGTAGACCGAGAGGAAGCGCTGTGCCTCGCCCTCGGCTTCGTTCTCCAGCTGCTCCTTGTAGGCCTCCGCGTTCTGGACCTGGCGCACCGCCTCGCCGCGCGCGCGCGGCAGGATGTCGTTGCGGTAGGCCTCGGCCTCGTTGCGCAGGCGGTCGAGGTCCTGCCGGGCCCGCTGCACGTCGTCGAAGGCATCGATGACCTGGGCCGGCGGCTGAACGTCCTGCAGCTGCACCTGGGTGATCTCGATGCCCGCCTGGTAATCGTTCAAAATGGCCTGCATGCGATCGCGGGTGCGCAGCTCGATCTCCTGGCGCGCCTCGGTCAGGGCCGGCTGGATGTCGGTCTGGCCGATGATCTCGCGCATGGTGCTTTCCCCCACGATCTTCGTGGTCTGCTCGGGGTCGCGAATGTTGAACAGGTACTGTCCGGCATCGGCGATCTTCCACTGCACCGTGAACTCGATGTCGATGATGTTCTGGTCGCCGGTCAGCATCAGGCTTTCTTCGTCGACACCCCGTTTCTGGCTGCGCCCGCGCTCGCCCGTCGAGCGAAAGCCGATCTCGATCTGCTGAATCTTGGTGACGAAGGGCGTCTCGACCGTCTCGATGGGATAGGGAATGTGCCAGTTGAGGCCCGGCTCGGTGGTATCGACCCACTGGCCGAAGCGCAGGACCACGCCCTGCTGGTCCGGCTGGACCCGATAGAAGCCGGTGATGACCCAGAGCAACAGGACCGCCGCGATGACCAGGAGCAGCCCCTGGCCCGACCCCATGCCGCTGGGCAGCATCCGTTTGAAGCGGTCCTGGCCCTTGCGGATAAAGTCCTCGAAGTCGGGGGGCCTCGGTCCGCCGGGCCCGCCGCCGCCCCAGGGTCCGCCACCGCCGCCGCCACTGCCGCCGCCGTCGGATCCGCCGCCCCAGGGTCCGCCACCGCCGCCGCCTTGTGATTTCCAGGGCATGAATCGAAGTCCTCGCCTATTCGTTTTGCCGTCAGGTGCTACAAACGGACCGGCCGCGCCTTATATTACAGCAGGGCGTTGCAGCTTGCTCGCCGTATAGATAGCCTCTCGCGGCCGCGCTTTCAGCCGTTAATTCGACATCGGGGAGATTTCCGAACATGGGTCAGGTGACCGAGCAGCAGATACTGAAGGCCCTCGAGGCCGTTGTCGAGCCCGAACGCAAGCAGGACATCGTGAGCCTGGGCATGGTTTCGGGCCTGGTGGTCAAGGACGGCAACGTCGGTTTCGCCATCGAGGTCGACCCGCGCAAGGGCACCCAGATGGAACCGCTGCGCAAGGCCGCCGAGCAGGCCGTGGACGCCCTCGACGGCGTGCTTTCGGTGACCGCCGTGCTGACCGCCCACAGCGAGGCGGCCGCGGGAGCGCCCCAGGGCGGCCCGGCGCCGGCCGCCGGCCCCGCCGCGGCCGGCTCCATGGTGCCCGGCGTCAAGTCGATCGTCGCCGTGGCGAGCGGCAAGGGCGGCGTCGGCAAGTCGACCAGCGCCGTCAACCTGGCGCTCGGCCTGGCCACGCTGGGCCTCAAGGTCGGCATGCTGGACGCCGACATCTACGGGCCCTCGCTGCCGCGCATGATGGGGATCTCCGGCCGGCCCGTCTCGGACGACGGCAGGACGCTCAGGCCGATGGAGAACTACGGCGTCAAGTGCATGTCCATGGGCTTCCTGGTCGCCGAGGACACGCCGATGATCTGGCGCGGGCCGATGGTGCAGAGCGCCCTGCAGCAGATGCTGCGGGACGTCGAGTGGGGCGAACTCGACATCATGATCGTCGACATGCCGCCGGGCACCGGCGACGCACAGCTGACCATGGCCCAGCAGGTGCCGCTGTCGGGCGCGGTGATCGTCTCGACGCCCCAGGACATCGCGCTGCTGGACGCCAGGAAGGGCCTCAACATGTTCCGCAAGGTCGACGTGCCGGTCTTGGGCATCGTCGAGAACATGAGCTACTTCGCCTGCCCCAACTGCGGCCACGTGTCGCACGTCTTCAGCCACGGCGGCGCGCGGCGCGAGGCGGAGAAGCTGGGCATGGAGTTCCTCGGCGAGGTGCCGCTGGACATCGAGATCCGCGAGACCTCCGACGGCGGCCGGCCGATCGTCGTCTCCAACCCCGAAAGCCCGCACGCCAAGGCCTTCACGGCGATCGCCCAGAGGGTCTGGGACAAGGTCGCGGCCGCCGCCGGCGACGAGGCGCGCCAAGCCCCCAAGATCGTCATGCAGTAGCCCTCGCGCGAATGTGACTTCTCGCGACGACGGCGTGATTTGCAGGAGCAAGTCGGCCGGCCCATCTCCAACGCGGATCTGGCAAAGCACCTTCGAAGGAACCGTCATGAAAACCATGACCGTCAGCCGGCGCGGCCTGCTTATGGGCCTCGCCGCGTCCACCCTGGTCGCGGGCGCGGCCCCGGCGCGCGCGCTCGACCCGGTGTTCAGCCGCTGGGGCAAGGCGATCCGCGGCTACGACCCGGTCGCCTACTTCACCGAGGGCCGGCCGGTGGAGGGCAGAGCCGAGCACACGGCCGAATGGAAGGGCGCGACCTGGCGCTTCGCCTCGGCCGCCAACCGGGACGCCTTCCTCGCGGCGCCCGAGCGCTACGCGCCGCAGTACGGCGGCTACTGCGCCTGGGCGGTCAGCGAGGGCTACACCGCCTCGATCGACCCCGAGGCCTGGCGCATCGTCGACGGCCGGCTCTATCTCAACTATTCCAAGTCGGTCCAGAAGCGCTGGGAGACGGACGTCCCCGGCAACATCGCCAAGGCCGACCGGAACTGGCCCGGCCTGCGCGACGCGAAGTGAGGGCGGCGCTCAGCCCTCCCGCCCCAACGCTTCCATCAACTCGCGCCACTCTCGCTTGGAGAGGCCCGAGTCCTCCGGGGCGACCGTCTCGCCGGCGAGCATCCGCTTGACCACCGCGAGCGCGGGACCGGAGAACGTCGTACCGGTCATCGCGTACTTCTCGAAGGCCTCGCAGACCAGCGGTACCCAGCGCTTCACGGTCTCCAGCAGGACCTCGGCATAGGCGCGGATCTCGTACTGCGCGTGCGGGTCGGCGCGCAATCCTATGAAGTGCAGCAGGTTGTGAAGGTCGCACTTCCAGTACCACTGGGTATAGACGTTGATCGGCAGGTTCATGCGCGCGAGCTCGCGGGTCAGGCCGGCGCGGCTCTCGTCGATGACGCCGCCGTCCGCGCGCTCGTTCAGCATCTCCTCATAGTGCTCATAGGTCTTGGCAGAGTCCGTCTTGAGGATCTCCAGAACCCGCTCGGCCTCCGCCCCTTCGAGCACCGCACCGCGGCCCTGCTGGTTGACCGCGGACTGGGCGGCCAGGTGCTCGGGTGTGGGGATGTAGAACTCGCGGTCCAGCATTGAGTAGCGCGCCGAATATTCGTTGACGTTGGCGGTGCGGTGGCGGATCCACTGGCGCGCCACGAAGATCGGCAGCTTGACGTGGAATTTGATCTCGCACATCTCGAAGGGCGTGGTGTGCCGATGGCGCATCAGGTAGTTGATCAGACCGGCGTCCTGGCTGACCTTTTTCGTGCCCTTGCCGTAGGATACCCGCGCGGCCTGCACGATGGACGAGTCGTCGCCCATGTAGTCGACCACGCGCACGAAGCCGTGGTCGAGCACGGGCAGCGGCTCGTAGAGGATCTCCTCGAGCGCCGGCACGGTGACCCGGCGGGTCTGCGATCGATGCTCGCGCGCCTCGCGCAGGTCGGCCTCCTGGGCTTCCGTCAGGAGTCGCCGTTTGCTCGCGGACGAACTGCCGCCGTCCGCCTGCGGCTGGAGGGCGGCATCTTCTCGGCCGAGGCCGGTCTTCGACTGTGTCATGGGCGCCACACTAGCGGCGGGGGCCGCTCCTTTGAAAGCGAAGGATAGCGTGGATAAGGTGAAACATGGGGACAAGATCGGCCAACCGCCCGTCAATCGGGCCCCGGCCCTTTTGCGCCGGCCCTTCTGCGGGCCGCTGCTTGGTAAGAAACCATTAACTTTGAACCGGCGGCCAAAACCCCTATATTAGAAGCGTCGGGAAACCGACTACGGTGCTAAACGGGCACGCGGAATAAGCGCAGCGGACCCGGGGGCAGTACCCGGCGCCTCCACCAGTTTCCTCCCGCGCCCGGCGGGAGACCCATGGGGGCGAAACAGGATCGACGCGCGTGGTAAAGGTTTGCTCGGCGCCCGGCATGGTACCGCCGTTATCGGGCCATTCTATAGTTGCGAATGACAACTATGCTGAGGTCCGCCTAGCTGCTTAATTGCGGCTATAGGGCCTAACCTTAAGCCCCCGGCCCTCAGAAAGCCGGGGCGGGGTTCGGGGCGCACCTGGCAACAGAAGCGCCCCACCCGAACCCTCGCGGCGGCGCCAGGGGGCCGCAGGCGAGGCTGAAGAGGACGGCAGCGGGGGCCCAGCATCCAGATGGTCGACGACGAGGGCCTCAAATACGACGTCATGGTCGAACGCGCGCTGCGCGGCGTCCTGCGCGACGCGCTCGGCCTGGTCGCCGAGCGGGGGCTGCCCGGCGCGCATCATTTCTACATCACCTTCCGCACCGACCACTCCGGGGTCGAGATCCCGGACCGCCTGCGCGAGCGCTACCCGAGCGAGATGACCATCGTGCTGGAGAAGCAGTTCTGGGGCCTCGAGGTCGGGCAGGAGAGCTTCGCCGTGACGCTCAGCTTCGCCGACCTGCCCGAGCGCCTGACCGTGCCCTTCGAGTCGGTGATCGCCTTCGCCGACCCTTCGGTGCGCTTCGGGCTTCAGTTCGAAGGCGGCGGGGAGGAAGGTGGGGAGGAAGACAAACCCTCGGCCGAGGTTACGATGCTACCGGTCGAGGCGGCCGAACCCGGCGGAGAAAAGGACGCCCCGGCGCGCCCCTCGCCCCGGAGCAAGGCGCCCAAGGCCGCCGGCGCGAACGAATCCTCCGGGGATGCGGCGGCCGACGAGGCCGAGATCGTCCCGCTGGACACCTTCCGCAAGAAATAGCCGGCCCTCAGCTCTTGCCGCCCTGGTTGAGCGGATCCCATTTGGTGACGGTTTTCGGCCTGGGCGCCAGGCCGCGCTTGAAGACCTTGTCGCGCATCACGGCGACGAAGGCGTCTAGGCGCCGCTTGAGCTCCCGCCGTTCGGCCGGCGTCAACTCCTCGTCGGGCACTTGCGACAGGTCGCGATTGCTGAGATCGTCCATGTCACCTCCTCGCCCGGAACCTCCGGGGAGACGGGACATCATCGGACAGTCGGGTTAACGAATTATGACATTTGGACTATGACGCCGCCGCCTGATTTGCTCCTCGACGAACCGGCCCCTGGCTCCGCAGAGGCGAGTAGGGCGCCGCTCACCCTGGCGCTGGCCCACGGCGCCGGGGTACCCATGGACTCGGCCTTCATGGCGGCCTTTGCCGAAGGCCTGGCCGCCGAGGGCCTCCGCGTCGCGCGCTTCGAGTTCCCCTACATGGCAGCCCGCCGGCGCGACGGCAGGAAGCGCCCGCCGGACCGCGAGCCTGTCCTGCTGGAGTCCTGGCGCCGGGTGATCGCGGCGCTCGGCCCGGAACACCTGGCGATCGGGGGCTCGTTTGCCTCGGCTACCCCTTCCACCCGCCCGGCAAGCCGGACCGGCTGCGCACGGCGCATCTGGAGACGATCAGGACCCCGACCCTGATCGTCCAGGGCACGCGCGATCCCTTCGGCACCCCCACCGACGTCGCGGGCTACGAACTGTCGCCGGCCGTCCGCCTGCACTGGGCCGAGGACGGCGACCATGGGCTCGCGCCGCGCAAGGCCTCGGGCCGGACCGCCGAGCAGAACCTGGCCGAGGCGATCGCGGCCATAGCGGCGTTCCTGCAAGATCTTGGGGGTGCCTCGTGAGCCGGCGCGACGAGTTCGTCGACCACGTCCGCGACCTGCTTCGGGCGCTGGGGCCGGTCGCCGCACGGCGCATGTTCGGCGGCTGGGGACTCTATCTGAACGGCGTCATGTTCGCGCTGATCGAAGGCGACCGCCTCTACCTGAAGGCGGACCAAGAGACCGAGGCGCGCTTCGCCGACGCCGGCTGCGCGCCCTTCACCTACGAGGCCAGGGGCAAGCGGGTCAGCCTGTCCTACCGCGAGGCCCCCGACGGCAGCCTGGAGGACCCCGACGAGCTCCTGCCCTGGGCCCGCCTCGCCCTGGAAGCGGCCAGGCGGGCGAAAGCGGCCAAACGCTAGCAAGCGCCGGCCTTGGCGGCGGTGTGGCCTTGTGCCTATGATTCGGCGCGATCGTCCCAGCAGTGCGAGGATCTACAGCCATGCCCGACCAGGCGGAGACCCGCATCGAAAGCGATTCCATGGGCGAGATCGCGGTTCCGGCGGACCGCTACTGGGGCGCGCAGACCCAGCGCTCGCTGCAGAACTTCCGGATCGGCGGCGAGAGGATGCCGCCGGCGCTGATACGCGCGCTCGGCCTCGTCAAGCTGGCCGCGGCGCGCACCAACCTGGCGCTGGGCCTGCTCGACGCCGAGCTGGGCAAGGCCGTCGTCCAGGCCGCCGAGGAGGTCGCCCAGGGCAAGCTGGCCGAGCACTTCCCGCTGGTCGTCTGGCAGACCGGCTCGGGCACCCAGAGCAACATGAACGCCAACGAGGTGATCGCCGGGCGCGCCAACGAGATCCTGACCGGCCGGCGCGGCGGCAAGGACCCGGTGCACCCCAACGACCACGTCAACCTGGGCCAGTCGTCCAACGACAGCTTCCCGACCGCCATGCACATCGCCGCGGTCCAGCAGATCGCCGGCGAGACCGTGCCGGCGCTCGGCCGCCTGCGGGCCGCGCTGGAGGCGAAGGCCGAGGCCTTCGCGGCGATCGTCAAGATCGGCCGCACCCACCTGATGGACGCCACGCCGCTCACCCTGGGCCAGGAGTTCTCGGGCTATGCCAAGCAGGTCGAGTACGGCGTCGCCCGGCTCGAGGGCGCGCTGCCGCGCCTGCTGCAGCTCGCCCAGGGCGGCACGGCGGTCGGCACCGGCCTCAACGCGGTCGAGGGCTTCGCCGAGGCCGTCGCCGCCGAGGTCGCCAGGATCACCGGCCTGCCCTTCGTCACCGCCGAGAACAAGTTCGAGGCGCTGGCCGCCCACGACGCCGTGGTCGAGGCTTCGGGCGCGCTCAACACGGTCGCCGCCTCGCTGATGAAGATCGCCAACGATATCCGGCTCCTGGGCTCGGGCCCGCGCTGCGGCTTGGGCGAGCTGCGCCTGCCGGCCAACGAGCCCGGCTCGTCGATCATGCCGGGCAAGGTCAACCCGACCCAGTGCGAGGCCATGACCATGGTCTGCGCCCAGGTCATGGGCAACCACGTGACCGCCACCGTGGCCGGCGCGGGCGGCCACCTGGAGCTCAACGTCTTCAAGCCGGTGCTGATCTACGGCCTGCTGCAGTCGGCCCGGCTGATCGGCGACGCCTGCGACTCCTTCCGCGAGCACTGCGTCGCGGGCCTCGAGGCCGACGAGGCCCGCATCGCGGAGCTGTTGCGGCGGTCGCTCATGCTGGTGACCGCGCTCGCGCCCCACATCGGCTACGACAACGCGGCCCGGGCAGCCAAGAAGGCCCACGCCGAGAACACGACGCTCGAGGCGGCCGCGGTCGCGCTCGGCCTGCTCACGCCCGAGCAGTTCGACGCCTGGGTCCGGCCGGAGGGCATGGTGGGGCCCCGTGCCAAGCCCTAACGCCCCAGCCTCCGGCCCGCCGGGCGCCGCGGTCCGCAAGCACTCGGTCACGATCGCCGGCCACCGCACCTCGTTCAGCCTGGAGGAGGCCTTCTGGCAGGCCCTGAAGGACCAGGCCCGCAGCGAGGGCCTGTCGCTCGCGGCCCTGGTCGAGAAGATCGACCGCGACCGCCAGGGCAACCTGTCCAGCGCCGTCCGGGTCTACCTGCTCGAGCGGTCGCGAAGGATTTGACGATAGGAACGCCGGTCTGCCCGGATGACGACAGATCCTAGTCAAGACCGAGAATCCCCCTCACCCGGCGCCCGCGCGCACCGACCCGTCGCGGCGATGGACGACGACGGCGACGCGCTCGCGGGTGGCGCGCACGCGGGCCGCGGCGATGGCGGCGCGCTGGGTCTGGTGACGGGCGCTGGCCCGGGTCGCCCCCTCGCGGCGGGTGGCCCAGCCGCCCGCCGGATGCGGGACGACATGAATATCTTGCTTCCTTGCCTTGCCCGCCTTGGCTTCCGGCGCGCCCAGCACCCGTGGCACCACTTCGGGATCGCGTTCGATGACCGCGAGCAGCAGGCGCGCGGGTCCCTCCGGCCGCCGCCGGCCCTGCTCCCAGTCCTGCACCGTGCGCAGGTTGACGCCGAAGCGAGCGGCGAAGGCCGCCTGCGACAGGCCGAGCCGGCGCCGGACCGCCTTCACATCGACCGTCGGGATCGGCCGAAATTCTTCCAGTTCGCTTTCGGTCGCCGGTTGTGCATCCTCATCCGACCAGGCCGCCGCAAGCACCTCCTCCTCCATCATCGCGCGCAGCCGCTTCCAGTCGGTTCGGTCCCCAGTCGGCTTCTTCGACACGCGTTTGCTCACGGCATGGGTGGCCTTCTTCGCGGCCGTGCGTTTAGCGACCTTGTGCTTTGACATACCTCTTGCGCTCATTTCCGGTGGCCCTCCGGGCCGAAATAATGCGAATCTTGCCGCTGCGCAGCGTGTACGCGATGAAGAGCACCACGTCCCCGACTACGCCGATAGCCTGGAATCGCGGCTCGCCGTAATCCTGCTGCCTGTCGAGACGCTCCAACAGGTTGGGGTCCTCGAACACCTTCGCGGCCGCCGCAAAATCGACCCCATGCTTCTCCAGGTTTGTCCGGCGTTTGCGTTCATCCCACTCGAACGGCATGTTTCGTCACTCTATACGGCATTGCCGTAGAGAGTCCACTCGAATATCGACGCCATGGAGCAGCCCCGGCGCCGTGTTGCGAGAAGTGGGACCATCAAGCGGCTAATTCCCGAGACTCTCGAGCAGGTCCTTGATCAGGTCTTTGGGCTTGACCTTCCGGGGCGGCGGTGGCGCTTCGGGCGCCGGCTCGCCCTGCGGCTGGTCGCCGCCGGCACTCGCCGGGGCCTTGCGCTGGAACGGCTGCCCGCCGATCTTCACGTCGGGCTCGTCGAGCGGACCCTTGAGGCGGGCGCTCAGGTAGGGCGTCTTGGGGTCGGCGGCGCGGAACACCTCGGTCCGGCTGTCCAGGCGCCACTTCGGCAGGTCCGCCCGGCCCCGGGTCAGGGCCCGGGCGTCCCGGCCGTCGATCCGGGTGTCCTCGGTCACGACCACGCCGTCCTTCACCGTGAAGGTGCCGCTGAGCGCGGCCGGGCCGCCGGCGAAGGAGCTAAACAGCATGGTGGTGGCGTCGGCGACGCCGCGCACCTCCTTGACCTTGGCCCCCAGGATGTTGAGCGCCAGGGCGCCCAGCCGCTCCTTCTTCTTGGGTTTGTAGGTGAGCGTGCCCTTGAGGTCGCCCGCGCCGGCCAGCGCCGCGATCAGCTCCGCCTCGCTGGCTCCGGCCGTGGTCAGGTCGGCGGTCAGGTCGACCGGTCCGGACACGCGCTTGAAATCGGCCTGCTCGCGCAGCAGCGGGCCGAGCTCGACCGCGCGCGCGGTCAGCGCCAGGCCGGCCTCGAGGCGTTTCGTCGCATCGAGCTTGCCGGCCAGCTGGACCGTGCCGCCGTAGAGCGTGCCGGTCAGGCGCTTCAGGTCCAGCACGCCGTCGTGCAAGGCCGCCTGGAGCGCGGCGTCCTCCAGGCGCAGATCGTCGAGCAGCAGGGCCCGTGCAGTCAGCGCCAGCTCGGCGTCGAGCGCGTTGAGCCCGGCCAGGTCGATCGGCGCCTCGGACCAGCGGGGCTTGGCCGCCTTGGCGCCGCCGCCAGCCCCGGGCCGCTTGCGGTCCGCGGCCGGCGCGAACAGCGACGCCAGCGACAGCTCGCCGGTTGCGAGCGTCGCCTCCAGCACCGGCTTCGGACCGCTCAGGTCGGCGCTCAACCGCCCCGAGAGATCGGTCCCGCCCAGCTTGCCGGACAGCTGGCTCACCGTCAGCTCGAGCGGCGTACCGGCCACCTGGCCCTTGAGATCCAACGCGCCCAGATCCGGCTCGAGGTCCTTCGGGCCGCCCAGCGCCGCAACCAGCCCGGCCAGATCCGGGTGTCTGGCGGTGACCGCGACGTCGAAGGCGAGCGGCCGGGCGGCCGGGCGGGCGGTGCCGGCAAAGCCGAAGCTGCCGCCCAGCGCCGCCAGTTCGCTGTCGAAGCTCAGATCGTCCCGCGAGCCCTTGACGGCGCTCTTCACCGTGAACCGACCGAGCCGGGCGAGCGACGCCGGATCGATCCCCAGCGCCTTGGCCAGGCGTCGCGGCCGAGCCACCTCGAGCTCCAGCTCGCCGTCCACGGCGCCCCCCGTGGCAAGGCCGCTCACCGTCCCCGAGAAGCCCGCCCGGCTGCCGGCGATCTCGCCGATACCGGCCTCGCGCAGCACGAGGGACCCGTCCTGCAGCGTGCCGCTCAGGCGCAGGTCCTTGGCCGTCTCGCCTTTCCACGCCAAGCTGCCGACCCGGAGGTCCAGGTTGGCGTCGACGCGGTCCAGCAGGGCCAGCGGGCCGGCGCCCGAGCCGTCCCCCGGGCCCGCGCCGCTCCCCGCCTGCTGCGCGGCCGCCCCGGCACCGGATTTCGGCGCACCCCTCTCGGCCGGCAGATAGGCGTCCAGGTTCAGCGTATCCAACGCCAGCCCAACGCCCAGGCCCAAACGCCGGCGCAGCGCCGCCACCACGCCGCCGGTCGCCCGGCTCAGGTCGACCCTCAGGTCGATCTCCTTGACGCTCACCTGCTCGGCCGTGGCGTCGATGCTTCCGGAGAAGCTCATCCGCCGCAGGCGGTCGGCGGGCACCGCTCCGAGGGAACCGCCCAACCACGCCACGAGACCGCGCAGGTTGTCGGAGGTCGTCTCGAGCCGGCCCTGAAACCGCGGACGCCCGCCCTCGGACGAGAGCACGCCGTTGACCGACAGGTCCGAGCCGCCGGGCAGAAGCGCCCTGGCCTGGCCGATCGTCACCCGGCCGTCCTTCAAGGCGGCATCGAAGCGAATCTGGCGGACGGCCTGACCGCGGTAGACGAGGCCTTCGACCGCCAGATCGAGCCCGGCTCTCACGTCTCTCGGCAGCTCGAAGCGGACCGCCTTGCCCTGGCCGGCCTTGGTGTCGGCCGGCGCCGGGGAGGTCGGCTCGGCTGCCGGCTCCCCTGCAGGCTCGGCCTGGCCCAGAAGCCGATCCAGATCGATGCGGGTGGTGCTGAGCGACACGGACAGGTCCGGCGTCGGGCCCAGCTCGAGCAAGGCGTCGCCTTCGAGGCGCGTCTCGCCGAGCCGCAACCTGAGCTCCGAGCCCTCGACCTGGGCGAGATCGCCGGAAAACTCGGTCTCTACCGCAAAGGGCTGTTGCAGCGGCACCGGCACGGCGCCGGTCCGGCCGGCCGAAAACATGCGCAGGGCCGCCGACAGATCGCCGCCCTCGCCCTTGACCCGACCACGATAGCTGAGCGTCTCCGGGTGGTTCGACAGCGAGCCGGCGAGGCGTATCCGCGCATCGGCCACCGCCCATTCGAGGCCCAAATTGATCGGCGTGGCCCCGTCCCGCAGCAGACGGCCGATCGCCAGTTCGAATCCGGTTTCGACGCCGCGCAGTTCCGCGTCACCCCGTGCCGTGAAGGGCCCGGCCAGCGACTCGGCGACGACCTGGGCATCGAGGCTTTCGATGCGCTCCTCCCGGCCGCTCGCCACATCGCGGTAGATCAAGGTGCCGGAGTCGATCGTGAAGCTGTCGAGTTGAACCTGTCCGGCCATACCCGGTTCCGGGGCGGACTCGCCGGGGGCCCCCAAGCTCTCGGCTTCCGGTGCCTCGCTGTCGAACTCCCAGTTGCGGCGGCCGTCGGCCAGGATCTCGAGCAGGATCTTCGGCTCGACCAGGGAGACGCTCTCGACCTGCATCCGGCCCGCGAGCAACGGCAGCAACGCGATCTTGACCCTGAGCTCGCGGAGCTCGGCCATGGTGGGTTCGGAGCCGCCTGCGACATTGGCAAGACGCACCCGATCCGCCGAAAGGGCCGGCGCCGGAAGCACAGCCAGATGCACGTCGCCGTCGATCGTGAGTTCGCGCCCCGTGGCCTTGCGGACCTCCGCGGCGATCCGGTCCTTGTGGGCGTTCCAATCGACCAACCCCGGGCCGATCAGAGCCGCCGCGACCACCAGCACGATCAGCCCGAACAGGCCATAGAGGAAGATTTTCACTGCTGCACCCCTGCCAACGACGGCCTAGCGACACCCGGGACGCCCACCAGGCATTGCTTAGCGGGTCGTTTCGTCTAATCTTAGAACAACGGACCGGTCTGGGAAACGGCCACGTCCTTTAGCAATCGGCGGAACGACAGATCCATGGGCGACGTCATAGATCTCGAGAAGTACCGCAAGCGCCGCGCCCGAGAAGCGGCCACGGCGCGCGACGGCAAATCGAGCCGCAACCGCCGACGTGAGCGCAAGGCACCCCTTTCCGAACCGGCCGAGCGCGTCGAGGACGGCACGGACGACGACTCGGAAGACTGAGCGGCACCGGCCACCCGTCTCGATACAGATAAGCATCCCTGAACGTTCTTGAAGCCCTGCCGCCGGCCAGCGCGTCAGCCGAGGCGCGGCGCGATCAGCAGCTTGTAGAGCTCGACGACAACCAAGAGCGACAAGGCGACCGGCGCCACGATGAACCAGTCCGCCAGGCCGATCGGCTGAACGTCCAGCACCTCGCGCAGCCCCGGCAGGTACATGGCGGAGATGTGCAGAAGTTGGGCGCCCAGCGCGGCAAAGACCACAAAGGGATTGGCCGCAACGGAAACCTTGAAGACCGAGCGCGTTTCGGACCGGGCGTTGAACACGTGCACGTTCTCGAACGACACGAGGAGCAGCAGCAGGAGGTTGCGCGCCTCGGCCATGTCCATCCCCTGATCCAGGCACCAGCGATAGAAGACGAAGGCCGCCGCGCCCACATAGACCCCGGACACCAAGACCGGAACGATCATACGCCGGTCGAACAACGGCTGACCCGGCGGCCGCGGCCGGCGCTGGAGCACGCCGGGCTCGCCCCGCTCGAAGGCCAGCGCGACGGTCTGGGCCCCTTCGGTAACCAAATTGAGCCACAACAGCTGGACGGCGAAGAGGGGGATCGGCAGACCGGCGAGGATGGCGAGGAGAAACAGCGCGATCTCGGCCAGACCCATGGCGATCAGCAGGAAGATCAGCTTGCGTACGTTGTCGTAGGCGATGCGGCCCTCCTCGACGCCACCGACGATGGAGGCGAAGTTGTCGTCGGCGAGCAGCAGGTCGGCG
>CAMYKD010000137.1 GCA_947258885.1 uncultured Kiloniellales bacterium | reverse complement strand
GTCACTTGTACATGGTCTGGGCCTTGGTGCCCGGCGCGTACTCGTTCGGGTCGACCCAGATATTGATCACGGCGGACTTGCCGTCCCGCCGCACGGCTTCGCGGGCGCGGCTCAGCGCCGGTCCGATCTCGTTCGGATCGCGCACCTCCTCGCCGTAGCCGCCGAGCATTTCGGCGAACTTGCTGAACGGCACGTCGCCCAGCTTGTTGCCGACGTTGCCCCGCTGCTCGCCGTACTTGGAGATCTGGCCATAGCGGATCTGGTTCATGGCCGAGTTGTTGCCGATCACGGCGATATAGGGCGCGCCGAAGCGGTTGGCCGTCTCCATGTCGAAGGCGGTCATGCCGAACGCGCCGTCGCCGTAGTAGCACAGCACCTCCTTCTGCGGGTGCGCCAGCCCGCAGGCCATGGCGAAGCCCGTGCCCACGCCGAGGCTGCCCAGCGCGCCCGGGTCCATCCAGTTGCCGGGCCGGCGCGGCTGTACGGCCTGGGCGCTGATCGTGACCACGTCGCCGCCGTCGCCGATGTAGATCGTGTCGTCGGTCAGGAACTCGTTGATCTCCCAGGCGACGCGGTAGGGATGGATCGGCGCGGCATCGGAGAGAAACAGCGGCATCAGCTTGTCGGCCGCCTTCTGCTCGGCGGCACGCAGCTCGTCCAGCCAGCCCGCGCGCTTGCTCGCACCTGTGTCGGAGCGGCCGGTGGCCGCGTCGAGCACCGCCTTCAGGATCGCGCCCGGATCCCCGACCAGACCCAGAGAGATGTCGCGGTTCTTGCCGACGGTCTTGTAGTCCATGTCGATCTGAACCAGCGTCGCCTTCTCGCTGATCCTCTTGCCGTAGCCCATGCGGAAGTCGAACGGCGTGCCGACGATGACGATGACGTCCGCGTTATCGAAAGCGTAGCGCCGGGTGCGGTTGAAATAATGCGGGTCGCCCGGTGCCAGCAGGCCGCGCGCGGCACCGTTCATGTAGGCCGGCACGTTGAGCTTGCGCACAAGCTCGATCGCCTCCTCATGGCCGCGGGCCATCCAGACCTGCGAGCCGTAGAGGATCGCCGGCTTGTCCGCCTTGGTCAGCAGGTCGGCGAGCGTCTCGATGTCGGCCGGATCGCCGATCGATTTGGTCGATGCCCGGTAGCGACCGGCGACTGGGATCACCGCCTTTTCGACCGGGACCTCACGGTCCAGGATGTCGCGCGGGATCTCCAGGTAGGATGGGCCGTAGGCCCCGGCAAAGCATTCGCGGGCGGCCATGGACACCATGTCGGCGACACGCTCCGTCGAGCGCACTCCGGCCGCGAACTTGGTGATCGGCGTCATCATGTCGACGTGCGGCAGATCCTGCAGCGAGCCCATCTTGTGCTGCGTCAGGGCCCCTTGCCCGCCGATATGGAGGACCGGGCTTTCGGACCGGAACGCCGTCGCGATCCCGGTTGCCGCATTGGTGCAGCCGGGACCCGCGGTCGTCACGACACAGCCCAGCTTGCCGGTCTGCCGGGCGTAGCCGTCGGCCGCGTGGGCCGCCACCTGCTCATGCCGGACGTCGATGATCCGGATACCCTCGTCCAGACAGCCGTCGTAGATGTCGATGATGTGACCGCCGCAAAGCGTGAAGATCGTGTCGACGCCTTCGTTCTTGAGTCCCTTGGCGACCAGGTGGCCGCCCGAAATCACCTTTCCGGACTTGTCCTTCCTGGCCAGCGTGTCGGTCGCGGTTTCCGCCATGACGTGCTTCTTTCCTTGTCAAATCCAGCGCCCGCAAGAGCGCCGCGTTAATCGAGATAATCGACGTTCTTCTCGACATGGGTAGCGAGGTTCAGCGTGTGCTCACGAACCAGCTGCTCGGCCACCTCGGTGTTGCGGCGTTCCAAGGCCTCGATGATGTGCAGGTGGTCGACGATCGAGCGGTTGGCCCGGTTGGCCTCGGAGATCGTGCGCGCCCGGATCGACCGCATGTGGATGAACAGGTTGGCCGCGATGTCTGTCAGCAGCTGGCATTTGCTCAGGCTGAGGATCGTCTGGTGAAACTTGATGTTGGTCTCCGAGTACTCGTCGATATGCGCCTGAATCTGGTCGCCCCCGAAGGTCGCGAACAACTTGCGCAGAGAGGCGATCTCCTCGTCGCTGGCGTGAAGCGTGATCAACCGGGCGGCCATGCCTTCCAGCGCGGCCCAGACCGTGATCATTTCGAGGATTTCCTTCTTGGTCTTGCGCACGATGTAGACGCCCTTGCGGGGCACGATGCGCACCAGCCCCTCCTGCTCCAGACGGGCCAGGGCCTCGCGGATCGGCGTGCGGCTGATCGTCAACTTCTCCGAGAGCTCGCGCTCGTCGAGGCGCAGTTCGGCGTCTTCCGCATAGATGTTCATGGAGGTGATCGCCTGCTTCAAGGACTCGTAGATCCTGTCCTTCAGGCTGAAATCAGCGTGGATCGGTTCAACGTTCAGTTGGGCAGTCGCCGTAGCCATCATAGATCATCCTTCAGGCCGTTTCGCGAAGGGTGTTCGGACAAACGCCGCTCCCAATGACCACAAAAAGCAACTGTGGTATACCATACACCAAGCCTCCAGCGCCCTGCAAGGCATAAGGAACGGGCCCGCCCCGGGGCGGCCTAGGCCGGGCGCCTCGCGTATCTCACCATTTTCTGCAGTATCGGAAGAATCAAGAGCCCCAAGGCGATCACCATGATCACACCGGCGAAGGGCCGCTCGAAGAAGATCGCGAAAGAGCCGTTGGAGATCAGAAGCGACTGCCTGAGCGCCGGCTCGGCGAGCGGACCGAGCACGATGGCGAGCACGGCCGGCGCCAGGGGATAGTCGAGCTTGCGCATGAGATAGCCGACGATCCCGAAAATCAGCATGAGCCAGACATCGTGCATGTCCTGCGTCGGCGCATAGCCGCCGACGATGCAGAGGACGAAAATGATCGGGGCGAGGATGGTGAAGGGCATCCGCAAGACCCAGATGAAGGCCGGGATGAAGGCGACGTTGATCAACACCGCGAAGAGGTTGGCCGCGTACAGGCTGGCGATGAGGCCCCATACGAAATCGCTGTGCTCGACGAACAGCAGGGGCCCCGGCTCCAGGCCCCAGATCACCATGCCCCCGAGGAGGATCGCCGTGGTCGGCGAGCCCGGGATACCGAGAGTGAGCATGGGCAGCATGGCGCCGGTGCTGGCCGCGTTGTTGGCCGCTTCGGGCGCGACCACGCCGTCCACGTTGCCTTTGCCGAAAGTCCCGGGCTCCTTGGAGATGGTCTTGGCCACGCCATAGGCCATCAGCGAACCGGGCGTCGCGCCCGCGGCCGGAAGAATACCGACGAAATAGCCGAGGAACGAGCCCATGAGCATCGTCTTGATGCTTCTCTTGAGCCCGATCACGCCGTCGACGATCCGGCGCAGCGACATGGTCGCCTGGGAGATCGACATCTTCCCCCGGCTCACCTCGACGGTCCAGAGCATCTCGCCGATGCCGTAGATGCCGATCGCCAGCACCAGGAAATTGATGCCGTGGTAGAATCCGGGCAGGCCGAAGAAGATGAGGCGCGGCTGGCCGCTGATGATATCGAGGCCCACGGCGCTCATCGCCAGTCCGATGAAGATCGAGAAGAGGGTCTTGGGAATGTCGTCGCCGCCCAGCCCGATGAACGTGGCGAACGCGAGCACCATGAGCGCGAAGATCTCCGGCGACCCGAAGGTCAGCGCGACCTCCGCCAGCGGCGGCGCGAACAGCGTGAACAGCACCACCGAGATCGTGCCGCCGACGAAGGAGGCCACCGCCGCGGAAATCAACGCTACGTCCGCCTTGCCCTGGAGCGCGAGCGGCCGCCCGTCGAAGGTGGTCGCCACCGCGGTCGACGCCCCCGGGATCCCCAGCATGATCGAGCTGATGGCGCCGCCGTACATGGCGCCGTAGTAGAGTGCGGCCAGAAAGATGATGGCCGATTCCGGCGGCACGAGGAAGGTCATCGGCAGCAGGATCGCCACCCCGTTGACCGAGCCGAGGCCCGGCATCGCCCCGACGAACAGGCCGATGGCGCAGCCGAATACGACGAGCGCGAGGTTCAGCGGCGCGAACGCGATGGCGAATCCGCCTGCCAGTAAACTTAGAACTTCCATCTTCGATCCCGCTCAGGAGTACAAGATCTGCTCGAGGTCCAGGCTTTGGAGCGTTTTCGACAAGACGCGGGCCCGCCCCGCGAGGCGGCGGCGCGCCGTGACTGCCATCAAAGGAATATGTCGTACAGCGGATAGAACAGCGGTTCGGTCAGGCCCTTCGGCAGGGTGATGTTCAGGGCGATCTCGAAAAAGAAGAAGGCTACGATCGGGGTGGACAACGCCACGGCCCCCGTCGTCGGCCAGCCGTGACGGCCGAGGAACCGCATGTAGAAGGCCAGAAACAGCGGCACCGCCCCGTAGACGCCGACCAGATGGATCGAGCCGATCATCACCGTGAGCGACCCACCTACGATGAGGAAGAGAGTGAGCGCCCGGCTGTCGAAATAGGCCTCGCTCGAGCGCGACACGTCGCTCGTCCGCCGGAACCAGCGCAAAAGAGTCCACAGCGAGCAGACCAGCATGCCCGCGCCGAGCCAGAACGGAAACGCCCCGCCGCCCGGTCCCTCGTCGGGGATCCAGCCGATCGGCAGCTCCGCGCTCTTCCACATCAGGTAGAGAGAGAAGAGCGCCATCACGACGGCCATGACGAACTCGGCGCGGCGCATGAACGCTGCCTCCCCCTCTTAACCTGTCACCCTTGGTCCCGGACGGCGGATCCTACTTGATCTCACCCATCTTGGTCAGCATCTGCCGATGGTTTTCCTTCTCGCGGGCCCAGTATGCCTTGAGGGCGTCTCCGGTGAGGAATTCGCCTTGCAGGCTCTTGCTCTTCATATAGCCCTGCCACTCCTCGGTGGCGTAGACTTTCTCGAACACGTCCCGGTAATAGGCCTCCGCCTCCTTGCTCATGCCGGGCGCGCCGACGACGCTGCGCTGCATGAAATAGACGAAGTCCTTGCCCAGCTCCTGGAACGTCGGCGCCTCCGGGAACAGGTTGAGTCGCACGGGTGTGAACGCCGCGATCGCGCGCGTCTTGCCGGCCTGGTAGAATCCGAGCTGCTCGGACGGGTTGTTGACCGTCGAATCGGCGTTATTGCCGGCGAGCTCCTTGGCGACCCGGCCGCCACCCTTGTAGGGCACGTACTTCATGTCGAGGCCGTAGGCCTTGTTCAGGAAGTCGGTGAGGAGCTGGTCCTCCTGACCCTTGCCCGTGCCGGCCATCACCCAGCCGTTGCCCTTGGCCTTGGCCGCCTTGACGAAGTCGTCGACGGTCGTGATGGCGGTGTCCGAGTTCACCCAGAGAAGGAAGGTGTCCTCGGCCATGCGCCCGACCGGCGTGAACGTCGAGATGTCGATGTCCAGGTCCGGATTGCGCAAGGGCGTGGTGTAGAAGCTGTTGAGCGTGACCATGATGACGTGGTCGTCGCCCGTCTTTTGCTTGAGATACACGAGCGATTCGGCGCCCGACCCGCCCGGCTTGTTGATCGGCGTGAACGGTTTCGACGCCAACCCGTGCTTCTGGATCACGCTCTGCATGAGGCGGGCCATCTTGTCGGCACCGCCGCCCTTGCCCGCCATGATCACGAATTCGACCGGTTTCTTGGGCTCCCAAGCCACGGCCGCGTTATGCGGCGCGGCCATGAAGGCGAGGCCGAGGCCCGCCACCAAACCGAAACCGAAAAGCCTCCTAGCGATATTTCTCATTTTGATCTCTCCCAGCTCGTTTCTTGTGATATTTGCCGCGCCTCTCATGGCGGACCCTCTTGGTCATGCTACTGTGTAGCAGATCATCGAGCGTAGCAAAACAGACCTGCTCCCACAACCGTGACCAGGGGTGGTCTGAAACCTCAAGCCATCCCCGCTACCCCATCCTTTCCAAAGTTGGGATTTGGTATACCAAAGACACACTACCGAGTCGTCATCGTTCCTGTCAACGATCCACTCCGCAGGCTGCCGTAGAGGGCGCCGCTATCGCAAGAAGCCTTGCGGCACCCCGGACCCGCGCGCCAAGTACTCTTCGTCGTCGACGCCCGCTCCGAAAATGCAGGATCGGGTGGATGACCTTATCTGGAACCTCGGTTATGTTAGCCCAAGGTTCGCTGGTCACCGTCCGAAAGACGGTTGGGGCGATGTTATATCTTGGTGCGGCATTCCAGTCTTCCGGACCGCCACCGAAGGACTAAACGGGATTTTTCCATGCGCTTTGTTTTATTCCTGCTGACCGCGGCCGTGCTGACCGCCGGCTCCGGGCCGAAACCCGGCCTGGCCGGCGAGGTCACCGGCGCGGTGTCGATCATCGACGGCGACACACTGCAGATCGGCGACCGGATCGTTCACATTGCGGGCATCGACGCACCGGAACTCGGCCAACGCTGCATGATCGAGAAGAAGGGCTGGCGCTGCGGCCTGGAGGCCGCCTTGGCGCTGCGCAAGCTGGCCGCCTTCGGCGCGGTCAGCTGCACCAGCGAGAACGACGCGCCGACGGTCGCCGGCGCCTGCCAGATCGACGGCAAGGATTTGGGCGAGGTCATGGTCGGACAGGGCTACGCGGTCGCCCTGCCCGGCGCCGTGCCGAGCTATCAGAGCACCCAGGACGCGGCCCGGGACGCCAAGCTTGGCCTGTGGCGCGGCGAGTTCATCCCGCCCGGGGACTGGCGCCGGGGTGCGCGCCTGCCCGGTGAAACCACCGACACGATCTTCTGCGTGGTCAAGGGCGCGATCAACGAAAAGGACCAGCGGATCTTCTACATCCCTTCGGACGAGACCTACGAGGACGTCACGATCGACCCGGACAAGGGCGAGCGCATGTTCTGCAGCGACGACGAGGCGATCCTCGCCGGCTGGAGCCGCTTTCCGCGCAAGTAGCCTTGATCCGCGCACTGGACCGTTGCAGGCGGAGCAGACGCTGCTGTTTGGCGCGCGGCCGTGCCGGTTCTCTCAACCGGCACGGCTGGGCGCCTGCAGGCTAATTGACCTCCCAGTCCAAGCCGACCACGCCGACCATGGCCGCCCCTTCCCTGAGGAACCCGTTCATCTGCCAGACGACCACCCTCCCGTCTTTGGTACTGCGCCACAGAATGTCGGCCTGAGCGCTGCCGTTGTAGTCGCGGACCTGCTCGACGACCCAGGTGGAGTTGACAGTCCCGATTCCTTGCCCCGCTAGCCTGGTGAAGCCGTCCATCCGCCAGATGACTGTGCCGCCGCTGGTAGGATTGCGCCACAGGATGTCGGCCTTGCCGTCGCCATCGAAATCCGCAACGCTGTCGATCTGCCAGAGCAGACTGGTCGTCCCAATCGACTGCGCGGCCAACCGGTCGAATCCGTCCATCCGCCAGATGACCGTGTCGCCGGTGCCGACGTTGCGCCACAGGATGTCGGCCTTGCCGTCGCCGCCGAAGTCGCCGACGCCGGAGACCACCCAGTCTGCGGAAACCGCGCCGACCGTCCTCTTCTTTGGCTTGTTCAAGCCGTTCATCTGCCAGATGAACAGCTTCTTGGTGCCGCCGTTGCGCCACAGGATATCGGCCTTGCCGTCACCGTTGAAATCGCCGAGACCTTCCAATTGCCAATCGGCGGGAACGGCGCCGACCTTCTCGCTGTCCTGCCTGACAAAGCCGTCCATCTGCCAGACGACCGTATGCGCGGAGTCGACGTGACGCCACAGGATGTCGGCCCGCGAATCGCCGTTGAAGTCCGCGACGCCGCCGATCAGCCAGAGCGGATCGGCGGAATCGATCGCATCCGCGAAGTCCTTGGAGAGACCGTTCATCTGCCAGAGCACGTTGG
>CAMYKD010000136.1 GCA_947258885.1 uncultured Kiloniellales bacterium | reverse complement strand
GGCCATGGACGCGGCACGATCGGGCGAAGCAGGGCGCCGCGGCGGGCGCCGGACGCGGCGCGCGGAGCGCCTGGCCGCGCCTCTCGTCTCCCTGCCCACGCTGACCCGCAACATCCCGGTCTACGAGGTGCTCGACCAGGAGGGCGTCGAGCTGATCCACGAGGCCTCGATGGGGATCCTCGAGGAGGTCGGCATCGACTTCCGCGACGCCGAGGCGCTGGCGCTCTGGAAGCAGGCCGGCGCCCAGGTCACGGACGAGCGCGTGCGCATCGACCGCGACCTGGTGATGGCGCTGGTCGCGACTTCGCCCGAGGAGATCACGCTCGCCGGCCGCAACCCGGCGCGCACGGTCAAGCTGGGCGGCCGCAACACGGTCTTCGCGCCGACCTACGGCTCGCCCTACGTACTCGACCTGGAGGGCCAGCGGCGCTACTCCACGCTGGCCGACCTCGAGGCCTTCCACAAGCTGGCCTATCTGGCCCCGGCGCTGCACCTGACCGGCGGCATCACCTGCGAGCCGGTCGACGTCCCGGTCGCCAAGCGCCACCTGCACATCGCCTATTCCGCGCTCAGGCACTCCGACAAGCCCTTCATGGGCGCGACGACGGCGCGCGAGCGGGCCGAGGACACGGTGGCCATGGCCAAGCTCGTCTTCGGCGAGGCCTTCGTCGAGGCCAACACCGTCATGGTCTCGGTCTGCAACTGCAACTCGCCGCTGGTCTGGGACGCGACCATGCTGGACGCGGTCAAGGTCTACGCCCGGCACAACCAGGCGGTCCTCCTCTCGCCCTTCGTCATGGCCGGGGCCAACACGCCGGCGTCCAGCGTCGGCGCGGTCGCGCAGCTGAACGCCGAGGCGCTGGCCGGCCTCGCCTTCGCGCAGCTCGTGCGGCCCGGCGCGCCGATGATCTACGGCCACTATCTGGCCACGGTCTCGATGAAGTCCGGCGCGCCCATGGCCGGCACGCCCGAGATCAGCTTGATGAACTTCATGGTCGGCCAGCTGGCCCGGCGCTACAACGTCCCCTGGCGCTCCAGCGGCATGGTCAACGGCGCCAAGCTGCCCGACGCCCAGGCGGCCTACGAGTCCGGCATGACCATGCAGTCGGTGCTGCTGGCCGGCGCCAACTACGTGTTCCATTCGGCCGGCTGGCTGGAAGCCGGCCTCACGGCCAGCTTCGCCAAGTTCATGCTCGATGCCGAGCAGATGGAGATGTACTACCGCTTCGCTCAAGGCGTCGCTTTCGAGGACCTGGGCGACGCCATGGCCGCGCTGGCCGAGGTCGGCCCCGGCGGCCACTACCTGGGCACCGCCCACACCCGGGCGAAGTTCCAGACCGCCTTCTATATGCCGGAGCTCTTGGACAACAACAGCTACGAGCAATGGGCCGCCGAGGGCGCCCAGGACACCGCCGCCCGCGCCACCGCCAAGGCCCGCGAGACGCTCGGGCGCTGGGACGACCACGCCCCGAGCCTCGACCCGACGGTCGACGAGGCGCTGAGGGCCTTCATCGCCGAGCGCGAAGCGGTGCTGCCGGATACGGTGGGGTGAGTCTGGCGTCATGGGCTGCTACCGCCCGAGATGACGGAGTTTCGCGACACCGGACCGGGGGATGCCGACGCCATCGCCGCGCTGCATGCCGAAAGCTGGCGGGCCCACTACCGCGACATCCTGCCCGATGCCTATCTGGACGGCGAGGTGTTCCAAGAGCGGCGGGCGTTCTGGCGGGATGCGCTGCGCGCGCCGAGGGCCGGGCAGCTGGTGATGGTCGCGACCCTGGAGGCGGCGCTCACCGGCTTCGTCTCCATCGTCCGCGACGGCGAGCCGGGCTTCGACGCCGAGATCGAGAACCTGCACGTCAGGCCACAGCTCTGTGGAGGGGGGCTAGGCAAGCGGCTGCTCGCGGCGGCAGTCGAGCGCCTTGCCGCCGCCGGCGTGACCTCGGCCTGCCTTTGGGTCTACGACGCGAACGAAGCGGCGATCCGATTCTATGAACGCCTCGGCGGCGCGCCGGACAAGCACGGCGTCGACGATTTCGCCGGCGCCCACGCGCCCGATACCCGCATCGTCTGGCACGACCTCGCTGATCTGCAGCGCGCCTGCCGGGACTAGCACTGCCGCCGCGCCCTGGGGCGCGCCCCCCTGGCGAAAACCGCCAGACTCTCCGCTGTCCGCGATTGTACGATGTCCCGGCACGCGGCCGCAGCTCGGCGCCTGTCCCGTAGAACCATAGAGAGGTCCATATGACCAACGAATCATCCAAGGCCGACGCGATCGATGCGGCCGGATCGCAGGACGGCACGCCGCTCGCCATGGACCCGGCCGAGTTCGAGCGCCTGGGCCGGCGGGTCGTCGCGCTGATCGCCGGGCACCTGGCCAAGCTGCGCGACCGGCCGGTCCGTCCCGAGCCGGGTCCGGAGATCCTGCAGGAGGTCCTGACCCAAGGCCTGCCGGAGGCGGGCGCCGCGCCCGAGGACATCCTCGACTACGTCGAGAGCCACGTGCTGCCCTACCCCACCGGCAACGGCCATCCGCGCTTCTTCGCCTGGGTCGTCGCGCCGCCGGCGCCGGTCGCCGTGCTGTCCGAGGTGGTCGCGAACGGAATGAACATGATGGGCGGCGGCGCGGCGGCGCTGCCGACCCATTTCGGGCAGTGTACGGGGCGCTGGCTCATGGACGCGGTGGGCTTTCCCGGCGAGGGCAGCATGAGCCTGCTGCTCAGCGGCGGCTCCATGGCCAATCTGACCGGCCTCGCCGCCGCCCGCCACTGGGCCGCCAAGTCCGACGGCTGGGACCTCCGCGGCGAGGGCCTGCAGGGCGGTCGTCCGCCGCTCACGGTCTATGCCTCGGAAGAGGCGCATTCCTGCATCCAGAAGAGCGTCGAACTGCTCGGCCTGGGCAGCACCAACCTGCGCCGGATCCCGGTAGACCGGGACTACCGCATCGAGGTCGCCGCGCTCGAGGCCGCCGTGGCCGAGGACCGCGCCGCCGGCCGCCTGTGGTTCCACATCGACGGCGCCTACGGCGCCCTGGGCGTGTGCGATCCGGCGGCGGCGCCGCGCTTCGCCGGCATGGCGCGCGCCCATTCGCTGGCGCTCGACCCGCACAAGTGGCTCTCGGTACCGCTCGATTGCGGCTGCGTGATGGTGCGCGACCGCACGCTGCTTCGCGACGCCTTCAGCGTCGTCCCGCCCTATCTGCAGGCCGCCAGGACGCAGGGTCCCGACGAGCTGCTGCTGCCCTTCGAGCACAGCTTCGAGCTGTCGCGCGGCTTCAAGGCGCTCAAGGTCTGGGCCACGCTGATGCACCTCGGCCGCGCCGGGCTGCGCGCCAAGATCGCCCGCAGCAACGCCTTGGCGCGGCGCCTGGCCGACGCCGTCGAGGCGGCGCCGGACCTCGCGCTGCTGGCGCCGGTTTCCCTGTCGATCGTCTGCTTCCGCTTCGCGCCGCCCGGATGGAGCGGCGGCGAGGCCGCGCTCGAGACCCTCAACAGGGAGATCAACGAGACGCTCAACGCCGAAGGCGAGGTCTTCTTCACGCCGACCACCCTGGCCGGCCGCCACGCCCTTCGCGCCTGCATCATCCACTACGCCACGACCGAGGCGGACGTCGACCTGCTGGTCCGGCGCGTGCGCGAGACCGGACGCGAGCTGGCGGCACGGCAGGCCGGCCGCTGAGCGTTGGTCTTTCGTGCAACTCCAGAGGCGTCGGAATAGGGAGAGGAAAACGGGAGTATTCAGCGCTTCCGAAAAGGTGAATGCCCCCTGTTCTCACCGGTTCGGGCCATTAACGATAGATGTTTCCCGGATTTTAAGTTCTTATCCATAGATAATATATGGTCTTTTTACGTAATTTCTTAACGCCAGCAAACAAAGCGCCGTAAAGGGTCCCGGCAAAGTCGAAAAGTCCCATGGCGCGGTCGTGTGGAAAGAGCGCTAGGGCCAGGGGGTGGTCTGTAACGGACCGTCCAACCCTGACCGAGGCCCAAAGGAGTGCAACATGGTCAAAACGATCTCGAACTCCGGCCGCTGGGCCGCCCGCGCGCGCAGGGCGAAGCCGGAAGGAGGAGCCACGACCGTGTTCAAGAAGATGACCCCAGGCCTTGCCTGCTTCATCGGCGTGGTCGTCTCGGCGATCACGGTGCCGACCGCCGATGCCGTGGCAAAGCACACCGTTGGACACGCCGAGACCCACGGCGAGAAGCATGGCGGCGGTCATGGCGGCGGTCATGCTGTCGAACACAGCGAGAAAACGGTGAAGACCGCGGTGCATCTGACCGGCGAGCTGAGCATGCGCTCGCAGATGATCAGCGCCGAAACCCTGTTCGTCGCCTTGGGGGTCGACAGCGAGCGCCGTCTGCACGTCCTTGAGGACTCCTGCGCGTTCTTCGAGCGTATCCTCGCGGGCCTGCGTCGCGGGGACGAGTCGCTCGGGCTCCCCGCGGTGCAGTCGCCCGAAGCCCTCGCGCAACTCGACCGCATCGAGGAGCTGTGGTATCTGCTCTACGCCGCCGTCCAAAAGGGACTCGACGCCGGGTCCATGGGGCCCGAGCAGGTCGACACCATCGCGAGCCTGAACCTCGGGCTGCTGAGAGAGGCCGACCGCATGGTGGAGCTGCTCAAGGAGGAGGCCGCCAGACTCAGGTTCTTTTCCATGCTCGTGAAGGCGACGGATCTCTCCGGCCGCCAGCACACGCTCATTCGGCGCATGGCCAAGGAGTTCCTGCTGATCGCCTACGGCCACGACGCCGAGACGCACCGCGAGAGCCTCGTCCAGACCTATGCACTCTTCGAGCGCAACTTGAACGGGCTCATCGACGGCGATGCCCAGATGAAGCTGCTCCCGCCGCCGACACCGGAGATCCAGTCGCAGCTGCAGAGAGTGGAAGAGACTTGGCGCCGGTTCCTGCCGCTGATGCAGGCGGCCACGCAGGGCCGGCCCGGCCCCGAGGCCGTCGCACAGGTGGCGCGGCAGGTCGCGCCCCTGGCCGAGGAAATGGAGGAGGTCGTCCACCTGCTCGAGGCGCTGTGACGGCACGATAGCCCTCCGCGGCACGCGCGCAGCTGCACGCTCCCGGGGTCACGCCTGCCCGGGGTCACGCCTGCCCGGGGTCTCAAATTCCCGCCGCCGCGCGCCAGGGCTCAGGCCGGCGCGCCGGCCTCCGTCGCCTCCGGGACCTCGACGAGCTTGCCGGACGTAACGTCGTAGATGTAGCCGTGGATCGGGATGCCGCCGGGCACCAGCGGATGGTCGCGGATGCGGCGCACGTCCTCCGCGACGCTTCCGGCCAGGTCCGTGAAGGTCAGCCACTTGACGTAGCGCCCCTCCGAGGAGCCACCGCCGCCGCCCCGGTCGCGCCAGCCCGTGGGCGTAAGCTCGGCGGTGTCCAGGCTGCTGGCCAACAGGTCGCCCATGAGGTCGTCGGTGAAGGTCTCCATGCCGCAGTTGGTGTGGTGGATGACGAACCACTCCCCGGTGCCCAGAAGTTTGTGCGATATGACCAGCGAGCGTATCGCGTCGTCGCTGGCCCGCCCGCCGGCGTTGCGGATGACGTGGGCGTCGCCCTCGGCCAGGCCGGCGTACTTGGCCGGGTCGAGGCGCGCATCCATGCAGGTGAGTATGGCGAAGCGCCGCGCCGGCGGTATGGCGAGCTCCGCCTTGGCGCCGAACTCGGCGGCATAGGCGGCGTTGGCGCTCAGTACCTCGTCGACGATCTTGCTCATGTCGGACCTCCCCGTTTATTGATCGCCGCCATGATAGCGCCGCGTCGGCGTCGTGTCATGACCGCGCGGCCGCAAAGGCTCGCCTCCGACGATCCCATGATAAGGACCTGTTCTCAACATCGGGCGCGCGGCCGGACTTGACCCCGCCACCCAGGTTTCGGAAGGTGTGCCGGATTGGGACTGGACGTGGAAAGGAGTGTGTCATGGCGAGCAGCGAAACCGCGACCCCGGCGAAGGGCCTCTGGGCCCCGGCGCTGACCGCGCTGGACGAGGATCTGGCGCCGGACCCCGGACGCACGGTGGCCCACGTGCGCCGGCTGCTGGACGAGGGCTGCCACGGCGTGGCGCTGTTCGGCACCACGGGCGAGGCCACTTCGTTTTCGGTCGACGAGCGCAAGGCGGTCCTGGAGGCCGCGCTGGAGGCCGGCGTTCCCGCGGGCCGGCTCATGGTCGGTACCGGCTGCTGCGCGCTCACCGACAGCCTGGAGCTGACCCGCCATGCCGCCGGGCTGGGCTGCAAGCGCGTGCTGATGCTGCCGCCCTTTTACTACAAGGGGGTGAGCGACGAGGGCCTCCATGCCGCCTATGCCGAGGTGATCGAGCGCACCGGCGACGAGGCGCTCGAGGTCGTCCTCTACCACTTCCCGCGGCTTTCCGCCGTGCCGATCACCCACGGCCTGGTCGAGAGCCTGTTGACCGCCTACCCCGGGACCATCGCGGGCATCAAGGACAGCTCGGGCGACCCCGAGGGCTGCGCCCACTTCATCGCCCGGTTCCCGGATCTCGGGATCTTCCCGGGGACCGAGGCGATCATGCTGGACATGCTGGAGAAAGGCGCGGCCGGCTGCATCAGCGCCTCGGCCAACGTCAACGCGCCGGCGATCCGCCGGGTCTGGGACGCCTGGCAGGCCGGGCGCGAGGACCGGGAGTCCCTGCAGGACGAGATCACGGCGACGCGCCTGGTGCTCCAGGCCAATCCCATGATCCCCACGCTGAAGCAGATCCTGGCCCACCGCCTGGGCGATTCCGCCTGGCTCAGGCTGCGCCCGCCGCTGACGACGCTCGCGGGCGCGCAGGCGGCCCAGCTGGAGACCGAGCTGGCCCGGCTGGGGTTCGGCCTCGCGGCGGCCTAACGAAAGGAAGTTGCGCCATGACCATCGAACGCAAGCATACGGGCGCGCGCATGAGCCAGATCGCGATCCACGGCGACACCGTCTACCTGGCCGGCCAGGTGGCGGAGAGCGCACCGGCCGCATCGGCCGGAGAGCAGGCCGCGGCGATCCTGAAACGGATCGACGGCCTCCTGGCCGAGGCCGGCAGCGACAAGTCGAAGCTGCTCTCGGCGACCATCTGGCTCGCCGACATGCGCGACTACGACGCGGTCAACGAGGTCTGGGACGCCTGGGTGCCGGACGGCGCGGCCCCGGCGCGCGCCTGCGTCGAGGCCAAGCTGGCCTTCGCCAAGTACACGGTCGAGATCGGCGTCATCGCCGCGCGCTAGAGAGTTTCGGGATGAACCGCGGTCGGGCGGCGTAACACTTATGTGAGGGCCGCCCGCGGTGGCCCGTCACAGCCGGGGATCAGGCCATGCCGAGACTTCTGCTCGCCTTGCTCGTCGCCCTCGTCGCGTTCCAGGATCCGGCCCTGGCCGAGATCCGCCGGCTCGCCTTCGTCCAGGACGACGGCACCCTTGAGATCGGCGGACGCACCGTCCGCCTCTACGGCATCTACATCCCGCCGACCAACCGGGTCTGCCGCACCGCGATCCGGCCGGTCCGTTGCGCCTCCAGGGCCGTGCTGCAGCTCGACCTCAGGGTCGACCGCTTCGTCGCCTGCCATCGGGTGGCGCGCCACGCCGACGGCAGCGAAAGCGCGGTCTGCCGCGTCCGCGACCGGAACTCGCCGCTCGGCCCCGAGATCGACCTCTCCGCCTGGATGCTGTACCACGGCTGGGCCGTCGCCCGGCCCGGCGCGCCCTTCGAGTACCTGGTCCTGGAGCGCATCGCCCGGGAGCGCGAACGGGGTATCTGGGGCATACCGGTCGACCGCGTCACCCGTCGCTGAACGGCCGCGGGTCGCAAAGCGCCTGAAATTCGCTTAGAGTCTCGCCGCGGCACCAGGGTCCGGTGTCGATCTGGGGAGCGGGCCATGAAGGTCTTGGTCATGGGGGCGGGGGTGATCGGCGTGACCACGGCCTATTGCCTGCTGAAGGACGGTCACGAGGTCGCGGTGGTCGAGCGCAACCAGAGCGCCGCCGAGGAGACCAGCGCCACCAACGCCGGCCTGATCGCGCCGGGGCATTCCTACGCCTGGGCCTCGCCGAAGGCGCCGGCGATGCTGCTCAGGTCGCTCTGGCGCGACGACCAGGCGCTCCGATTCAAACCGCGCCTCGACCCGGGCCTGTGGCGCTGGTCGCTCTCGTTCCTGCGCCAGTGCACGGCCGAGCGGACGCGCGTCAACACATTGCGCAAGCACCGGCTGTGCCTTTACTCCCAGGCCGCGTTCAACGAGACGGCGGCCGAGACCGGCGTCGCCTACGACGGCGAGAACCGGGGGCTGCTATACCTCTATCGCAACGCCCGGGACTTCGACCAGAGCGTCGCCAAGATGGCGATCCTGTCCGGCGGCGGCCAGGATCTCCGGGCCGTCGACCGCGACGGGATCGCGCGCATCGACCCGGCGCTGGCCCCGGTCAAGGACAAGCTCGCCGGCGCCATCTACTGCCCGACCGACGGCAGCGGCGACGCCCGCCTGTTCACCCTGGCCCTGGCGGCGGTCTGCGCCGAGCGCGGTGCCACGTTCCATTATGGATCGGCCATTACCGGCATCGAGACCGACGGCGACACCGTCACCGGCGTGCTGACCGACCGGGGCCGGCAAACCGCCGACCGCTATGTCATGGCGCTCGGCTGCGAGAGCCCGCTGCTGGCCCGGCGGCTCGGCGTCAGGCTGCCGATCTATCCGATCAAGGGCTACTCGGTCACCCTGCCGGTCGAGGCCGGCCATAGCCCGCCCGCCCTCGGCGGCGTCGACGAGGACAACCTGGTCGCCTACGCACGCATGGGCGCGCGCCTGCGGATCACCGCGACGGCCGAGTTCGCCGGCTACGACCTGTCGCACAAGCCGGGCGACTTCAGGCACATGCTGGCGGCGGCGCGCGACCTCTTCCCCGAGGGCGGCGACTACGCCCGGCCGGACTACCGTGCCTGCCTCCGGCCGATGACGCCCGAGGGCGCGCCGGTCTTCGGCCTCGGCGCGCAGCGCAATCTCTACTACAATGCCGGCCATGGCCACATGGGCTGGACCATGGCCTGCGGCGCGGCGCGCATCACGGCGGACCTCGTCGCCGGGCGCGAACCCGAGATCCCGCTCGAAGGCATGACGCTGCGGTAAGGAGGACCACGACATGATCGAGCCCCTGGCGGCCCCGACATCAGGCGACGGCCTGCTGGTCAACAAGCAGCACATGGCCTTCGAGCTCGACGGCGGCATCGCCGAGCGAGCGGCCATCGGCGTCATCGTGCTGGGCAGCGACCAGACCATCGAGCACGAGTTCCGGCGCATCCTCGACCTGCCGGGCGTCGCCTTCTACGAGAGCCGGATCCACAACGCGAACGACATCACGCCCGAGACCCTGAAGGCCATGGAGGTCGGCATCGCGGATTGCACGGCGCGCATCCTGCCGGGCCTGCCGCTTGACGTGGTCGCCTACGGCTGCACCTCGGGGGCCATGGTGATCGGCGACGACAACGTCGCGGCGCGCATCCACGAGGCCCGCCCCGGGGTCGCCTGCACCACGCCGATGGGCGCGGCCTTCGCCGCCTTCAAGGCGCTCGGCTGCCGCCGCATGGCGCTGCTGACCCCCTACCTCGACGAGATCAACCAGGCCATGCGCGCCCACCTCCGGGCCGGCGGCCTCGACATCCCGGTCATGGGCTCGTTCAACGAGGGCGACGACCGCAAGGTCGGCCGGATCAGCCCGGACTCGCTCAGCCGGGCGGTACTCGAGCTGGGTGCGTCCGATGCGGTCGATGCGGTCTTCGTGTCCTGCACCGCCCTGCGCCTGGTCGAGGTCGCCGCCGAAATCGAGGCGGAGCTGGGCAAGCCGGTCACCTCCAGCAACCACGCGCTCGCCTGGCACTGCCTGCGCCTTTCCGGCGTCGACGACCCCCTGCCCCGCTTCGGACGGCTGTTCACCTGCCAGCTCAGCTGAACCCCGCCGAGTTCACTCGCTTACCGGCCGCCGGTCGCCCCGGCGTTTTCACCGCAGGGGGCGGCGTCGCCATGACAGCCCCGGAATCGGGCCGCCCGTTAACACTTTGCTGGTCATCTCGGCATAGGTTGAGGAAGGAATCGGATCATGAACGACAACGGCAAAACGGCGCTGGTCACCGGCGCGACCTCGGGCATCGGCGCGGCCATCGCGCTGGAGCTGGCCGGGCAGGGCCATGCGCTCATGCTGGCCGGCCGCGACCCCGCGCGCGCGGCGGCTGTGGAAGAGCGCATCGCGGCAGCCGACGGCCGGGCGGCCTCGTGGCTGGGCGACCTCTCGGCGCCTGGCCCTTGCCAGGCGCTGGTCGAGGCCACGGTCGAGCGCTTCGGCGGCCTCGACGTCCTGGTCAACAACGCCGGAATCATCCACTACGGCACCGCCGAGGAGACCACGGACGCCGTGTGGGACGAGACCCTGGCGGTCAACGTCTCCGCGGTCTTCTACATGAGCCGGGCCGCGGTCCCGGCGCTGCGCGTGCGCGGCGGCGTCATCGTCAACATCGCCTCGGACTGGGGCTTGGTTGGCGGCCGCCGCGCCGTCGCCTATTGCGCCAGCAAGGGTGCGGTCGTCCAGCTGACCCGGGCCATGGCGCTCGACCACGCCCACGAGAACATCCGCGTCAACGCCGTCTGCCCGGGCGACACCGACACCCCGATGCTGGACGTCGAGGCGCGCGCGCGGCCAGAACCCGGCCGAGGCCCGGCGCGAGATGGCCGCGGCCGTGCCGCTCGGCCGGATCGCCACGCCGGAGGAGGTGGCCAAGCTGACCGCCTTCCTGGTGTCCGACGGCGCGGCCTACATGACCGGCGCCGCGATCCCGATCGACGGAGGCAATACGGCGGCGTGAGCGCCGTCACCGGCCTGAACCCAAGGACAGTCAGGAGTTGGATAGATGAAGGCATGCCGCAGCTGCAGAAACTGGACCGG
>CAMYKD010000135.1 GCA_947258885.1 uncultured Kiloniellales bacterium | reverse complement strand
GGCTCGTCTGCCTGTTTTCGGGCGCTTCAGGCGGGCGCGCTCCTGCGGCCGAGCGCGAGGGCCGAGTGGACCGCCAAAGTCGCAACGACGACGGCGCCGCCGACGAGCGCCCAGGGGCCCGGGGCTTCGCCGAGGGCCAACCAGACCCAGAAGGGGCCGAGTACGGTCTCGAGCAGGAGCAGCAGGCTGACCTCGGGGGCCGGCAGGTAGCGCGGACCTAGCGTGATCAGCGCGAAGGAGACCGGCACGACGAAGAGGCCCATGACCAGCATCCAGGCGAGCTGAGTCCGGTCCAGCACCGCGGGTTCGGCGACCAGCAGAGCGGCCAGGCCGACGATCAGGCCGGCGAGTGCCATGGCCGGGATCATGTTGACGGCCCGGGCGTGGCGCATCACGGTGAAGCTGCCGCCCATGGTGATCGCGACGCCGAGCGCGGCCAGGTCGCCCCAGAGCGAGCCGCTGCGCAGGCTCTCGAAGGCGAGCAGGAAGATGCCGCCGAGTGCCACGACGATCGCGGCCCAGGTGCGGCGCGCGATCCCTTCGCCCAGGAAGACCCGGCTGGCCAAGGCGGCGAAGAACGGCGCGGAGGCCACGATAATGAGCGTGTTGGCGACCGAGGTGAGGGCGAGGGCCACGATGAACAGCACCGTGCCGAGCGCGAACAGCAGGGCCGCGGCATAGCCGCGCCGGCCGACGGCCTTGAAGCAGGCCATGGTGCCGCGGCCGTAGAAGCACACGATCAGGACGGTCATGCCGAGCGCTTGCAAAAAGCCCCGCCAGACCAGCACGGTCCAGGGGTCGATCGCGATCAGGCGGATCAGTAGCGTATCCGGGGTCAGCACCAGCACCCCCAGCACGACGATCATCAGCCCCTTGGCGTGATCCGGCAGCCCGTCCATGACACTCCCCCTGGCGCGAGTTTCAAGACGCCCGCGATGTTTGACATTTCCGGCGCGATTCGTATAGTCCGCGCGCAGCCATTCCCGGGAATGCGGGCGGAGGACGAGCCTCCGGCCCCGCCCGGCCACGGGGGATCTCCCCGGCGGGCCGGGACTACCGGGACAAGAACCGGAACCAAGGAGTCCGCGCGCACCATGTCCAATCGCGTCCAATCGAAGTACAAGATCAACCGCCGCCTCGGGGTCAACCTCTGGGGCCGCCCGAAAAGCCCCTTCAACAAGCGCGAGTACGGCCCCGGCCAGCACGGCCAGCGCCGCCGCAAGCCCTCCGACTTCGGCACCCAGCTGGCCGCCAAGCAGAAGCTCAAGGGGTACTACGGAAACATCGGCGAAAAGCAGTTCCGTCGCTACTACCAGGAGGCCGTGCGGCTGCGCGGCGACACCGGCGAAAAGCTGATCGAGATCCTGGAGCGGCGCTTGGACGCCGTGGTCTACCGCGCCAAGTTCGTGCCGACGGTATTTGCCGCGCGCCAGTTCGTCAACCACGGCCATGTCACGGTCAACGGCAAGCGGGTCAACATCCCGTCCTATCAGGTCCAGGACGGCGACGAGGTCCAGGTCAAGGCCAGGAGCCGCGAACTGCCGCTGGTGCTCGACGCCATCGAATCGCCAGAGCGCGACCTGCCGACCTACATCGAGGTTCAGCTCAAGGACATGAAGGCGCGTTTCGTGCGTGGGCCCAAGCTGGCCGACGTGCCCTACCCGGTGCAGATGGAGCCCAACCTGGTCATCGAGTTCTACTCGCGCTGATCCGGTTCGACCGGCTCCGCACCGGTCCGGCGCGGGGCGCCACGACAGGCCCAAGGCCTCTGCCCGAGCGTCGCCAAGCGGGGCGTGCGCTTGTTTATCCGGGCCGTCCAGTCCGGACGGTCGACGAGAACCGATAAACGGAGTCCTAGTATGACACAGTCAACGCTCGGCGAGCGAATCGAGCGCGCCAGATCGGCGAAGGGGCTTTCACCGTCCCAGTTGGCGCGGCGGGTCGGCATTGCGTCCAAGACGCTCGCGCATTGGGAGGCGGACCGCTCGGAGCCGCGCGCCAACAAGTTGGCGATGCTCGCTGGGATGCTGGACGTACCGGTCGTCTGGCTGCTGGCCGGCGAGGAGGCGGGCGGCGAAATCGACCTGCCGGTCGAGATCGACGAAACCTCGAGCCTCGCCGCCAAGGTCGATGCCCTGATCAAGATGCACGAGAAGCTCACCGTGCTTCTGTTCGAACTATCCGGCGACATAAGCCGGCTGCAACGCCAAACTACGAAGGCCCATTAGCCCGAAGGCACGTCGGCCCGATGGCCGCCGCTCGGACGGTCACGCGCGGCGCCGTCGGCCGGTGCTTTGCGACCGGCGCGCCCGGCCCGGACCTTGCCACCGGGATCGTGTGCGTCGGCGCCTGTCGCGCAGGACCCCTTCGACAATCCATTGTCCGCGGCAGACTTGCACGCCGCCGCGCCAGAGGGCTAGCCTGCAGGCGCCCGGTCCGATGAAAGCCCCCACGATGACCCATATCCTACCCAGTGTCTTCGTCTCCCACGGCGCGCCGACCCTGCCATTCGAGGAGGTCCCGGCGCGGCGCTTCCTGGAGGACCTGGGCCGCGAGCTCGGCCGGCCCGAGGCCGTGCTCTGCGTCTCTGCGCATTGGGAGAGCGCCCGGCCGGCGTTCAGCCTGGCTGAGGCGCCCGAGACGATCCACGATTTCTACGGCTTCCCGGAGGCGCTCTACGAGCTTACCTATCCCGCGCCGGGGGCGGTTGAACTGGCGCGCCGCGCGGCCGCCCTGCTCGCCGGGGCCGGGCGTGAAGCGTCGCTGATCGAGACCCGCGGGCTCGACCATGGCGCCTGGGTCCCTCTCCTGCTGATGTATCCCGAGGCCAAGACCCCGGTGACCCAGCTCAGCGTGCAGATCCGGGGTGGCCCGGCCGATCACCTGGCACTCGGCAAGGCGTTGGCCCCGCTGCGCGCCGAGGGTGTGCTGATCCTGGGCTCTGGCGGGGCGGTGCACAATCTGAGGGAATGGCGGGGCGGCGAGGCCGAGGTGCCGCACTGGGCCCAGGCCTTCGACGACTGGCTGGCCGAGCGAATCGAAGCCGGCGCGGTCGAGGATCTTGTCGACTACCGGAGTCGCGCGCCGTCCGGCGAGCGGGCGCACCCGACCGAGGAGCACATCCTGCCGCTCTTCGTGGCGCTCGGCGCCGGCGCGGCGGCCGATGGCGGCGGGGGCCGCGTCCTGCACCGCAGCTTTGGCCCCGGCGGCCTCTCCATGGCCGCCTACGCCTTCGGCGGATGACAAGAAACGCCCGGGCCTCGATCGGGCCCGGGCGAAGCGGGGGATCGGAAACCGTGGCTCAGGCCGCGGCGGAGGCGGTCAGGCCGGGCCCCTTGAAACGCTCCTCGGCTAGGCGGTCGGCGGCCTCGGAGGTGGGCGCGCCGGTCGCATCCGCGCGCCGGAAGATCTCGAGCAGCGTGTCGTGGATCCCGGCGATGTGCGCGAAGGCCTCGGCCTTGTCGTAGCGCGGTCCCTCGTGACTGATGACGATGACGCCGCCGGCGTTGATCACGTAGTCCGGCGCGTAGAGCACGCCGCGGCGCAGCAGCTCGGCGCCGTGCCTCGGCTCGGCCAGCTGGTTGTTGGCCGCGCCGGCGACGATCGGCGCGCGCAACACCTTGATCGTGCGGTCGTCGATCGTGGCGCCGAGCGCGCAGGGCGCATAGACGTCCGCGTCGGCGCCGTAGATTTCCTCGGGCGCGACCGCCTTGGCGCCCAGCTCGTCGACCACCGCGTCGACCGCGTTCCGGTCGATGTCGGTGACGATCAAAGCGGCGCCGGCGCCGGCCAGGCGGCGGCAGAGATAGCGGCCGACATGGCCCAAGCCCTGCACGGCCACGGTGAGGCCCTTGAGGTCGTCCCGGCCCAGCTTGTATTTGACCGCCGCACGGATGCCCACGTAGACACCGTAGGCGGTGCCCGGCGAGGGGTCGCCCACGCCGCCGGCGCTGGCGCCGGACACGTGCTTGGTCTCCTGTGCGATGATGTCGATGTCGGGCACGCCGATGCCAACGTCCTCGGCGATGATGTAGCGGCCGCCGAGCGACTCGACGAAGCGGCCCATGGCGCGGAACAGCTCCTCGCTCTTCGCGGTCTTGGGATCACCGATGATGACCGACTTGCCGCCGCCGTAGGGCAGTCCGGCGAGCGCCGATTTGTAGGTCATGCCGCGCGACAGGCGCAGCGCATCGGTCAGCGCCTCCTCCTCGCCGGCATAGCTCCACATGCGGCAGCCGCCGAGAGCCGGGCCGCGGTTCAGATTGTGGATTGCGATGATCGCCCGCAGGCCGCTTTCGGGATCGCGGCAGAAGGCCACTTCGGCATGGTCGTCGAATTCGGGGTGGGTGAAGAGGGTCATGGCAGACGTCAACCTCGCTTGCTGTCCGGCGTCTCGGACGGCGCCGGTTGTCTATGTATCAATATCGCTGGTTCGTATAAGTATTCAATAAGAGAACGTTTAATAGTGTGTAAATAGACATAATGTTGACAGGAAGAGAACAGAAAGGTCAGGAAAAAACATTCCCGGCCGGATACGGGACATTTTTTTGCTTCCGTGTGTGCCCGGATCAGCGGGGGGCTTGCGGGAACGGGCCGTCAGCTCTCCCCGTTGCCCGCGGGGAGCTGGGAATCGCGCAGCTCGAGCAGACGCAGGGCCGCGCGCCATAGTACGAGGCTGTCGCCTGCGCCGGCCGGCGCCAAGTCGGCGTGGGCCAGGTTGTCGGCTAGGTAGAGGTGGGCTCGGCCCTCTGGCAGCGCGGCCGCCAGCGCCATGCTCTCTGTCTCGGGGATGATCGGATCGTCGCGGCCGTGGACCAGGATCACCTCGGCCTCGAAGGCCGCGAGATCGTGCCGTTTCAGGTCGAGCGCCGCGATCTCGCTCCGGACGGGGGCGGGCAGGGCGGCGATCAGGGCCGGCACCCGATCGGGGTTGCGGTTGGCGAGCAGCGCATGGACCGCGCGGCCCTCCCGGCCGAGCCGGGGGATGAGGTCGGCGATGTCGGCGTCCAGGTTCCTCAGCTTGCGTGCCGCCATGGCGTCGAGCAGCACGCGGTCGCGCGGCTCCTCCAGGCGCCAGGCGTTGCTGCGCAGGAACACCCACTTGCCGTATGCGTTCGGCCGCCTGTACTGCCAGGGCGCGCTTGGGGCCTCGCGGTAGCGGCCGGTGGTGAAGAAGGTGATGACGGCCTCGAGGTCGAAATAGCCGCCGATCGTCACGACGAAGCGCACCAAGTCGCGCGCCGGCGGCGTGAGCGCGGCCATCATCGCCGGACCGGCGGCGTAGGAGATCGCAACGATTCCCACCCTGGTGTCACCGGTTCCCTCCCGGGCGGCCAGGTAACGCACCGCGGCGGCAATCTCCAGGGCGTCGGCAGCGCTGACGTGGAGCCGGCGCAGGGTCTCGATGTCCGGCACCAGGACCGTGAAGCGGGCCCGTGCCAGCGATCTGGCGGTGGCCACCAGGCGCGGATCGTCCTTGCCGTCCGGGGCCGCGCCCGGCACCAGCACCAGCGGTATGCCTGGCCCCTCGGCCGGCCGGTAGAGGTCGCCCCGGAAGCCTTGGCCGGCGATCTCGTAGGCCATCGCCTGGCGCCGCGGTTCGGACGTGCTCTCCTTGAGGCGGCTCGGTCCGGCGCCGGCTGCCAGATCCTCCAGCAGCGCCCAGGCCTCGAACCCGCGCTGCGGCGAGCAGGCACCGAGCGCCAGAGCGGCCAGCAGCAGAAGCGTCGGAGCCGTCCAGTTCCGTTTCACCGGACCGCTCCGCCGCTGTCCTCAGCCGACACGCCCCTCGAGCGCCGCGACGAGGATCGTCTTGAGCTCCGGCGCGCCGACCGGGATCGGGTTGGTCGGCGCCGTGGGGTCGACCGCGGCCATCTCCGAGATCTCGTCGAGCCGATCATCGCCGACCCCGATCTCTTTCAGGGTGTGCGGGATCTTCAACTGCTCGCGCAGGCCCATGACCCAGTCCATGACCGCGCCGAACGAGGGGTTGGGCAGGTCGAGCCAGGAGGCGAGCCGCGCCATCCTGCCCTCGACGGCCCCCCGGTTGTAAGCCAGCACGTAGGGCATGAACACCGCGTTGGTCAGGCCGTGGTGGGTATCGTAGAGCGCCCCCACCGGGTGCGACAGGGAGTGGATCGCGCCCAGGCCCTTCTGGAAGGCGGTCGCGCCCATCGAGGCCGCGGCCAGCATGTGGGCGCGCGCCGCCAGGTTGCTCCCGTCCGCGACCGCCGCCGGCAGCCAGTCCTTGACCAGGCGCATGCCCTCCACGGCGATGCCCTCGGCCATGGGGTGGTAGCCCGGCGCGCAGTAGGCCTCGAGGCAGTGGGCCAGCGCGTCCATGCCGGTCGCCGCTGTCATGTGCGGCGGCAGGCCGACGGTCAGCTCCGGGTCCGAGATCACGACGCCGGGCAGCATCTTCGGGTGGAAGATGATCTTCTTGCTGTGCGACCCCTCGTCGACGACGACCGAGGCGCGGCCGACCTCCGAGCCGGTGCCCGCCGTGGTCGGCACGGCGACGATCGGCGCAATGCCGGCCTCGACGGCGGCCTTCCAGTTGTCGCCGACGTCCTCAAAGTCCCAGATCGACTTGGTCTGTCCCGACATGAAGGCGATCGCCTTGGCGGCGTCGAGGGCGCTGCCGCCGCCGAAGGCGATCACGCCGTCGTGGCCGCCGGCGTTGAAGGCGGCGACGCCCTCGTCGACGTTGCGGCCCACCGGATTGGGCTTGACCTCGCTGAACAGACCGGTCGGCAGGCCCTCGGCCTCGTTGGCGGCGACCGCGTCCTGCACCATGGGCAGGCCGGCCAGGCCCGGGTCTGTGACCAGCAGCGGCCGGCTCATACCGAGGCCCTTGCAGGCGCGCGCCAGGTTTCGGATGCGTCCGGCGCCGAACAGCATCGTCGTCGGGTAGTTCCAGCTGCCCCGCAGGCTCGCGGGATCAACGTCGGTCTGTGCGGTCATCTCGGCGGTCCTTCAGACGGCGGTTCTCAAGTGGAACGACTTGGGTCGGGTCAGCTGCTCGTAGCCGATGACCGAAAGCGTGCAGCCGCGGCCGGAGTCCTTGACTCCGGTCCAGGCGAGCGCCGGGTCCAGGTAGTCGCAGCGGTTCATGAACCAGGTGCCGGTCTCGACCTGCGTCCCGATCTCGATCGCGGCCCGCTCGTCGGTGGTCCAGATCGAGGCGGTCAGGCCGAAGGCGCTGTCGTTCATCAGACGCACCGCCTCCAGGTCCGAGGCGACCTTCATGATGCCGACGACGGGACCGAAGGACTCCTCTGTCATGACGCGCATCGTATGATCGACGTCGACCAGGACCTGCGGCGCCAGGTAGGGCGTGCCCGGCTTGTCGGCCGGGAAGCCGGCCGGGTCGACCAACGCCTTGGCGCCGGCCTCCACCGCTTCGGCGATCTGGCCGCGGACGAAGCCGGCGGCCGAGGCGCGCACCATGGGCCCCATGGTGGTCCCGGCCTCGAGCGGGTTGCCCAGCACGTACTTGCCGACCAGCTCCGCGGCACCCTCGACGAAGGGCTCGTAGACCGCCTCGTGCACGTAGACTCGCTCGATGCCGCAGCACGACTGGCCGGCGTTGAAGAACGCCCCGTCGACCACGTTCTCGACCGCGTGGTCGAGCTTCACGTCGGCGCGCACGTAGGCCGGGTCCTTGCCGCCCAGCTCGAGGCCCAGGCCGATGAAGCGCTTTGCGGCGGCGTCCTGGACGGCATGGCCGGCCGGCACCGAGCCGGTGAAGGCGACGAAGTCGATGCCCTCGTGGCCGATCAGGTCGAGCGCCGCCCGGTGGCCCAGGTGCAGGTGCTGGAACACGCCCTTGGGCAGGCCCGCGGTCTCGAAGGCCTCGGCGAAGCGCTCGGCGCAGAGCGGCGTCTGGGCCGAGTGCTTGAGGATCACCGCGTTGCCGGCCATGAGCGCCGGCACGATGGAGTTGACCGC
>CAMYKD010000134.1 GCA_947258885.1 uncultured Kiloniellales bacterium | reverse complement strand
GCACAACGCAAAGCGCGAAAGGCCGAAGAAGAGCTCCCCTCTGACGACAGCGAGGACGAAACGGGGGACCAAAGCTGGGAAGACGACCTTCTATCGATTCTTCGTGGCATAGAGCCCGATGCATTCGAACATCTGTGTCAACGGGTGCTGCGAGAATCAGGCTTCACAAAAGTCGAAGTCACGGGGCGCTCGGGAGACGGAGGGATCGACGGGGCAGGCGTCCTTCGTGTGAACTTGCTATCGTTCCACGTCAGGTTTCAGTGCAAGCGATATGCCGGGGCAGTCCGCTCGTCGGAAATTCGAGATTTTCGCGGCGCCATGGTCGGCCGCGCAGACAAAGGTCTCTTTCTGACGACCGGCCGGTTTACAAAAGACGCGGAACGAGAGGCCGTTCGCGACGGTGCGCCGGCAATCGACTTGATCGACGGCCTGGAGCTTTGCCACTTGCTGAAATCATTGGACCTCGGTGTCAGAACCCAAACGGTCGAGCAGATGACTATCAACCCTGATTTCTTCAAAGGCCTCTGATATCGGCCGCATCGCGGTCAAGGTCATCAACCACCTGGGCGACGAAGTGATGAAGCTGTTCGGGGTGAAGAGCAGCGCGGCCTAAACGAACCAAGGGGACAGTCCCATTTTTCCTTCGGAAAAAGCGGGACAGTCCCCGATGCGACCGCTCCGCCCTCAGCCCTCCGCCGGCGCCCCCCTAAACACCAAACACGCGTTCACGCCGCCGAAGCCGAAGGCGTTGGACATGGCGACGTGGACCTCCTTGGCCTTGGCCTTCAGGGGCACCAGGTCGAGGCCGGCGAACTCCGGCGCGATGGTCTCGAGGTTGAGGGTCGGCGGGATCTTCTGCTTGAGGATCGCCATGACCGTGAAGATCGCCTCGACCGCGCCGGCCGCGCCCAGCAGGTGGCCGACCGCCGACTTGGTCGACGACATCGAGACCCTGGCGACCGCGTTGTCGAACAGCGCCTTGACCGCGTTGACCTCGGCCAGGTCGCCCTGGCCGGTCGCCGTCGAGTGGGCGTTGATGTAGTCGACGTCGCCGGGGCTGATCTCGGCCTGGGCCAGCGCCGCGGCCATGGCCCTCTGGGCGCCCTCGCCGTCCTCGGGGGGCGAGGTGATGTGGTGGGCGTCGGCCGAGGTGCCGTAGCCGATCAGCTCGGCCAGGATCCGGGCGCCCCGCGCCTTGGCGTGCTCGAGGGTCTCCAGGACCATCAGGCCCGCGCCCTCGCCCATGACGAAGCCGTCGCGCTCGCCGTCGAAGGGGCGCGAGGCCTTGGCCGGCTCGTCGTTGTGGCCGGTCGAGAGCGCCCGGGCGGCGGCGAAGCCGGCCAGGCTCAGCCTGTTGATGCAGGCCTCGGCGCCGCCGGCCAGGACCACGTCGGCCTCGCCCAGGCGGATCGCCTTGAAGGCGTCGCCGATCGCCTGGGCGCCGGCGGCACACGCCGTGACCGGCGCGCCGATCGGGCCCTTGAGGCGGTGCCTGATCGAGACCTGGCCGGCCGCGAGGTTGACCAGGAAGGAGGGGATGAAGAAGGGCGAGATGCGTTTCGGGCCCTTTTCGGCCAGCAGCTCGGCGCCCTCGATCATGGCCGGGAAGCCGCCGACGCCCGACGCGATCATGGTGCCGCTGCGCTCCTGGTCCTTGGCCTTCTCCGGGTGCCAGCCGGCGGCCTCCAGCGCCTCGTCGGCGGCGGCGATCGCGTACTGGATGAAGCGGTCGACCCGGCGCTGCTCCTTGGGCGCCATATAGGCGTCGGCCTCGAAGCGGCCCTCGGCGCGCGGGCCCTCGGGCACCAGGCCGGCGATCTTGACCGGCAGGTCCGAGACGTCGAAGCGGTCGATATTGACGACGCCGGAGAGGCCGGCGGCGAGCTTGTCCCAGACCGTCTGCACGCCGACGCCCAGCGGCGTGACCAGGCCCATGCCGGTGACGACGACACGTTTCATCTGCTTGCTCCTTTGGCTCCTCCCCGTCCCCGCGCGGGGGCTTTGTCCAAGAATATAGGCACAGGAGCCGAATCCAGAAGCAAAAACGTGTTCAATTCGGGGACAGTATACTAATTTCCACGACCGGCGCGCGGACCGGCGGCCGAGGTGGGCGGAAACAAGTATACTGTCCCCGTATTAAATTCTAGGGGTGGGCGGGGGTGCGGCGGTGGCCGGGCGCGGTTTCGGCGTGGGCGGCGAGGCGGCGCCAAAGGGCGGAGAGGAGCGCCGGCAGGGTCCGGGCGAGCTTCGCGGCGAGGCGGCGCTCCCAGGGAGTCTTCTTCGGCGCTTCGAAGATCCGGACCTCGGGCGGGACCTCGATGCCGCCGGCCCGGGCGACGCTGCGAAACAGCAGTTCCATGACGATATCCCCTCGTTGTTCTTATGCTAACGGTCGGCGCTCATGCTCTCGATCTCTGTATAGTCATTTGATTTAGAGAGATTAAACGTGGATGACAAACGATCGTTTTTCATGCTAGACATGAATATAATTCATGCTTGGAGTCCGCCATGAGCCTGCGCCTGCCGCCGCTGACCGCGCTGCGCGCCTTCGAGGCCGCCGGGCGCCATCTGAACTTCACCCGCGCCGCCGAGGAGCTCCACGTCACCCAGGCCGCGGTCAGCCACCAGATCAAGCTGCTCGAGGGTCACCTGGGCCAGGCGCTGTTCCGGCGCGCCGGGCGGACGCTGGCCCTGACCGACGCGGGCCGGGCCCTGCTGCCGGCGCTGGGCGAGGCCTTCGGGCGGATCGCCGAGGCCGTCGAGGGCCTGGGCGCGGCCGAGCGGGACAGCGCGCTCAGCGTCACTCTCAGGCCCTATTTCGCGATGAAATGGCTGGCGCCCCGGCTGGGCCGCTTCTGGCAGGCCTGCCCGCGCATCGCGCTCGGCCTGCACCACTCGATCGAGGCGGTCGACTTCGCCCGCGAGGACGTCGACCTGGCCGTGCTCTGGGGCCGCGGCGACTGGCCGGGCGTCGCGGCCGAGGTCCTGCTGGGCGGCGAGCTGGCCCCGGTCTGCAGCCCGGCGCTGCTCGAAGGGCCGCGCGCCCTGGTGAGCGTCGGCGACCTCCGCCACCACAACCTGCTGCACGAGGAGACCCGGGAGCTCTGGACCCGCTGGCTGGCGGCCGCCGGCGCCGAGGACGTGGCCGCCGCGCACGACACCATCGTCGACGACACCAACGTGCGCTTGGAGGCCGCGGCCGACGGCCAGGGCGTGGCGCTCGGCTGGATCCCCCTGCTCGGCGAGGAGCTGGCCTCCGGGCGCCTGGTGCGGCCCTTCGCCCCGGCGCTCGAGGGCTACGCCTACTACGTGGTCACGCCGCCGGGCGGCCTGCGGCGGCCCAAGGTCCGCGCCTTCCGCGACTGGCTGTTCGAGGAAGCGGCGCGGGACGAAGCGTGACGGCCAGGCTGGCCGGGGCGTCGGCGGCGGCCCGGGAAAGAGGGACCATGCCGCTGGCGCGACACGGAGCCAGTCCCTGTTTCCCTCCACAGGTGAAAATGGTGTCGGGGTCGATCTATTGCGGCTGGGGACCGTCTAGTCCCGGCCGTAGAGGTCCTCGAAGCGCTCGATGTCGTCCTCGCCCAAGTAGTCGCCGGACTGCACCTCGACGATGTGCAGCGGCTCCGTGCCCGGGTTTCGCAGGCGGTGCCTGGCGCCCAGGGGGATGTAGGTCGACTGGTTGGCCTCGAGGGTGAAGACCTCGTCGTCGCGGGTCACCTCGGCCGTGCCCCGGACGACGACCCAGTGCTCGGCCCGGCGCCGGTGGCGCTGCAGGGAGATGCTGGCGCCCGGATCGACGGTCAGGCGCTTGGCCTGGAAGCCGGGGCCGGAGTCGATGCCCTGGTAGGAGCCCCAGGGCCGGTGGACCCGCGCGTGCGCCCGGGGCTCGCTGCGCCCCTCGGCCTTCAGCCGCTCGACCAGGCCGCCGACCTCCTGCGCCCGCGCCCGGGGACAGACCAGCACCGCATCGGCGGTGACGGCCACGATCAGGTCCTCGACGCCCAGCACGGCGAGCAGCCGGCCGTCGCTGTGCAGGTAGTTGCGGCGGCTGTCCACGGCGACCACGTCGCCTTCGCAGGCGTTGCCGTCGTCGTCGGTCTCGGCGACCTGCCAGAGCGCGTCCCAGGAACCGACGTCGGTCCAGCCGATGTCGACCGGCACGACGGCGGCGCGGTCGGTCTTCTCCATCACCGCGACGTCGATCGAGACGGCCGGCGCCCGGGCGAAGGCCTCGGCGTCGAGGCGCAGGAAATCGAGATCCCCGACGGCCGCCTCCAAGGCCTCCCGGCAGGCCTCGACCATGGCCGGCGCGAGGCGGGTCGTCTCCTCGAGCAGGCGCCCGGCGGAGAACAGGAACATGCCGCTGTTCCAGGCGTACCCGCCGCTCGCCAGGTAGCCCTCGGCGGTCTCGCGGTCCGGCTTTTCCACGAAGCGCGCGACCCGGCGGCAGCCGTCCAGGCCGGTCAGCGGCTCGGCGCTTCGGATGTAGCCGTAGCCGGTCTCGGGCCGGTCCGGAGTCACGCCGAAGGTGACCAGCCAGCCGTCGGCGGCGGCGGCCGCGGCCTGGTCGACCGCGTGGAGGAAGCCCTCGGGGTCGGCGATGTAGTGGTCCGAGGGCAGCAACAGCATGAGGGCCTCGGGGTCGTGCCCGGCGAGCCGCAACGCGGCCGTGCAGGCGGCCGGCGCCGTGTTGCGGGGCACCGGCTCCAGCAGGACGTCGGCCGCCCTCACGTCCAGGGTCCGCAGCTGCTCGGCGACCAGGAAGCGATGCTCGTCGTTGCCCACGACCAGCGGCGCGGCGAAGCGGCCCGGGTCGGTGACGCGGGCCACGGTCTGCTGCAACAGGCTGGTATCGCCGACCAGCGCGATGAGCTGCTTGGGATAGAGCGCGCGCGACAGCGGCCACAGCCGCGTGCCCGCGCCGCCGGACAGGATCACCGGGTGGATTTTGCCGTTGGACACCGAATTTCGCTCCCTCGGCCGTCTTGCTAAAGCAATTGGCGTTTCGGGCCAATCCCCTTTGGGGCCCGGCGCGTTTTTGACCCAGGTCATTGCCCCCGCGAAAGGATTCGGGTTTGATCTCGGGGTCGGCGCGTGCGCGGGCGGTCCGCGCGCCGCGGCCGAGCGAAGGAGGTGGCGCCATGGCTTACAAGAACCTGTTGGTGCATCTGGACGATTCGGAGACCTGCGAGGGACGCGTGGCCGCCGCCATCGCCCTGGCCGAGGCCCACGATGCCTATCTGACCGGGCTGGCCCTGGCGGTCGAGACCTCCATGCCGACCTATATCGGCGGCCAGATGCCGGTCGAGGTGCTGGAGGTGCAGCGCACCCAGGTCCTCGAGCGCGGCCAGGCCGCGGCCGCCCGCTTCGACAAAGCGTTGGAACGGAGCGGCCGGCCGGGCGCGAGCCGGATGGTGACCGGCCTCGACATCGACGCGGCCCGGGTGATCGCGCTGCACGCGCGGCACGCCGACCTGGTGGTCCTCGGGCAGGAGGAGCCGGAGGCGCCGCCCGCCCTGCCCCGCCACTTGGCCGAGGACGTCGTGCTGTCGGCCGGCCGGCCGGCCTTGCTGGTGCCCTATATCGGCGCGGGCAAGACCCTGGGCCGGCGGGTCATGATCGCCTGGGATACCGGACGCGAGGCGGCCCGCGCGGTGAACGACGCCCTGCCGATCCTGCAGCAGGCCCAAGCGGTGACCGTGCTTTCGGTCAACCCGCGGCCGGGCGTCGACCTGCACGGCGAGGAGCCGGGCGCCGACATCGCCCTGCATCTGACGCGCCACGGCGTCAAGGTCGAGGTCCAGCAGACCCAGGTCGAGGAGATCAACGTCGGCGACACGATCCTCTCGCGTCTGGCGGACCTGGGCTGCGACCTCCTGGTCATGGGCGCCTACGGCCACTCGCGCCTGCGCGAGGTGGTCCTGGGCGGCGTCACCCGGACCCTGCTCGAAAGCATGACCGTGCCGGTGCTGATGTCTCATTGAACCGGCGCGCCGGCGGCACTACCCTCCGCGGCGGAGCGTCGCAAGGAGGAGGCCGCCGTGCCCATCGTCAACCGCATCGCCGAGTTCCACGACGAGATCACCGCCTGGCGGCGCGACCTGCACGCCCATCCCGAGACCGCCTTCGAGGAACGCCGCACCGCGGACCTGGTCGCCGGGAAGCTGGCGGAATGGGGCATCGAGGTGCACAGGGGCCTTGCAACCACTGGCGTGGTCGGCGTGCTTCAGGGGCGGCGCGACAACGGCCGCCGCATCGGCCTGCGCGCCGACATGGACGCGCTGCATATCCGCGAGGCGAACGCCTTCGCCCACCGCTCGCGGCACGACGGCAAGATGCATGCCTGCGGCCACGACGGGCATACCGCCATGCTGCTGGGCGCGGCCAGGTACCTGGCCGAGACGCGCAACTTCGACGGCACGGCCTACCTGATCTTCCAGCCGGCCGAGGAGAACGAGGGCGGCGGCCGGGTCATGGTCGAGGAGGGGCTGTTCGAGAAATTCCCGGCCGAAGCGGTCTACGGCCTGCACAACAAGCCGGGCCTGCCGGTCGGCGAGATCGCCGTGCGGACGGGCCCTGCCATGGCCGCCTCCGACACCTTCGAGATCACGGTGAGCGGCCAGGGAACCCACGCGGCCATGCCCGATCTGGGCATCGATCCGGTGGTCATCGCCAGCCAGATCGTCACGGCGCTGCAGACCATCGTCAGCCGGCGGAGCGATGCGATCGACACGGTCGTGGTGAGCGTCACCCAGTTTCACGCCGGCGACACTTGGAACGTGGTCCCGGCCGAGGCGGTCCTGCGCGGCACCACGCGGACCTTCAAGCCGGCGCTCAGCGAGCGGGTGGAGGCCGATATCCGGCGCCTGGCCGGCGGCATCGCCGAGGCCAACGGCGGCCGCGCCGAGGTCCGCTACGAGCGGCGCTATCCGGCCCTGGTCAACAGCGAGACCGAGAGCCTGCTGGCCGCCCGCGTGGCGGGCGAGGTGGTCGGCGCCGAGCGGGTCGATGCCGCTGCCGATCCGCGCATGGGCTCGGAGGACTTCGCCTTCATGCTTCAGGCGCGGCCCGGCTGCTACATCTGGCTCGGCAACGGCGCGGAGGGCGGCCCGGACGGCTGCACCCTGCACAACCCGAGCTACGACTTCAACGACGAGATCGCGGTGATCGGCGCCAGCTACTGGGCCAAGCTGGTCGAGACGGCCCTGCCCAAGGCGGACTGAGGGGACCGGCCTTCGGTCATGCCAAGAGCTATTTCCAGCCGATCGGCTTGTAGCCGCGCTCGGTCAGGCATTGCTCGACGAAGCGCTTGAAGACGGGTTCCGGCTCGCTCGCCTTGGCAAGGCCGCGGACCAGGCCGGTCACGGCCCCGCCCGCCGCGCCGGCCGCCGCGCCGCGCCCGGCGTTGCCGAGGACCGCGCCGACCGCCGCCCCGCCGGCCGCCCCGACGCCCCCGCCGACCGCCGTGTTGGTCGCCACCTTGCCGCTTTGGTCCGAAGTCGTGCCGTGCGCCTCGGCCAGCGACACGCAGGCCTCGATATCGGCCTCGGCCGCCGCCGCGCCGACCCGTTGGTACTGGTCGTTGGGATAGAGCACCGGCCGCTGCGAGGCGCAGCCGGCCAGCAAGCCCGCGGCCAGGAGAGCCGCCCGGAATCCCGCTCTGTTGCAGCGCCAGAACACGCGACCTCCACATCGTGTGGCTTTACATGTGATACACCGATTCGCCCCGGGGCCGTCAACAGGCCGGCGCCGCCGGGCAGCGTCTCGGTTTGAAATCGATTGTCTCCGAACGACCAGGAGCGGCCGCATTCTGATCCAAGAGCGGCCGCTCGCCGGTCACGGCGTGGACGGTGGGGCAATCCCCAATCCCTTACACTGGCGCCCCAATGTCGGGAATCGGCCCGGTTTCATCCGCTACACCCTCAACTCCGGACGCAGGCAGCTGCTCCGGGACACGGGGCAAAGTGATGCTGTGGACGGCGCCCCACACGGCATC
>CAMYKD010000133.1 GCA_947258885.1 uncultured Kiloniellales bacterium | reverse complement strand
GATGCACGCATCGCCCCCGGGCGCCCATTGCGCACCGCGCCTACCCGGGCGACCCGATCCGCTCCCATGAAATGCGTCATTATCAGTGACCTTTGGTATTAGCGCAGCGCGAGGAGCGTCGCGTTCTTGGTCAGGACGTAGAGCGTGCCGCCGGCGACCACCGGCGACACGGCCGCCGCCCCGGGCAGATCCTGTTCGTCCAGGATCTCGCCGGTGTAGGGCGAGATCGACACGGCCACCGCGTTGGAGCCGGCCAGGATCAGCCTGTCGCCGGCCAACACCGGGCCGAACCATTGGATCGGATCCGCCTGGTCCTCGGGATCCTTGAAGTGCGGCAGGGTCTGCACCCAACGGATACGGCCGTCGCGGCGGGTGAGACACACGACATGGCCCTCGTTGGTGACCAGATAGACGAACTCGCCGGCGACCCAGGGCATCTGGACCCCGCCCAGCTCGATGTCCCAGGCCCGCGCGCCACGGCGCAGGTCGACCGCCACCATGCGTCCGGAATGGCTGATCGCCATCACGGCGCCCCGGTCGATGACCGGTAGGCCGCGGATGTGCGCCAGTTCCGCGATGGGATCGACCCGATTGACCGCCGACAGAGCGTCGCTCCAAAGCACGCGGCCGTTCTCGACCAGCAGGGAGAAGATCTCGCCCGAGGTATAGGGAACCACGACGGCGGAGCCCGACACCGCCACGCTGGCCGCGCCGAGCAGGTTCGCGGCTTCCTCGATGCCGCTGTGGTTCCAGAGCCGCCGGCCGTCGTCGGCCGCGAGCGCGAACGCCTGATTGCCGACGGTGACCGCGAAGACCCGGCCGCCGCTCACGGTGGGCGCCGCCCGCAGCGGAGCCGTCAGAGGCTGCGACCAGATGGTTTCTCCGGTCTCGGCGTTCAGCGCAAAGACCGTGCCGAAACCGGTGGTGACATAGATGCGCCCGGCGTCGTACGCGATGCCGCCGCCGAAGTAGTCGCCGCTCTCTTCGTCGAGGTCCAGGTCGACCTGCCAGATTCGGTTTCCGTCCTTGGCACCGAAAGCCGTGATCCGGGCCTCGGAATCCATGGCGTAGACCCGGTCTTCAACGACCAGCGGCTGGGCCAGGATCCAGCGGCTGGAGCCGGATCCCCGGCCGACGTCCGCCCGCCAGGCCTCACGCGGCTTATCCACGAGCGACAGGTGGTGCATCGCGTGACCCGGTTCGCCACCGGCCTGGGACCAGGTCTTGTTGACGCGGGGCTCGGGCAGACGGACCTTCAAGTCGGCGATCCTGGCATCCGGCTCCAGGCTCCGGCCGAAAGTCATGATGGCGACGCGCTCGCCTGGCAGCGGCGCATCCTCCTCCGACCCGCCGAACCAGCCGCCGGAGCACCCGGCCAGGATCGCGCTGCAGAGCAGAAGGCAGGTGATCCGGAGTGCCATGGCGCGCAGCTACTCTTCCAGAGCGGCCAGCATTTGCGAGGCCCGCCCCCTCAGCCCGACCGGTGCCGTGCGGTCGTCGGCGAGCCGAGTGTAGATCTCGCGCGCCCGCGTGCGGTCCCCCCGGCGCAAGGCCATTACGGCGGTCAGCTCGAGCGCGATCGGACGGAAGCCGCTGTCCTCGGCGGTCAGCGGCTCGAGCCGCGCCTCCAGGTCGGCCGGGTCGCCGCTGTCGCTCTGATGCATGACGGACAGCACCGTGGCCGCGCCCCGAAACGCCGGCCCGGCCGAGGCGCTTGCCGCGAGCCGGTCCCAGGCCTCGATCGCGGCGGCGGTGTCGCCGGCCTCGGCCAGCAGGCGCGCCCTGTTGAAGGCGGCCAGCGTGCCGTAGCCGCCGCCGGCCGCGGCCAGGCCGCCGAACGCGGCGGCCGCGTCCTCGGTCTTGCCCTGCTCGAACAGGTCGACGGCGGCGGCATAGCCCTGGGAGAGCTCCGTCCGCTGCTTCACGTCCCACCAGGTCCAGACCTGGTACCCGGCGGTCGCGAGCACCACGGTAACGGCCGCGCCGATCACGACATGGCCGTACTTCTTCCAGACCTTGGCCGCGTGATCGCGCCTCAGTTCCTCGTCGACTTCCTTGAAGATATCAGCCACGGTCCACTCCGGGCGCTCGCAAGCCGGCGCCAAACTTGCTCGTCACGGCCCTCGGATACAGCCTGACGCCTTGTGATTCAACCGCTAAAGGAGCCGGGGCCCGCCGGCAGGCGGTCCCCTGCCGGCGACGGGTCACGCGGCCCGCCATTTGATCGAGCAGCCCATGGACGCGACCTGCTCGCGCGGCCCTTCGCCCGTTTCGGCGACCCGCACCATGGCCTCGAACAGCTCGCGGCGGGCGTCCGGGACCAAGGTCGTCTTCGACTCGTCCAGCCGACCCCGGTACTGCAGTTCCAGATCCTTGTTGAAGCCGAAGAAATCCGGGGTGCAGACGGCGTCATAGGCCCGGGCCACCTCCTGGCTGCGGTCGATCACGTAGGGAAAGCCGAAACCGTGCTCCTCGGCGAAGGCCTTCATGTTCTCGAAGGAGTCCTCGGGATAGCTCTCGGTGTCGTTCGCCATGATGGCGATGGCCCCGATGCCCTTCTCCTCGAGCGCGCTCATCTCGCGCACGATGCGCGGGATCACCGACTTTACGTAGGGACAGTGGTTGCAGATGAACATGACCAGGGTGCCGTTCGGCCCGCGGACGTCTTCCAAGCTGTAGGTCTTGCCGTCGATACCCTCGAGCTGGAAATCGACCGCCTTCCAGCCGAAGTCGCAGATCGGCGTGGTCGCCGCCATGATGCCTTCTCCCTCTTGACCTTGACCTTAACCGTGGCCGGCCCTCGACACGACGTCGCGGACGGCCCTTGCCATGTTCCTCGCAAACTCGACACCGCGGGTCAATGGCATAGGCCCGGCCTCGCCTGGAATCCGGTCACCTGGGGCGCCGGCGATGTCTCCCGGCTGGACGGCGGCGTTAATTTCAGAGAAACTAGAATATGATAGTAATTCAGCAGGGGAGGATACGCACGCGCTGATGGGCAAGCTCCACCGCATAGAGGACTTCAAACGTCCCGCCAGGCCTTCCTGCACCGCCACCTTCTTCAACAGATCCGAACTTAACCTCCTGTTATCGCTATACAGCCGCCGGGTGATGAGCGGCGAATGGCGCGACTACGCAATCGACCAGAGGGCCGGAATGGCGATCTTCTCGGTCTACCGGCACAGCCAGGACAAACCGCTCTTCACCATCGCCAAACGAACCAACGGCCCCGGCCGGGAAAGCGAGTATCTGGTGTGCCGCGGGGGCGAGAAGGTGGTGCGCACGCCGTCGCTCGCCGATGCCCTGACGATCTTCCGGCATGGTCTCAGGGTCGTGTCGTAGCGCGCCTTCGGCTAGCCCCAGCCGAAGGTGAAGAAGAGTACCAGGAAGACCGCGAGCCCTATGCCGATTCCCTCGAGCCAGTGGATGTGCTTGCGCTTCCTGGTCTGCCCTTGCTGACTTTCCGTGACCGACCTGTACATCCCATCCTCCCGCGTCCGACCCGGCCCCCGACACGCCTCGCCGAAGGCAGCTCCCCCATTCGAGGGGTCCAGCCGCGCCCGGACCCGAGCGTCATTATAGCACAGGATCGAGCGGGCGACCGCAGAAATCCGGCCGCCGGCCAGGCGCCCGCCACCCGTCCCGTAGGTGGCGCAAATGGGGTCGTAAATGGGGTCAGACCCTATTTTAGGGAGGCATATCCGCTTTGATTCAATATGTTAGCCTGAGACAAAGGTGTCAGACGCCTTTTTCGGCCGTGAACTCGAGGACCACGCCGAAGGCGTCGGCGGGCGCGATCCGGAGACTGCCCGCTTCGCGCCTGACCGGCATGGCGGCCTGCCGCAACAGCGCCTCGGTCCGGGCAAGATCCGCGACCGTGACCCGATAGCCCGCGAAATGCGGCGTGTCAGGCGCCCGCGGAACCGGCAGGTCCCGAAAGCGCGCGGCGAAGCGCCGCGGGTCGAGCAGCGTGACCCGCCCCAGGGCGGTCGCGACCTGGAGCGCCCCCTCCGCCGCCGCCACGCTTTCCGGGCCCTGCAGCTTTCGGAACAGGCCCGCGAAAGCGGCCGGATCGTCCGCGACCATGACCACCTCGCTGACGGCGATGGCGCCGTTCGGGTGCCTCTGGTAGTCCGGCTTCCAGAAGTATTCCGGCGCGTGCTGCTGACAGACGAAGAAGGCGGCCTCGGGCATCCGGGGGTCGGTCACGAAGGCCAGCGAGAAGGCGACGGTGACCGCGCTGCCGTCGGGCAGCGTCGCGCGGCGCGAAAAGTCGAAGGGCGCGTAGGTCTCCAGATCCTTGGCCGCGAACTCCCGCTGGTCGCGGCGCGCGTCGTCGCTCTGGAAGACCAGCATGGACATGCCCTGGCGGCGCGCCAGGAAGTCCCGGTTGAAGGCGCCGAAGCTGAACTGCCCGGGCGCCATGGGCGGGATCTTGCCGGGCTCCGCGACGCTCAGCAGCTCGAGAAAGTTGCCCTGGAGTTGGACCAGGCTGTTGCCGGTGCCAAAGGGGTGGACGGCCGGCGGCGTCGTATTGAAGCCGAGCCTGCCGTAGACCTGCCGCGCCGCGTCCAGGTCGTGGACGCAGAGCACGAGATGATCGATACCGCGCTTCACTGCCGTTCCTTTCCTGTCGGCCCGCCTGCACCTCAGTCGCAGTACCTGACGACCAGGTCTTCGGGCAAGCGCGTCGTGTCGTCGCCGCAGGCTCGGTCGAGCCCGGCCTGGCTGAGCCCCAGCGCCTGGCGCAGGTCCGCCTGCTCCAGCCTGGTTCCGTCGAGCGTCGCCTGCCAGAGATCGGTGCCGTTGAGGAACGCGGCGCCGAGGCGCGCGCCGCTCAGATCGCTGTCGCTCAAAACGGCCCAGTTGAGGTTGGCGCCCCGCAGGTCGGCCGCGCCCAGCTTGGCACCCTGGAGCCTGGCCCCGTCCAGGATCGCCCGGCCGAGATCGGCCCGCCCGAGGTCCGCCCCGGTCAGGTCTGCGCCGCTCAGCTTGGCCCCGCGGAGATCGGCGCCCCGCAGGTCGGCGCCTCGAAGGACCGCCCGAGAGAGGTCTGCGCCGGCGAGAGTCGCGCCCGCCAGGCGCGCCTCCGCCAGCGGGGCCCGGCGCAACGCCGCCTTGTCCAAGGCACAGCCGGCACAGCTGCCCGTGGTCTCGAGGCGGGCCAGATCGGCGGTCTCGAAGGCGCCGGCGGGCGCCGTCCAGGCGATCGACCCTGCCAGGGCCAGGGATAGGAACCTCATGGCGGTGTCTTCCAACAGGATAATCCCCCAGCTTATGCCCCGGAGCAGGCGCATAGAAGGCCCATCGCCTTGTCTCGCGACGGCGCTTGCGGCAAGCTGGGGCGAAACGGAGGGAGGCGAGCGGCAATGAGCGACCCGGGACGCGGCTATCACGACATGGGCGGCCTGCCGGCGGGCCCGGTCGAGCGCGGCGAGCACGACTACGCGCTTTGGGAGAAGCGGGTCGACGCGCTGCTCGTGCTGCTGTCCGACAAGACCCGCGACCTGGTCCGGGTCGACGAGCTGCGGCGCGGCATCGAGCAGCTCGGCCCCGGGGCCTACGACGAGCTGAGCTATTACGAGCGCTGGATCGCCTCGATCACCGGCGTGCTGCTCGGCAAGGGCGTGTTCACCAGCGACGAGCTGGGCCGCCGGATGGCCGAGGTCGAGGCGCGCGCCGCGGGAGACCGGACATGACAACGCGCTTTGCTCCCGGGGACCGGGTCCGGGTGCGCTGGGCGCATCCGCCCGGCCACATCCGCACGCCCTATTACGTGCGCGGCAAGACCGGCGTGATCGAGCGGGTTTGCGGCAGCTTCCGCAACCCGGAGGAGCTCGCCTACGCACGGGACGGCCAGCCGGCACGGCCGCTCTACCGCGTGCACTTCGACCAGCGCACGCTGTGGCCCGGCTACCAGGGCCGGGCCAAGGACGGCGTCGAGGTCGAGATCTTCGAGCACTGGCTGGAGCCGGCCGGCGCGGCAAAGGAAGGCGGCACATGAGCGATACGGGCCAGCATTCCCACGACCACACCCCCCGCCCGGACCAGGACGGGCCGCCGAGCTACTACCAGGCCATGGAGACGGCGGTGCGCGAGCTGCTGATCGAGAGGGGCGTGGTGACCGCCGAGGAAGTGCGCGCCGCCGTGGAGGCCATGGACGCGCGCGGCCCGGCCCAGGGTGCCCGGGTCGTGGCCCGCGCCTGGAGCGACCCCGCGTTCAAGGCGCGCCTGCTGAAGGACGGCTCGGCGGCCTGCGCGGAGCTCGGCATCGACATGGGCCCGACCCACCTGGTCGTGGTCGAGAACGGCGAGAAGCTGCACAACGTCATCGTCTGCACGCTCTGCTCTTGCTATCCGCGCTTCCTGATCGGCCTGCCGCCGGACTGGTACAAGGCGCGCGCCTACCGCTCGCGCGTCGTGCGCGAGCCGCGCGCCGTGCTCGGCGAGTTCGGCACCGAGATCCCCGACGACTGGGAGGTCCGCGTCCACGACAGCACGGCCGACATGCGCTACATGGTCCTGCCCCGCCGGCCCGAGGGCACCGAGGGCTGGAGCGAGGCGCAGCTGGCCGGCCTGGTCACCCGCGACTGCATGATCGGCGTCACCCTGCCGAAAGCGCCCTAATCTTCGGATCGCGCACAGGGCGCGACGGTCAGGCCGGCCGGCAGCCTGGTCCGGCCGTCGCCGCAGGCCTGGTCGAGCTGGGCCTGGGTCAATCCCAGGGCGCCGGTCAGAAAGGCATCCGTGAGGTCGGCGCCGTTCAGCCGGGCGCCGGCCAGCGCGGCCCTGGGCATGAAGGCGCGCAGCACGGCGCCGGAGAGGTCGCTGCCGCTCAAGTCGGCGCCGATCAGCTGTGCGCCGCTCAGATCGGCCCGGGTCAGGTCGGCTCCGCTCAGGTTGACGTTGGACAGGATGGCCCGGCCGAGATCGGCGCCGGCCAACTGGGCGCCCGACAGGCTGGCATAGGGCAGGCTGGCGTGCCGCAGATCGGCGCCGGCGAGGCGTGCGCCCGCCACGTCGGCGCGCACCAGCCGGGCACGCACCAGGCTGGCGCGGCTCAGGTCGGCGCCGGCCAGGTTGGCGTCGGTGAGATCGGCGGCGCCGAGGTCGGCGCCCCGCAGGTCGGCCTTCGAGAGGTTGGCGATCGCCAGAACGGCGCCGCCCAGATCGGCCCCGGACAGGTCGGCGCGCGACAGGTCGCTGCCGGTCAGGTCGGCCCCGCCGAGCCCGGCCCCCGCGAGGCGGGCCCCGGCCAGCGCGCAGCCGGTACAGCCCCCCTCGGCCCGCAGCCGGGCCAGATGGGCCGCTTCGAAGGCCGGCGATTGGCCGCCGAGCCCGATCAACGCCGCCAGGGCCAACAGCAAGGCTCTCATGGCTTCCCCGCCCGTTTCGCAACGGCCGCCGAACGCGGCCGTCAAAGACTACGCCGCGCGGGGACGGCGGGGAAGATCCTGGCGGTCCGGCAGGAAGATGGCCAACAGCGCCTCGGTCTACAGGGGATTACCGACCGGTTTCGCCTCTGTCGCCCGGCGCCGCCGCGGGCACACGCACGCCACCGCTTCACAGCCTCGGCCTACCGGATAGGCCCGGCGCGCCAGGGTCTGCGTCAAGCGGTGGAAGCATCCACCAAAGCGGGGTGCCAGGGTCGAGCGGGGTCGCTCAGCCCTGGCGCCAGGCGGCGGTCTGGCGGCAACGCTTGCAGATGCGCTCGCCGGACCATTCGCTCGCGAAACGCTCGCTGCACATGAGACAGCGTCGCTCCTTGGCCTCCGTAACCTCGGCTAGATTTTCGTTTTTGGTGTCGGTCTTGTACGCCATGTCGGCACATATAGAGAACAAATTATGAAAAGTCAAGAAAAATCAACTCGCTATTCCGACACCTCCGGAGGTTGGCAGGAAAAGCAGTGCTTGAGTTTTGCAACAAGATGTGCGAACATAGCATGAACAAACTAAGCAAGGCGAGCCAGTGCCAAAGCGGCAACACAGATTTGGCGGAAGCTGGACCGACAAGAAACTCGAGACGGTTGGTCAGTACCTCAGGGCATACACCACTGCTTTGAAGAACCAACCGTTCCAGCTGACCTATGTAGATGCGTTC
>CAMYKD010000132.1 GCA_947258885.1 uncultured Kiloniellales bacterium | reverse complement strand
CCGGCGACGCGGATGCAGGTGCGGCTCTCGCCGACCTCGGTGACCGCGGCCGGTTGGCCGTCCAGGGCCTTGGCGAGCTTGGCCGCCAGCTTGGCCGGGTCGGCGCCCAGCACCCACCACTCGTCGGGGCCGAGCCAGAAGGACTCGACCCGCGTCTTGGCGCCGGCCTTGCCCTTGCTGGCCGTGGTGTTGGGCGCGGCGGGCAGGGCGAAGCCGAAAGCGAGCTCGAAGGCCGCCGAGACGGCCTTGTGCTCGCCGCGCAGGCCGACGATGCCGGGGAAGGGGCGCTCGCCCATGGCCACCCCGGCCTCGCCGCGCTTCTTGCGGGCGCGGCCCTCGAGGCCCAGGTGCGCGAGCGGGCTCTGTTTCAGGTAGCTCTCAGCCACGAAGCCGTTCTCCTTCCGGGTCGAAGAACACGGGCCCGGCGATCTCGCAGACCGCGGTATGGCCGCCCGGCAGCGGCGCCTGGACCTTCTGCCCGTGCCTCTCGCGGCCGCCCTTGACCAGGGCGAGCGCGATCGAGCGGCCGAGGTTCGGGCTCATGTAGCTCGAGGTGACGTGGCCGATCATCGGCATGGGCGGCTTGTCGAGCGCCTTCTCGACGAGCTGCGCGCCCTCGGGCAGGACCTCCTGCGGATTGTCGGTCAGCAGGCCGACCAGCTGCTTGCGGTCGGATTTCGCCATGTCGCTGCGCGCGAGCGAGCGCTTGCCGACGAAGTCCTTCTTCTTGGAGACGATCCAGTCCATGCCCAGGTCGAACGGCGTGACCGAGCCGTCGGTCTCCTGGCCGACGATGATGTAGCCCTTTTCGGCGCGCAGCACGTGCATCGCCTCGGTGCCGTAGGGCGTGATGTCGTACTTCTCGCCGGCCCGTATCAGGGTCTGCCACAGCGCCATGCCGTAGGAGGCCGGGACGTTGATCTCGTAGGCGCACTCGCCGGTGAAGGAGATGCGGAAGACCCGCGCCGGGATGCCGGCGACGGCGCCCTCGGCGAAGCTCATGTGGGGCAGGGCCTTGGGCGTCAGCTTGATGTCATTCGTGAGCTCGCCCAGGAGGCGGCGCGCGTTGGGCCCGGCGATCGAGACCGTGGCGAACTGCTCGGTCACGCTGGTCAGATGCACTTGGAGCTCCGGCCATTCGGTCTGCAGCCATTCCTCCAGGTGCCCGAGCACGGCGGCCGCGTTGCCGGTCGTCGTGGTCATCAGGTAGTGGTGCTCGCCGAGGCGGGCGGTGACGCCGTCGTCCATCACCATGCCGTCCTCGCCCAGCATCAGGCCGTAGCGGCAGCGGCCGGTCTCCAGCTTGCTCCAGGCGTTGGTGTAGACCCGGTTCAGCAGCTCGGCCGCGTCCTGGCCCTTGATGTCGATCTTGCCGAGGGTCGAGGCGTCGAGGATGCCGAGGGAAGAGCGGCAGGCCTCGACCTCGCGCGCCACGGCCCGGTGCATCGACTCGCCGCCCTGCGGGTAGTACCAGGGCCGCCGCCATTGGCCGACGTCCTCGAACAGGGCCCCGGCGCGTTCGTGCCAGGCGTGGATCGCCGTCTTGCGGACCGGGTCGAGCAGGTCGTCCACGTCGCGGCCGGCAAAGACGCCGAAAGTGACCGGCGTATAGGGCGGGCGGAAGGTCGTCACGCCGACCTCGGGCAGCGGCCGGCCGAGCTCCCGGGCGACGATGCCGATGGCGTTGACGTTGCCGGTCTTGCCCTGGTCGGTGCCCATGCCCGTCCCGGTGTAGCGCTTGACGTGCTCGATCGAGCGGTAGCCCTCGCGCAGGGCCAGCTGGATATCGGCGACGGTGACGTCGTTCTGCTGATCGACGAAGTGCTTGCCGCCCCGGCCGGCCGGCTCGATCGACGGCACGAGCCGGAGCCAGCGCGCCGGCAGAAAGCCGCGGTCGGTCGCCTGGGGCGGGGCCTTCCCGGCGCCCTTGGTCTCGAAGCCGGCGGCCGCGGCCGCCGTCTCGCCGGCCGCCAGCCCTTGTTCGAGGCAGGCGGCCAGCCCGAAGGCGCCGTTGCAGGCCCCGGCCACGTGGGTCGCCTGGGCCGGCGTGTCGGGCAGGAAGCAGCCGCGCAGCTCGTCCCAGGCGAGTCTGCCCCCGGACTGCGAAAACAGGTGGACCGTCGGGCTCCAGCCGCCGGAGCAGAGCACCAGGTCGCACTCGACGCCTTCGCCGTCGCCGGTTATGCGGTCGCCCTCGGGGCCGAGCGGCGCCACGGCCACCTGACCGACCCGCTTGGCGCCGCGCGTTGCTACGATCGCGTGCTCGGCCAGGATCGGCAGGCCCGCCGCCTCGGCCTGCTCGGAGAGCGGTCCCTCGGGCGCCGTGCGCAGGTCGACGACGGCGGCGACCGAAACGCCCGCCTTCTGCAGGTCGAGCGCCGCGCCGTAGGCGCCGTCGTTGTTGGTGAAGACCACGGCCCTCGACCCCGGCTTCACGGCATAGCGGTTCAGATAGGTCCGGCCGGCGCCGGCCAGCATGATCCCGGGCCGGTCGTTGTCCGAGAACACCAGCTGCTGCTCGATGGCCCCGGTGGCCAGCACGACCTGGTGGGCCCGCACCTTCCACAGCCGTTCGCGCGGCAGGGTCTCGGGCTTCTCGCCCAGGTGGTCGGTGACCCGCTCGACCAGGGCGAGGTAATTGTGGTCGTAGTAGGCGAAGGCGGTCGTGCGCGGCAGGATGCGCACCTCGGGGTTCCTGCCCAGCTCGATCAGCGTCTCGGCGACCCAGTCCAGCGCCGGCTTGCCGTCGATGGTCTCGTCCGGCCGGTCGAGCAGCGCGCCGCCCAGCTGGCAGTCCTGCTCGGCCAGGACGACCCGCGCGCCGGTCCGGGCGGCGGCCAGCGCCGCGGCGAGCCCGGCCGGCCCGCCGCCGACGATCAGCACGTCGCAATGCGCGTTGGTCTTGTCGTAGATGTCCGGGTCGCGCTCGCCGGGCGCCCGGCCCAGCCCCGCGGCGTGGCGGATGACGTACTCGTACTTCATCCACAGCGAGGCCGGCCACTTGAAGGTCTTGTAGTAGAAGCCGGCCGGCAGCAGGCGCGAGACCAGGCCGTTGAGCGCGCCGACATCGAAGCCGACGCCGGGCCAGCAGTTCTGCGAGCGGGCGGCGAGGCCCTCGACCAGCTCGAGCTGCGTGGCCCGCGTGTTCGGGTCGCTGCGGGGGTCGCGGCCGAGCTGGACCAGCGCGTTGGGTTCTTCCGGGCCGGCCGAGACGATGCCGCGCGGACGGTGGTATTTGTAGCTGCGGGCGACCAGGTGGACGCCGTTGGCGAGCAGCGCCGAGGCCAGCGTGTCGCCGGCATAGCCTTGGTAGGATCGGCCGTTGAACCTGAAGCCGAGCGGCCGGGCGCGGTCGATCAACCCACCCTCCGCCAATCGGAAGCCCTGTGGCATCGTGCCCCCCCAGCCCTACACGTAGCTGCGTTTCTCGAGCTTGGGCGGCTTGCCGCCCATCTCGTAGACCGCGAGGACCTCGTTGGTCAGGGTGTCGCGCGCCGCGTTGAACCAGCGTCGGCAGCCGTGGCTGTGCACCCAGCGCTCCAGGAACACGCCCTTCGTGTTGCCGGTCATGAAGAGATAGTCGGCCCAGGCCTCGTCGCCCAGCGCCTCGGGCTGCTTCGGCCGCTCGATATGGGCCTCGCCGCCGTAGGAGAACTCGGTCTCCTCGCGCGGACCGCAATAGGGGCAGGGGATCAGCAGCATGCGGCCTCTCTCCGTCCAGGTCAGTGCGCCACGGCTGCCGCGCCGTGCTCGTCGATCAGGTAACCCGTGGTGAAACGGTCCAGCTTGAAGGCCGCGTTGAGCGGGTGCGGCTCGTCGTGGGCGATGGTGTGGGCGTAGACCCAGCCGGAGCCGGGCGTCGACTTGAAGCCCCCAGTGCCCCAGCCGCCGTTGATGTACATCCCCTCGACCGGCGTCTTGGAGACGATCGGGCTGGCGTCCGGGCAGGTATCCACGGTGCCGCCCCAGCAGCGCATCATGCGCATCCGGCGGAACAGCGGGAACAACTCGCAGATCGCGGCCAGGGTCTCCTCGGTCACCGGCAGGCCGCCGCGCTGGCTGTAGCCGATGTACCTGTCGACCCCGGCGCCGATCACCAGGTCGCCCTTGTCCGACTGGCTGATATAGGCGTGGACGGCGTTCGACATGACCACGCAGTCGATGACCGGCTTGACCGGCTCGGAGACCAGCGCCTGCAGCGGGTGGCACACGATCGGCAGGCGGAAGCCGGCCAGCTCGGCCAGCACGCTCGAATGGCCGGCCACCGCGAGGGCGACCTTGCCGGCCTCGATCGTGCCCTTGGCGGTCTCCACCGCGCGCACGCGGCCCTTTTCGATGCGGAAGCCTTCGACCGGACATTCCTGGATGATGTCGACGCCCAACGCGTCGGCCGCCCGGGCGTAGCCCCAGGCGATCGCGTCGTGGCGCGCGGTGCCGCCGCGGCGCTGCAGGGAGGCGCCCAGCACGGGATAGCGGCCGCCTTCGCGCAGGTCGATGATCGGGCAGAACTGCTTGACCTGGCGCGGGGTCAGGAACTCGGAATCGACGCCGTTGAGCCGGTTGGCGGCGATCCGCCGGCCGAGCTCGCGCAGGTCGTGCTGGCTGTGCGCCAGGTTCATCACGCCGCGCTGACTGAACATGACGTTGTAGTTGAGCTCCCGGGTGAGGCCCTCCCACAGCTTGAGCGAATGCTCGTAGAGGTGGGCGCTCTCGTCCCAGAGGTAGTTGGAGCGCACGATGGTCGTGTTGCGCCCGGTGTTGCCGCCGCCGAGCCAGCCGCGCTCGATCACGGCCACGTTCGTGATGCCGTGCTCCTTGGCCAGATAGTAGGCGGTTGCCAGGCCGTGGCCGCCGCCGCCCACGATCACCACGTCGTAGGACGGCTTCGGCTCGGGCGAACGCCAAGCCTCCGGCCAGCCTTCGTGGTAGCTGAGCGCGTTGCGCAGCAGGCTGAAGATGGAATAGCGGGACTTCATTCGCGCTGGCGCCTTCCCCCAACCGGTCGACCGGCGCAGCGTTTCGCAGCGTCCCGATCGCACCCCTCGACCAAAGCCGGAGACAGCATAGCAGGCCTTCGCCCGGCGGCCCAGAGCACTCCATGGATCCACCCCCGGCTTGCGAGTCTACGGCGCGTATTTTTCCGTTAGCGACACCGCCCGATTTGTGCAAAGGTCGCGGATGGAACAGGGAATACCCTGCTAGCGTCGAGGCTTAGGCGGGTTTGGGGATGTTCGGAAGCACACCGCGCGAGGTGCCGCAGAGGATCGGTTTCGTCCTGATCCCGAGCTTTTCGATGATCGCCTTCACCTCGGCCGTGGAGCCCCTGCGCCTGGCCAATCGGGCGAGTGGGCGGGAGCTCTATGACTGGACCCTCTGTTCGCCCGACGGCGCCCCGGTGACGGCATCCAACGGCATCACGCTGCATCCCGTGGGGGGGGTGGACGGGGCGGCTGACGGCTCCGCCATCGTCGTCTGCAGCGGCGTCGACGTGCACCGCTTCGAGGATCGGCATCTGCTGTCCTGGCTGCGCCGCGCGGACCGCCGCGGGGTCGATATCGGGGCGGTCTGCACGGGCAGCCATATCCTGGCGCGCGCCGGCCTGCTCGACGGCTACCGCTGTACGATCCACTGGGAGAATCTGGCCGCCTTCGCCGAGGATTTTCCCGACATCGAGGTGACCACCGAGCTGTTCGAGATCGACCGCAACCGCTTCACCTGTTCCGGCGGCACCGGGGCCATCGACATGATGCTCAACGTGATCGCCATGCAATACGGCCACGAGCTGGCCGCCGCGGTCGCCGACCAGTTCATGCACGAGCGGATCCGCGACCAGCACGACCACCAGCGAATGTCCCTGCCGGCGCGCCTGGGCGTGCGCCATCCCAAGCTGCTCGCGGTGATCGACCAGATGGAGCAGAACCTGGAGGAGCCCCTGGGGCGCGGCCGGCTGGCCCGGAACGCCGGTCTCTCGACCCGGCAGCTCGAGCGCCTGTTCCGCAAGTACCTGAACCGCTCGCCTGCGCGCTACTACCTGGAGCTGCGGCTCAACAAGGCGCGCCTGCTGCTGCTCCAGACCAACATGTCGGTGATCGACGTGGCCCTGGCCTGCGGGTTCGTCTCGGCCTCGCACTTCTCCAAGTGCTACCGCGACTTCTTCGGCCGCACGCCGCGCAAGGAACGGGGCCCGCCCCCCGCGGCCGAGACCGCCAGGACCGCGGCCGAGGCGGTCGCGGCCGGTGGGCGATGATCCCGCGGCCGGGCCGGAACCGGATCCCGACGGCATGACGCTCGGGAAACTCGGCATCGTCGGCGGCACGGGCTGGCTGGGCGGCGTGCTGGCCCGAGGCATGCTCGCCGCGGGCGTCGTGTCGGCGGGAGACCTCTGGCTGTCCAACCGTTCGGGCCGGAGCGACGGCTTCGAGAGCTGGCCGGAGGTCCACTTCACGACCGACAACCGGGAGCTCGCCGGACAGTGCGGCGTCGTCCTTCTGGCGGTGCCGCCGGGGCAGCTCGCGGCCTTGGAGATCGACGCCGGGGACCGGCTGGTGGTTTCCGTCATGGCCGGCGCGACGGTCGCGCGGCTGCGCGAGTTCACCGGGGCCGCGCGGGTCGTCCGCTCCATGCCGACCTTCACCGCCGAGCAAGGCCTATCCTATACGCCCTGGTACGCGACGCCCGAGGTCTCCGCCGCCGAGCGCGCCCGGGTCCAGGCGCTCCTGGCCCCCTCGGGCCTGGCGGAGCAGGTCGAGAGCGAGGACCTGATCGACGTCTTCACGGCGCTCACCGGCTCCGGGCCCGGCTTCGTGGCCTACGCCGCCGAGGCGATGACGATGAGCGCCGTGCGGCATGGGGTCGATCCGGCCCGGGCCGAGCGCGCCGTTCGGCAGCTGTTCCATGGCGCGGGCGCGCACCTCTCGACTTCCAAGACGTCCCCGGGGGAGCTGGCGAGGATGCTGCTCGACTATGGCGGCACCGCGGCCGCGGGCCTCGAGGTGCTGCGGGACTCCTCCCTGGCGGCGGATCTCGACCGCGCGGCCGCCGCGGCCTACGAGCGGGCGAAGACCGACATGACGGGCGGTTAGATGCGGTTAGATGCGGTTAGATGGTGTCGCTGGCGGGTTGGCCGTGCTATTTGGACGTGTTATAGGGACGCCATGACGGCGAGGGGTACGAAGACGATGGGCGCAGGGACAAGGGCCGCCTCGTATTGGCTGGCATTCGCATTGGCGTTCGCCGCCTCGGGCGCGCTTGCGCAGGCCGACGATCCGGGCTCCGCGGATGGCGGCGCGGCGCGGGGAAGCTTCCGCGCGGCCCAGGAAAGAGGCCTCGACCTGTCCATCGGCCGCGAGGCGCTGGACTCGGACACCGCCGATTACGAGGCGCCGGACTCGGACACCGCCGACAACGAGAGCCCGGCGCCGGCCGGCAGTTACCGGGCCGCGCAGGACGTGCCCGCGGGCAAGAACTGGTCGCGCAGGCTCGGCAAGAACTGGGTCGCCGATCCGGTCGCCCTGAACCGCCGCCAGGACGGCACGCTGGACGAGCCCAACGCCGACGTTCCGGACCAGGTGCTCGGCATCGAGGTGCGCCGGCCGTTCTGAAGCCGTCCGTTTCAACTCTTGCCCCCTGTCGTGGGGCTCCCCCGCATGGCTCGAAGGTGTCGCGCCTCGCCATCGCGGTCGCCGGCCGGGCGATAACCGCCCATGTCGCCGGCGTGTCCACCGGGATCGCGTTCCGGCGGACCCGGTTTCCCGGGGCACCCGCGGCGCAAGCCCGGATGCCCCGCCGGCGCGCGGGGCAATAAAGCAAACGAGCCCATACACAGTCAAATATCCATGCCTTTCAATAAGTTATAGATCGTTCCTTAAGTGAAGATCTGCACCTAAGCCATTGTAAATAAACGGATCTTACCGCAGCTCCCTTTGCCCGCCGACTCGGGCTTCGCGAAGGCGGGACGCGCAGAGGCGCAGAGCCCCTTTCCGTCATCACCGGGCCGCGACCCGGTGGCCGGGCAGGCGGGCACTGGCCCTGCCTTCGCTGGACGACCCATCGCCCGACCCGCACCGCCGACTGGACCTCCTTCAACAAGCCCTGGCGAATCACCAGCGCGGTCACGGCCGCCACCA
>CAMYKD010000131.1 GCA_947258885.1 uncultured Kiloniellales bacterium | reverse complement strand
GCCCGCTGCCGCGTCGCTCGTCGTCGAATATGCCCGGCATGTCCTTCCTCCTCGCTCCTAACAGCGGGCCGATTTCGCCGCGACCAAACGCATCGATAATTCCGTTCCAGACCCTCAGTCTTCCCTGAGCCGCAGGTCGACGACGAAGCTGCCCTCGTCGCGCGCGCGCCACAGCACGTCGTACTCGACCGGCAGGCTCTCGCCCGCGCCGCGCAGCTCGGCGTGGCAGAGCCGTCCGTGGCCCTCGCCGGCGACCGCGGCCTGGCGGATCTTCTCGAGCCGCAGGACCTGGGCGCCGAGGCCGGTCGTCGCCGCGTTGTCCAGGGCGATGTCGATCACCACCTCGCGGACCATCGGCGCGGCGCAGCCCGGCAGGCGGACCGGCAGGGCGTCGTGGACCGCCAGGGCCAGCACCGAGGCCATCAAGAGCGCGCCGATCACCGCGCCGGGCCGCGAAACGCCGCCGGCCCGGCGCAGCCGGTCGATCGACTCCTGGGACAGCAGGCCGAGCGCGTCGATGGTCCGGGTCTTGCGTTCGGCGCGCTCGACCACCAGGGGCTTGCCGCCGGCGGCGACCAGCGCGGCCAGGACGAAGCCGGCCTTGGAGCCGAAGCCGATCAGGGCGTCGAGCAGCGCCGGCAGCAGGACGACGGCCGCGCCGACCGCCCAGATCTTGCGGTAGAACAGCCAGGGCAGGGGGAACAGCAGGCCCCACCAGTTCCAGCTCCAGACGAAGGGATGCCCGCTCGCCCGCGCGCGCTCCCAAAAGGCGACGTAGGGCCCGGGGTTGGGCCCCAGATAGAGCCGCAGGCCGTCCTCCCCGAAGGCGGCCGGGGCCGTGCCGTCCGGCGCCGTGTCGTCGGGGGCTGTGTCGTCGGATATCCCGCGGTCTTCGCTCAAGCGCACTGCTCCCGTCGGGCCGACGGGCCCGAACCGGCCGTCAGTCTAGGGTTCCAGGGTTAACCCGAGGTTGCCGGCCGGACGGCGGCGCATGGCGGTTCGTTCGAGAGACGGCTTGAAAAAACGCCGTCCTTTGGTGGTATCGACAATCCGATCGCCGATCTTCGGGCCTTGGCTTCCGGTGTCGGGAGTGTTGCTGCCGTGGCAAGCATCGGCTCAGAACGGGGCTTCCTAGCCAAAACCAGAAGTCTGATCCGAATCCTGGGAAACGGGTGTATTGCCCCAAAATGCGAATATCTTTTTCGAGATGCAGCTACTAGAACACATAATTCTTCGCATTGCACCGAGTCAAAAACGGTCGAAATTCATAAATTTTATAACAAATAACACCGTTGTATTTTATATCAAACAAATTTAACGAAATTTGGTCAATTTGGTCTAGATCTTGATATGTGTTATATTAAGAAGTCAATGCAATGACTTGCAAATCTCATTTTAGGGGCGAGGCGATAATCAATGCCAGGCAGGCTCGAGAATTTACTTCAACCAGGTGAGACAGTGGATTTCCGAGCCAAGCCGGCTTGGCGTGCGGTTTTTCTTTTGCTAGCCGCTGGGCTGGGATTTGTCGGGTCGATGCACCTAGCGATCGGCCTTTACGACGACAACTGGTACTGTCCGGCGAGCCTCCTTTGGCTTGCACTCCTGACCCCCTTTGGCGCCGTGATGTTGTGCGTTACCGCCAAGACCGAAGCGCTAATTACCAATCGCCGGATCCTTTTCACCACGGGTTACCTCAGTGATCCGAGCGAATTGTCGGATGTCGCTGATAAACTAGCGTCTTCGGCTAGGGAATTTGCCGAGATCAGAGCACGAGCGGCAGATGGGCCAGCGGGCGACGTTGAAGAGCTGGCGCGGTCAGATATCGAACAAGTGCATCTCACGGAGCATAAAATCCCCATTGCGGGTGTGCGTTTAGTTACCCGGAACGGACAGGAACTTACGCTTGACCTGTTACATGATCCAAAAAGAGTACATGACGTGCTGTTGGGCGAGGACACCATACCCCTCGAGCAAAGGGAAAGCGTGGGCGGCGCAACTTTGGTCGTCCTCGGCGCCACTTGCGCAACCTTCGCTGCATTCATGACGTTTTTTGGTGTCTTTAGTCTGTCGAGTCCACTGCTTGTCGGCGGCATGGATTCTCTCGATAAGCTTGTTCGGATTGCGGTCGCCGTACCCGTGGGGTTCTTCATCGCAGCTCCCGGAAGCGCCATCGCAAGCTTGGGGGCCTTTCTTGGCTACTTGCCTGTTCTAATTCTGAGTCGGCTGTTCGTACCTTTCGAGGAGGCGAAACTGATGGCCCTTTTCCTACGAAAGCTGACACCAAAGATGAGCTGGAGGGGTGATGGGCAACTCCTAGAGCGTTGGTTCGCTCTATGGCTCCAACCGGTGGGACGCGCATGCTCGTGGTTTGCGGAGAAATTGGTAGGCTGGCTCTTTGGAGAACCGATCCAATCCTCGGGCGTGCCATTGGCCGATGAAAGGTCATCCGGCGGAATACGAACGATTTAAAACTCAGTGCACCGAAGTATGAATCACAGTGCATTGAGATGGGGTCATAACCGGGCCTTCAGCTTATCTCTTCTGCCCGTTAAAGGTCGCAAGATTAACAGGTTTACCGCTCAGCGGCCGCCGCTGACCGGCCGTCTGCCTTCGCGGGCTAGGCCAGCCTACGAAATCGTATCTCTTCACCAGGCGCAATGTACTGAACATCCACTTTCTCGTCTTTGTGAGCGATCCACCGATCATTGAGAGTTCCATTCAGGTATTGTTCAGCAACAAGAATCGTGCCCGATTTTATACCCTGTAGTATTTCAAGCTCATCAAGCTCAACATATGTCGCATCACCGGTCTTCAACATGATCTTGCCGTGGAAGTGCCATTGTGTGCCGCTGAAACCAGCAAGCGTATCTTCAGCATCCCGGAGGTTATGGAATTCCAAACTGACGCCTTCGAGTATCGCCACTTCGAGAGCATCTGGCGCCGATCTGCTCGAGGGGAAACCCAATTCCTTGCTCAATTCTTCAAGGATATCCAGGTCGTAATACATCGATCATTGACCTAGCAATGATTAGATTGGTCCACATAAGGCGCGGAAACCGAATTGCAGTCCATATAACCTCCCGTTCAAACGGCACGTACGGCGACGATAACCGCTCGAGAATCAGCCGGTTGTGCCTCTCCGGCCCTGAAATCACGCCGATTTATGCGGATCCGCATAAGAACCTCCACGACGACCCTTATGGCCCATCATGCGGGCTGTGTCACCCGCACGTGCCACGGTACAGGACATCGATCGGATGCAGCGACAACAAATGGCCGCTCCGGGTCATCTTTCCCCGTCGCAGCGCCGACCGACGATAGTCCGCAGCCAAGGGTGAAGCAGTAAAGGCCCTGCCAGAAAGTGCACGTTCCGGGCTCTGTTTCGGCGGGATTTCAAACTGACCGACGACAGGCCTCCGGCGTCCGTGGCGGCGGCGCTTTGCCTGTGCTAGAGTCCCCGCGGCCCGTCGGGTCACGGGAGATAGAGACAATCAAAGGGAGGAGGCCTATGAGACGGTTAGCAAGCATCCTGGTTGCGCTCGTTCCGCTTCTGCTGGTCAGCACGGTTGCCGGCGCCGAGACCTTCGTGCGCATGGTCTCGGGGCCCGCGGGCGGCAGCTGGTACCCGCTCGGCGCCAAGATCGCCGAGGTCCTGGGCAAGGAGGTTCCGGGCATCGCCACGTCCAACGGGCCCGGCGGCGGCGTCGGCAACGTCAAGGACGTCAACGCGGGCAACGCCGAGCTCGGCTGGAGCTACGCGCACACGGCCTACAACGGCCTCGCCGGCCAGGGCAAGTTCGCGGCGGCGCAGCCCAACGTGCGCCACTTCGCGACCCTCTATCCGGCCGCGTTCCAGACCGCGGTGCCGGCAAGCTCGCCGATCAAGAGCTATGCCGACATGAAGGACAAGAGCCTCAGCCCCGGCAAGCTGACCTATTCGGGCTATGCCGCGGCCGAGGTCGTGTTCCGGCACTACGGCCTGACCTTCGACCAGGTCAAGCAGAACGGCGGGACGATTCACCACGTCGGCTATACGGATTCCGTGTCGCTGATGAAGGACGGCCATCTGGACGTGTTCATCGCCCTGACCAGCGTGCCGCAGGCGTCGTTCATCGACCTCGACTTCAACCCCGGGATCCGCTTCGTCGGGATCGAGCCCGAGGTCATGGGCGAGATCGTGAAGGAGAACCCGGGCTATCTCTCCACGGTCATCCCGAAGAGCGCCTACAAGGGCATGACCGAGGACGTCGCGACGCTGGGCGTGGTGACCGTGCTGGTCATCAACAAGGACGTCCCCGACGACGTGGCCTACAACATGGCCAAGGCGCTCTGGGACAACCACGGCGAGTTCGCGAAGGTGAAGAAGATCTGGAACTCGGTCAGCCTGGACAATGCCTTGCGCGGCGCGGCCATACCGGTCCATCCGGGGGCCCAGCGCTATTACGACGAGAAGGGCGTGAAAAAGAAATAGCGGGCCTGCCGGCTCGGGCGCCCCTTCGGGGGCGCTTCTTTTTTGGCGTCCCGAGCCAGGCGCGCCCAGGTCCTTATACCAAAGGTCATAGATAATGACGCATTTCACCGAGGCGCTTTTGGCCGCCAGCAAGGCGCGCGCTGCGCCGTTGTGCGGGTACAACAAGCAGTGCGCAACGCGGCTGGCGGCCAAAATCGCCCGGCCCCTCGGGTGGGGCGCATCGGGGCGCCGGGGGCGTTGCGGCGCTTGCCCGATGCGCGCATCGCGCTGCGCACCGCGCCTACCCGGGCGACCCGATCCGCCCCCATGAAATGCGTCATTATCTATGACCTTTGGTATAAGGCGTCTCCATGGATCAGGTCCCGGACCAGGTCGCATCCGAGGAAGTGAAGGAAGCGTCGCTTCTGGAAACGGTGCTGCGCGACCGCCGGCTCAGCCTGCCCGTCGTCGTCGCACTCGTCTGCTCGGTCCTCAGCATCGCGCTGGCGCTGTTCCACCTCTACGTGGCCGAGTTCGGCACGCCCGACTCCCGGTCGTTCCGGGGCACGCATCTGACGGTAATGCTGGTGCTCGCGGTCCTGCTCAAGCCGCTGTTCCGAAAGTCCCTGATGGAGCCGCTGATGGTCGCGGGCGCGCGCGGCAACGCGAAGCGGATCGCCGGCTTCGCCGCCGACCTGGCGCTGGTCGGGCTCGGGATTGTCGTCCAAGTCTACACGCTCGCCGACGTGACCGCGTTCCAGTCGCGCGAGGGGGCGCTGCTCGCCTCCGATGTCGCCGTCGGGTCGGCCCTGGTCCTGCTGGTGCTGGAGGCGACGCGGCGGGCCGTCGGCTGGACCATGGTGTGCCTCGCGTCCTTCTTCATCGTCCACAGCCTCTACGCGCCCTATTTCTTCGGCCTGCTCTATGGCCCGCCGACCCCTTTCGAGCGCTACATCGACGTGATCTTCCTGCGCACCGAGGGGATCTTCGGGATTCCCATCTATGTCGCCTCGACCTACATCGTCCTGTTCATCCTGTTCGGCGCCATCCTGATCCGCTCCGGCGCCGGCCGCTTCTTCATCGACCTCGCCATCGCGCTGACCGGGCACCGCACGGGCGGTCCCGCCAAGGCCTCGGTGGTGGCCAGCGCCCTCATGGGCACGATGTCCGGCTCGGCCGTCGCGAACGTCGTCACGACCGGCTCGTTCACGATCCCGATGATGCGCAAGCTGGGCTACCGGCCCAAGTTCGCGGCGGCGGTCGAGGCCTGCGCGTCCTCCGGCGGCCAGATCACCCCGCCGGTCATGGGGGCGGCGGCCTTCGTCATCGCGGAGTTTCTCCACGTCAGCTACCTCTGGGTGGTGGTGGCGGCGATCATTCCGACCTTCCTCTACTTCGCCACCGTCTATCTCATGGTCCACCTCGAGGCCGAGAAGCACGGCATCGAGCGGATCGCCAAGGACCGCCTGCCGGCGTTCCGCGCGGTGCTGGCCCGAGGCTGGCACCTGCTGCTCTCGCTGGCGATCCTGGTCGCCTTCCTGGCCGCCGGCTTCACGCCGATGCTGGCCGCTTTCTGGGCGATCCTTTCGATCGTCGCGCTCAGCTTCGTCAACCGGAACACGCGCATGAGCGCGGTCGACCTCTTCGCCGCCCTGGAGACCGGGGTCAGGAGCGCCATGCCGGTGACCATCGCCTGCGCCTGCGCCGGCATCATCATCGGCTCGATGTTCGTGTCGGGACTCGGCCTGAAGTTCACCAACTCGGTGATCGCGCTCTCGGGCGGCTCGCTCTTCGTCCTGCTGGTCCTGACCGCGATCGCGGCGATCATCCTGGGCATGGGGATGACGACGACGGCGGTCTACATCACGGTGGCGGCGCTGATCGTCCCGGCGCTGGTCGAGGTCGGCGTGGTGCCGATCGCGGGGCATCTCTTCGCCTTCTATTACGGGGTGGTCTCCGGGATCACGCCGCCGGTCGCCCTGGCGGCCTTCGCCGCGGCGGCGCTGGCCGGCTCGCCGCCGATGAGCACGGCGGTGGAATCGGCCCGGGTCGGGATCGCCAAGTACCTGGTGCCCTTCGCCTTCGTCTATAACCCGAGCCTGCTGTTCGAAGGGCCCTTGTGGCTGACGGCCTACTCGGGATTGGCCGCGCTGGCCGGCGTCGGCGCCGTGTCGGTGGCGCTCGAGGGCTGGCTTCGCGGCCCGCTGCCGCCGGCGCTGCGGGTGCTGGCGGGGCTGGCCGCGGTCTGCCTGATCTTTCCGCCCGGGCTCGACCCGCTGGGGCTTCCCGGCTATCTCCTCAACGGCCTCGGCGCCGTCGGCTTCGCCCTGATCTACCTGGCGCGCAGCCGCGGGGCCCCAGGCCCCCGGACCCCGGGCCGCCGCGCCGCCGGCGAAAGGGCCCGGCCATGAAAGCCGTCTTTCTCGGCCGGCCGCTCTACTGGCTGCTCTGGGCGGTCATCCTGGGGGGTCTCTACCTGCTGGGCGCGCTGCGTCTGCACACCCGGGACTTCAACCTGTTCATCTTGATCGTGCTGGCGCTCGCCGCGGCCAGCGTCCTGGTCGTCGTCTGGACCTACCGGAAGGGGGAGCGGATCACCCGCGAGCCCTTCGACGAGGACTGACCGCCCTTCACGGCATCGGAACTTCGTTCATCTTCTTGGGCACGTGATAGCCCCTCTGGACTGCCGGCCGGGACGCGATCGCCACATACCAGCGCTTCACGTTGGGGAAGGCCTCGATGTCGATGCCATGCCACTCGTAGCGCGAGATCCAGGGCCAGGCGGCGATGTCGGCGACCGAGTACTCGTCGACGATGAACTCGTGCTCGGCGAGCCGCTTGTCGAGGACGCCGTAGAGCCGCTTGACCTCCTTGCCATAGCGCTCCTCGGCATAGGCGCTCTTGCCCTTGTTGAACTTGAGGAAGTGGTGCGCCTGGCCGATCATAGGGCCGAGGTCGCCCATCTGCCACATCAGCCATTCCATGACCTGCCAGCTGGCCCGGCCCTCCCTGGGCATCAGCATGCCCGCCTTCTCCGCCAGGTACAGCAGGATGGCGCCGGACTGCATCATGGTGAGGCCGTTTTCCTGGTCGACGATGGCCGGGATCTTGTTGTTCGGGCTGATCTTGAGGAACTCCGGGTCGAACTGCTCGCCCGCGGTGATGTCCACGGCGTGGGCCGTATAGGCGAGGCCGGTTTCCTCCAGCATGATGGAGGCCTTGCGGCCGTTCGGCGTGGTCCAGGTGTAGAGGTCGATCATGCGCGGCTATCCCTTCGGTGTCGTTGAGCTGAATCCCGGAAGCGTCCCGGCGAGGTGTACCACTTTCGATTTCAGCCTTGGAGGGAAATTTCGGGAGGCGCCCGGAAGCGGGATCGCGTTCGATCGCCTGCTAACGAACCCGCAAGGCTTCGGGCCGATAGTGACGGCCTGTCGGCAATGCGGCGGGAGAGCGGACGTGGGCAGCTGGGGTATCGGCCTCTACGGCAACGACACGGCGAGCGACCTGAAGGCCGGCTTCGCGGAGCTGGTCCGGCTGCCGGTCGGCGGGGACGAGCTGCTGGAGAAGCTTCTGGAGGCCTATCCCGCCGGCCGCGACCCGGAGGACGAGGACTACACGGGCAGCTGGCTAGCCCTGGCCGACCTGTTCCACGCCTATGGCCTCGACCACCCGGAGGTCTTCGCCCGGGCATTCGAGATCGTCGAGAGCGGCGCCGACCTTGCGGCGCTCCGCGCGCTGGAAATGTCGGAGGCCGACCTTCGCAAGCGCGCCCGCGTGCTCGACAGGCTGGCCGAAAAGTGGCGCGCGCCGAACCCAAAGCCGCGGGCCCGGCGGGTCATCGAGGCCCCGGAGCCGCTGCTGCTCGAAAGCGGCGCCTGCCTGGCCTATCCGACCCAAAAGGGCAATGCGGCGAACGCCGTGCTTCCCGCCGCGCGACTGGCCAAAACCTTCAGGCCCGACGGCTGGGGCGCCTTCGTCGTCCTCGCCACCGCGCGCCGCCACGGCTACTTTGCCTGCTATCTGGTGGCGCGGTTGCACCTCAGGTCCGCGGGCAAGCCGACCCTGGACGAGTGCACCCGGACGGTCATCGCCGGGATCGATCCCCGGATTCCCCTCGTTCCCGCTGATCCGGCCGTCAAGGTGGTCACGGTCACGCGCGCCGGGGCCAAGAAGCTCGCGTTCGAGGAGATCGGCCGCTTCGAGCTGGATCAGCTCGCGCTTCGCGCCGCCTTTCCGGATCCCTACCTGTCGCTCGATCAGCCGTCCTGGTCGCTCGCCGGCCTGCTGCGGCCCTGCAGCGAAGGCAAGATGGTTCTCCTGGAGCGGCCCGTGGCGCTCAAGAAGCTGCCGCTGTCGCGCTTCCTGCAGGGCGCCTAGGACGGCGCCGGCCGTGGACGCCGGGGACCGCCCTGCGTAGGATCGCCGGGGACGGACCCGAGGACTTCGGATAGGACCAAGGGGAGGGGAGGGCCGTGGGCGGCAGGGTCGAGCGGCGCCTGGGCAGGTGCCACAACATCGACGGGCTGAGGGCGGCCGCCCGGCGCCGGCTGCCGTTTCCGATCTTCGACTTCATCGAGGGCGGGGCCGAGGACGAGCGCAGCCTGGCGCGCAACCGCGCCGGATTCGACCGCTATCTCCTGATGCCGCGCATCCTGCAGGATGTCTCGCAGGTCGACCTGAGCACCACCGTGCTGGGCAGCGAGGTCGCACTGCCGGTCATCGTCGCGCCGACCGGCATGCCGGCGCTGTTCCATCACCGCGGCGAGGACGCCCTGGTGCCGGCGGCCGCCCGGCACGGCGCCATCTTCACCGCCTCGACCATGGCCAGCCGGACCATCGAGGCCGTCGCCGCCGCGAGTCCTGCGCCCAAGTGGTTCCAGCTCTACGTCTGGAAGGACCGCGCGGTCCTAGAGGACTTCATCGACCGCTGCCGGCAGGGCGGCTACGACGCGCTCTGCCTGACCGTGGACCTGCCCATGACGGGCAACCGCGAGCGGGACCTGCGGAACCGTCTCACCTTCCCGCCCCGGCCGACGGCGGCCGGGCTGCTCGACATGCTGCGCAAGCCCGCCTGGCTCTGGCACCTCGAGACCAAGGGGCCGGTGCTGCCGGCCAATCTGGCGGGCCACGGGGTCGAGACCATCGGCGACCTGTCCCGCTATACCGAGCGGCAGCTCGACAAGGCCGTGACCTGGGAGACGGCGGCCTGGATCCGCGAGCGCTGGGGCGGCAAGTTCCTGCTCAAGGGCGTGCTGCGCGCGGACGACGCCAGGCGGGCCGCGGAGGCCGGGGTCGACGGCGTCATCGTCTCCAACCACGGCGGCCGCCAGCTCGACCAGGTGCCCGCGCCGATCGAGGTGCTGGCCGATGTCGTCGCGGCGTTGGAGGGCCGGGCCGAGGTGATCCTCGACGGCGGCGTTCGCCGGGGCACAGACGTGCTCAAGGCCCTGGCGCTGGGCGCCAAGGCCTGCATGACCGGCCGGCCCTTCCTCTACGGCCTGGCGGCGGGCGGCGGCGCGGGCGTCGAGCGGGCCTTCGAGATCTTCGCCGAGGAGCTCCGCCGGGACATGATGCTGGCCGGCTGCCCGACAGTCGCGAGTGTCGGGCCGGACCTGGTGCGCCGCGCGGAGTGAGCGCCGCGGCCTTATTCCGGCGAACCCATGACTGGACTCGCCTGTTGCTCAGGCGCCGGGCGCAGACATCCGTCTGCTTGGCTGTCCTCGCTTCGCTGCGGGCGCGCGGTCGCGCTTGCCAGCGAGCCGATGAATGCCTTCATCGGCTCGCTGGTATTAGAAGCCCATGCCGCCCATGCCGCCCATGTCCGGCGCGCCGCCCGGCATGGCATCCTTCTTCTCCGGCTTCTCGGCGACCATGGCTTCGGTTGTGATCAGCAGGCCCGCCACGGAGGCGGCGTCCTGCAGGGCCGTGCGCACCACCTTGGTCGGGTCGATGATGCCCGCCTTGACCAAGTCGACGTATTCGCCCCGCTGCGCGTCGAAGCCGAGCTTGGCGTCGTCACCCTCGAGCAGCTTGCCGGCCACGACCGCGCCGTCGACGCCGGCGTTCTCGGCGATCTGGCGCACCGGTGTCTGCAGCGCCCGGCGCACGATGTCGACGCCGACCCTCTGGTCGTCGTTGACCGGCTTCAGGCCGTCGATGACCTTCGCGGCATAGAGCAGGGCCACGCCGCCGCCCGGCAGGATGCCCTCCTCGACCGCGGCGCGGGTCGCGTGCATGGCGTCCTCGACCCGGTCCTTGCGCTCCTTCACCTCGATCTCGGTGGCGCCGCCGACCCGGATCACCGCCACGCCGCCGGCCAGCTTGGCCAAGCGCTCCTGCAGCTTCTCCTTG
>CAMYKD010000130.1 GCA_947258885.1 uncultured Kiloniellales bacterium | reverse complement strand
TCGACGCCCGCCGCGGCGACAACCGGCCCGATTATCCGGTTGTGTGTGATTTGATTGAAAGGATTTCGTGAGGCCTTGCCCACGGCCGAAAGCAACCGGATGCATTCTCTCACGGTGTTGGGCCGTGGCTGAGCCAGCCATTTGACCGATTTGCGACCGGCGACGATCACCAATAACGGCCGAAGCAATGTGCTGGCGTGGACGCGGCGGTCGCACGTCCGGCCGGAAACCACGAACGACAAAGAACGGTGGAACCCAATCAATGCGCATTTCATTCCTCGGCGGGGTTGGCACCGTAACGGGATCGAAGTACCTCGTCGATACCGAGGATTTCCGAATCCTCGTCGATTGCGGCCTGTTTCAGGGCTTCAAGAACCTCCGGCTGCGCAATCGGGCGCCCCTGCCCGTCGATCCGGCAAGCATCGATGCGGTGATCTTGACGCACGCCCATATCGACCACTCGGGGTACCTGCCGCTTCTGGTCCGCAACGGCTTCCATGGGCCCGTGCTGAGCACGCCGGGAACCCGCGAGCTCTGCGGCGTCCTTTTGCCCGACAGCGGGTTTCTGCAGGAAAAGGAGGCAATGTTCGCCAATCGGCATGGCTTCTCGAAACATCGTCCGGCGGTGCCGCTGTATACCCGAAAGGACGCGGAGCTGGCGCTGGAGCGCTTCCAGCCGATCGAGTTCGATCGGGATCACAGGCTGGGGGACGCGCTGACGGTCCGCTTCTCGCCGGCAGGGCACATCCTGGGTGCGGCGCTGGTCCGCATTACCGACGGCGATACCAGCCTGCTGTTTTCGGGAGATCTGGGCCGACCGAACAGCCCGACCATGGTCGCCCCGGCAACCGTTCATGGCGCGGACTATCTTGTCATCGAATCGACCTATGGCGACCGACGCCATGAGCCGCAGGACACCGAGGAGCTGTTGGCCGAAATCGTTCAAAAAACCGCTTCACGCGGCGGTACGGTTTTGATCCCGGCATTCGCCGTCGGGCGAACACAGACGATCCTCCACCACCTCGCACGCCTGAAACAGGCGCGCCAGATCCCCGATGTTCCGGTGTATCTGGACAGCCCCATGGCCATCAACGCCAGCGAGCTGTACTGCAGATACGTCGGCGAGCACCGGCTGACACCGGAGGAGTGCCGCGCCGCCTGCAACGTTGCCACCTACGTCCGGACGGCAGAGGAATCGAAGGCCCTGGATCACGGCAATATGCCGATAATCCTGATTGCCGCCAGTGGCATGGCAACGGGCGGGCGCGTCGTTCATCATTTGAAGCGCTTTGCGCCGGATCGACGCAGCACGATCCTGTTCGTGGGTTTCCAGGCTGGCGGGACCCGCGGGGCCGCCATGGTAGCCGGCGCCGAATCTGTGAAGATTCACGGTGCCTACGTCCCGGTCAGAGCGGAAGTTCGGAACCTTCATATGCTCTCCGCGCATGCGGATGTCGACGAGATCATGGGCTGGCTGGGCGGGTTCGGGCACCCTCCGAAGATGACCTTCGTGACACACGGAGAGCACTCCGCATCGGACGCCCTGCGCCATCGCATCGAAGAGCAACTCGGATGGGAGTGCGAGGTTCCCGGGTACCGCGACCAGGCGGACCTGAACTGACGTGAGGGGCGAAATATCGAGGACGCGCGCTGTGACGAATTTGAAAGCCAATGTTCTGCGGCTCAAGCGGCTTGGCATCGACACGCAGCAGGAGAACGTCGCCTATATGAGGCACGACTGTCATATCTGCCGTGCCGAGGGTTTCTTCGCACATGCGCGGATAAAGGCTTCCCACGGGTCGAGGTCGATCATCGTGACGCTGCATCATTTGCGGAACGATCTCCTGTCGGAGGGCGAAGCCAGCCTGTCCGAGGCGGCCTGGAAGCTGCTCGATGTCAAGGAGGGCGAAAAGGTAAGCTTCAGCCACATGGAACCCTTGGAATCCCTCGGTTCGGTGCGGGCGAAGATCTATGGCCGTCGCCTCGGTGAATCGCGCTTTCGAGAGATCATCCGCGACATTCTGGCCGGCCGTTATTCCGACATCCACCTCGCCGCCTTCGTGACGGCGTGTGCCGGTCATCTCGACGGCGGCGAAATCATTGCTCTCACCCGGGCCATGGTCGGTGCCGGCGATCATCTGCGGTGGCCGGCGGCCCAAGTGGCGGACAAGCACTGCGTCGGCGGCCTTCCGGGCAATCGCACGACGCCGATCGTGGTCGCAATTGTGAGCGCCTGCGGCCTCGTTATCCCCAAGACCTCCTCGCGCGCCATCACCTCTCCCGCGGGAACCGCCGATACGATGGAGACACTGGCCCCGGTCGATCTCGACCTTGCGTCCATGCGAAGGGTCGTTGAGTTGGAGGGCGGCTGTATTGTCTGGGGTGGTGCGGTCCGGCTGAGTCCGGCCGACGACGTCCTGATCCGGATTTCGCGGGCCATCGACCTTGACAGCGAGGAACAGCTCGTCGCTTCCGTCCTGTCCAAGAAAGCGGCCGCCGGCTCGACCCACCTCGTTCTCGATCTTCCAGTCGGTCCGACGGCAAAAGTGCGAACCCTTGGCCAGGCGCGTTCCGTTAAGGCACACCTGCAAAGGACCGCCGAAGCGCTCGGAATCAAATCATCGATTCTCGTGACCGACGGCGCGCAGCCGGTGGGCCGGGGCATTGGACCCGCCCTGGAGGCGCGCGACGTATTGGCGGTGCTGAACGATGGACCGAACGCTCCGGCAGACCTGCGGCAGCGATCCGTCGCGCTCGCCGGCGCGCTCATGGAACTCACAGGATCGGCTCCGAGTGGTGAAGGGGAAAAGGCTGCCGCGGCCATACTCGAGGACGGACGGGCCAGGGAAAAGTTCGAGCGGATCTGCGAGGCACAGGGAGGCATGCGCACCCCGCCTGTTGCCAAGCATCGCCAACCGCTGACCTCCCGCTCATCGGGCAGGGTCTCCGCGATCGACAACCGACGGCTGGCGCGCATCGCGAAGCTGGCGGGGGCCCCGGATGCCAAGGCTGCGGGACTGATGCTCCACGTGCGGGTCGGCGACCACGTCGATGCGCGGCAGCCGCTGATCACCGTGCATTCGGAAACGGCGGGGGAACTTGCGTACGCGATGGACTATGCCGAGGCACACAGCAATGTGATTACGGTCGAGATGACGTGACCAGGCCGCTGATTCTTGCTCTTCCCGGGAATGAACGACTGGCGGCAGCCCTTGCCAACGCCGCCAACATGGAGGTCGGCGACCTGACGGTGCGGCGGTTCCCGGATGACGAGACCTACGTTCGTCTCGATACGGCCGTCGAGGGACGTTCCGTTGTTATCGTCTGTACCCTCGATCGACCCGACGAGAAGCTGTTGCCGCTGATCTTTTCCGCCGCCGCCGCTCGCGACCTTGGCGCCGCACGCACGGGGCTGGTCGCCCCGTACCTTGCCTACATGCGCCAGGACCGGCGCTTCCAGACCGGCGAGGCGATCACCTCCAGTCATTTTGCACAGATCCTCAGCGTCTGGATCGACTGGCTGGTGACCGTCGATCCGCATCTTCATCGACGCCACTCACTCTCGGAGATCTATCCGATGCCCGCCGCCGCCGTCCATGCTGCCCAGACGATCGCCGGATGGATCGGGCGTGAGGTGCCGAACCCTCTGCTTATCGGGCCCGACGAGGAAAGCAGGCAGTGGGTCTCCGAGGTCGCGCGTGACGCGAATGCGCCGCACGTCATATTGCAGAAGGTTCGCCATGGAGACCGGGACGTTGAAGTGCGTGTTCCCGACGTCGGGCGCTGGCGCGGACATACGCCGGTTCTGGTGGCCGATATCGTTTCCACCGGCCGGACCATGATCGAGACCATCTCGCACCTGAACAGGGCGGGGCTTGCGGCACCGGTTTGCGTCGGCGTCCACGCGGTGTTTGCCGGCGCGTCGTGCGATGATCTGAAAAACGCCGGCGCGCGCTCGATTGTGACATGCAACACGATTCCTCATGTCTCCAACGCGATCGACATTTCGGAAATGCTGGGTGGCCCGGCCAGTCGGCTGGCCACGTCGTAACGGCGTCGCATCGTCGCACAACGCGGCTGTAGCGCCCGGACGAGTTTGCCTCCTGCTCATGACCCGACCGGCATATCGAGCGTGGGGCTTACTCCGCGTGCTCGACGCTTTCGAGAAAAGAAATCCAGTGCGCGGGAAGGCCATGGGCGCGCGCGCCGTCTCTGAGGAGCGAGATATAGCGCAGCGACGGGTGTCCGTCCCTGTCCTTGCCGTCGGCGACATAGGTGACCGCGCTCAGAGGGTTTCCGCCGATGTCCTCGGCGGCAATCCGGAGCGGGCGGTAGCGCCAGCCGGGGATGCCCTCGCTCGCGTTCAGCAGGACGAGCTCGCGCCGGCTCAGCCGGTAAAGTACGCCCCAGACCTCCGCGTCCCCGTCCGGGCTTATGTTCGCCGGCGCCGCCCGGCCCCGCGGGCGACCCTCCAGATTGAACCGCAGGCGGTAGCCGGTGATCCGGCCGGCCCGCCATTCCTCGGGCCGCATGCCGCGCCGCTCGCGAAAGGCACTGTCATGCATATTGGCGCCATAGGTGAAATACCAGACGTCGTCCCCGGGATTGCCGTCGAGCGTCAGCCCCCAGGCCCGATACCAGAGCCGGGCCAGCGGCCAGACCCGCAGGATCACGGGGATCCAGACCCGCTTCAGGCCGCGCCGCGCGTTACGCCACATCAGCCTTTGTCCAGTCGCGACAGCCGTGCATAGAGTGCGAGCTGCACGCCCGCCGCCGCCGCAGCGACACTGAAGATAGCGGTCAGCGACACCGCGTCGGCAATGGCCGCGCCGAGCAGCGGCAGAAGCGCGGCGGGAGAGGCGAGCGCGTTGAAGTAGGCGGAATACGCCGGGCGCCGATCGTTCGGCGAGATTTCCATGAGATAGCCGAGATAGGCGATGGTCATGCCGTTGACCAGCGCGCCAACGGCGATGAACAGCACCGCGAAGGCCGCAAGCAATGCCGGCGGCGTGAGCCCGGCCGCTCCGGCGATGATGGCGAGCGCGCCGAGCGGTGGCGCCAGCCGGAGCCCGCCAACGGTCCGCAACAGAGCGAGTTTTCCGAACCGGTCGCCGATGCGGCCCCACAGCGCGTTCGACGACAGCGAGCCTGCGGTCTGGGCGCCCAGCAGGATGCCGACAGCCGCCACACCGAGGCCAGTGTCGGCCGCGACGACGATATAGAACGGCAGGGCCATGAGCGTCGCGCCACCCACCCACTGCGTATACAGAAACAACCTGAATCGATCGTCCGATCGCAGCACCTCCAGTCCGCTCCTGAGGAACCGCCCGAAATCCCCTGTGGTTATGTCCTTTGTCGGCGGGGTCGGCGGCTCGCCGGCGGAAACGAAGCTGAGGGACGAGACGAACATCAGCAGCGATGCCATTGCGAAGATCAGCGCGTAGGCCGTGAGCAGCATCTGGGTCGCCAGCAGCCTCTGAATGATCGCCGCGACGCCGAGGGCCAGCACCCCGCCGCCGAAGAAGCGCCAGGCCAGCATCCGGCTTCGCGCTCCCGACGGGATCGACCGGCCGACGATGTCGTTGTACGGTACCGCGACGATCCCGCTAATGAACGCGTATAGCGTCCACAGTGCGAGAAACCCGCCCGCGACCCCGCCACCCGCGGAGTCGCCGGCGGCCGCCAGCAGCAGCGCGATCAGGGCAAGGCAGCTCGCCCGGCCGAAGGCGCCGGTGGCATAGAAGGGCATGCGGCGCTCGGCGCGCTGCGCGAGAAAGCCAACGACCAGCTGCGGAAGCAGCCAGCCGAGGCGCAGAACCGCGCTCGCCGCGCCTACCGCGTATACGTTGCCGGTCAGGTGATACACGAGACTGGCCACGATCGTGGCCGAATCGACCGCCGAGGATCCGGCCTGGAACGCGGCGCCAGCGGCGGTGATTTTCCAGAATACGGGTCTGCTCGCCATTTCTTCGGGCTTCTGCGCAACCCGCGGTGAGGCGTCAGGGGGAGGCATCGGCCTTCGCCTCTGCATGGCGCGCTTCGCGGATATCGATGCCGCTCCACCACAGGAACGGCAGGCCAAGCCCCACCATAAGTCCGATCGTGAAAACATGGCTGAATAAAATCATCGCCAGCGCCTGTTCGTCGGGCACGCCAAGCAGTTTCAGCGCGAAACCGGCCCCGATGACGAAACCGCCGGGCACGCGGACAAACCGGGCGAGCACCATGGCGAATCCCGCGAAAACCATGAGAAACAGGTAGTCGAATGGCGCGAGCACGACGCCGAGGGCGAGACCCGCCCAAAGGAAATGCGTGGCGGCGACGATCTTCATCGCAATGCTCGCCAGTATCGCGCCGACCTGGCGGCGGCGGTCGCGTGGCCAGACGATACCCTCCCGGACCGCGGCCCTCAGCCCGTCAAGACGCGCGCCTCCCTTTGCGGCCAGCCAGTCGATTCCCCGGCTTACCCACGCATCCTCGCGGCCGAGCGGCGACCGACCGGCGAACAGCACGTAGAGCAGCACGGAAAACAGCAGCAGGTTCAGGCCGCCCGCGACCGCAAGGCCGGTCCGCACATCGCCTTCGACGTCCGGGATGCGACCGGCGGTCACGACAAGCGCTGCGAACAGGGCGAACACGATGCCGTCGAGGAAGCGCTCGATTGCCGTCGTCATCAGAACGCTGACCCAGCGCAAACCTTCCAGACGCGCAATTAGCCACGACCGTACCAGCGGGCTGACGCCAAGCGGAATCAGGATCGCGACACCATAGCCCGCGAGGGTCGCGCCGAAGAGCCTTCCACTGGATACCGGTTTCACATCGAACAGAATCTGCCGCCACTTCCAGCTGCGGGTCAGTTGTTCGAGGAGAATGGCGCCGGCGAGAACAGGCAGCCAAGCCGGCTCGGCGTCGAGGACTGCCGACCCGAACCGCTCGAGGTCGAGGTCCCGGTAAAGCCAGGACAGCGCGGCAATCGCGAACGCGGCGCCAATCGCCGGCAGGATCCAGCGGATCAATGGCGCATGGTTGCCTTTGATTGATTTCGATTTCTCTTCCAACGTCCCGCCATCGTAACGTCTGGACATTCAGTGTGGCGTACCTGATCCGCGATCGGAAGCACTCGACACGAGAAGGTGATTGAGGCGCGCGGGTTGCCTTGCGAAGGGATCAGGTTGCGGCGTCCCTCGATGCCCAATGTTGGCAAATGGCGATGAGCGCCCGTTCCGCCGAGTGTCCGATGCGGTCTGCTTCATTACGCTGAGCAGGCCTTCCCGTCCCGAACTCCCGCTGTAAGCCTCAAAGCGGCTGTATCGCCCGGCGATGTTGGACCACGGCCTTTGAACCGGATCGGATATCGCTATGGATGGTGCATGCCACCCTTATTTGACGTGTTGACCTTCCAGCGTCTGGAACCCTGATAATAACTGCCAACAATATTCGTCCCTTCACACCGCAAGGAAGTGCGTCATGGACACAGAGCTTTCGTCCAACCTCGTCATAGACCCCGTCTGCGGCATGTCGATCGACTCCGCGCAGGCCGCCGCCGCCGTGCAGACCGGCGCGGGGGAGGTGTTCTTCTGCTCGCTCGGTTGCCGCGACCGGTTCGTTGCGGACCCGGACCGCTATGCCGCGGCGAACAAGGACGACGGGCATGCGTGCTGCGCACACGGGCATGCGCATGCGGATGACGGGCTGGCGGCCCGGTTCGGCGTTCCTGCGGTGATCGGGCTGGCGGGATCCGCGGTACTTCTGGCCGTCTATTTCGGCCTGCTGACCCTCGTGTCCGATTGGGACTTCACCGTCCTCCAGTTCGAGCAGTTCTGGCCCTATATCACGGCCCTGGCGCTCGGCTTCGGAGTCCAGCTCGGCCTATTTATGTTCCTGCGCCGGTCGGTCCATGCCGCGGCCCGCAGCGGCCGGGTGGTGGCCGTCACCGGAACCGCCTCGGGCGTCGCCATGGTCTCGTGCTGCACCCATTACCTGGTCAACCTCCTGCCCGTGCTGGGCGCCACCGGTCTGGTCACCCTGGTCGGCCAGTACCAGGTGGAGCTGTTCTGGTTCGGCCTTGCGGCCAACCTGGCCGGCATCGGCTACATGTCGAAACGGATCCTGGATTTCAGCCGCGCGCACGACGTTGCCGGACGCGCCGCCGGGTCCGCCCTGACGGCGTTCGTGATTGCCGCGCTCGGCACCGCTTCCTGGACCGAACCCGCCTCAGCGGACGAAACCGCCCTGCCGGCGCAGGTGAGCGATGAAGCGATGGTGTCGGTGAAGGTGATGCCGCAGGCCCTGGCGGACGGGCAGCCCTGGCGGTTC
>CAMYKD010000129.1 GCA_947258885.1 uncultured Kiloniellales bacterium | reverse complement strand
CTGATCGCGCCGATCGCCATGGACGAGGGCCTGCGCTTCGCGATCCGCGAGGGCGGCCGCACCGTCGGCGCCGGCGTCGTCGCGGGCATCATAAAGTGACCCGTATCGGGACGCCCTGCGGCGTCCCGGGACCGTGGTGAAGGAGTGTAGCTCAATTGGCAGAGCACCGGTCTCCAAAACCGGGGGTTGTGGGTTCGAGTCCCTCCACTCCTGCCAGGCCCGAGCGCAGGTGACGGACCGCAACGTTCTTGTCGTTCGGTAGCGGCGCACCAGTTGTTGAGGACTTAAGGCTTAGACTATGGCGAAGATCAATCCAGGGCAGTACATTCGCGAGGTGCGCCAGGAGGTCGCGAAAGTGACCTGGCCGACCCGCAAGGAGACCATGGTCACCACCGCCATGGTCTTCGTCATGGTCTTTCTGGCCGCGATGTTCTTTCTTCTGGTCGATATGGGTCTCTCCAGGATCGTGAAATTCATCCTGGGACTAGGGGGCTGAGCTCAGATGGCAATGCGCTGGTATGTGGTTCACGTCTATTCGGGCTTCGAGAAGAAGGTCGCCGAGTCGATTCGCGAACAGGCGCGTCAGAAGGCCATGGAGGATCTCTTCGAGCAGGTCCTCGTGCCGACGGAGGAAGTCGTCGAGATGCGCCGCGGCCAGAAGGTCAATGCCGAGCGCAAGTTCTTTCCGGGCTACGTGCTGGTCAAGATGGAGTTGACCGACGAGAGCTGGCATCTGGTCAAGGATGCGCCGAAGGTGACGGGGTTCCTGGGCAACCGGGGCAAGCCCTCGCCGATTTCCGAGTCCGAGGCGCTGCGCATCCTGCACCAGGTGGAAGAGGGCGTCGAGCGGCCCAAGCCGTCGATCACCTTCGAGATCGGCGAGCAGGTGCGGGTCAGCGACGGGCCCTTCACGTCGTTCAACGGCATGGTCGAAGAGGTCGACGAGGAGCGCGCGCGGCTCAAGGTGGCCGTGTCGATCTTCGGGCGCGCCACGCCGGTGGAGCTGGAGTATACGCAGGTCGAGAAGCTTTGACGTTCGTTGAGGCCGGGGCGCCGAGGCGCCCGGGGCCACTGGCGCGGGAGGTCGGTCCCGAAAGCCCATGGGACGGGCCGTACCGCGCCGCCCGAAGCAGGAAAGGGTAGAAGATGGCGAAGAAGATCGCAGGGTTCATCAAGCTGGAGATTAAGGCCGGGCAGGCCAACCCCTCGCCCCCGGTCGGCCCGGCGCTGGGTCAGCGCGGGCTCAACATCATGGAGTTCTGCAAGGCGTTCAACGCGGCCACCCAGAACATGGAGCAGGGCACCCCGACGCCGGTGATCATCACCGCCTATACCGACCGCTCGTTTACCTTCGAGACCAAGACGCCGCCCGCCGCTTACTTCCTGCGCAAGGCGGCCAAGTTGCCGAAGGGCGGCAGCACCCCGGGCCGCGAAACGGTCGGACAGGTCTCGATGGCGCAGGTCCGCGAGATCGCCGAGGCCAAGATGGTCGACCTGAACGCCAACGATATCGATGCCGCGGCCAAGATCATCATGGGCTCGGCCCGTTCGATGGGCCTCGAGGTGGTGGAGTAGAGACCATGGCGAAGACAAGCAAGCGACTGAGAAAGGCCGCCGAGGCCATCGACCGCAAGAGCCTTTACGGCCTCGAGGAGGCGATCAAGCTGGTCAAGGACCGCGCCGGCGCCAAGTTCGACGAGACGGTCGAGATCTCCATGAACCTCGGCATCGACCCGCGCCATGCGGACCAGACCGTGCGCGGGGTGGTCACCCTGCCGAACGGCACCGGCAAGTCCGTGCGCGTGGCGGTCTTCGCCAAGGAGGCGAAGGCCGAAGAGGCGGCCAAGGCGGGCGCCGATGTGGTCGGCACCGACGACCTGGCCGGACGGATCCAAGCCGGCGAGATCGATTTCGACCGCTGCATCGCCACGCCGGACATGATGCCGGTGGTCGGCAAGCTGGGCAAGATTCTGGGGCCGCGCGGCCTGATGCCGAACCCGAAGCTGGGCACGGTGACCAACGACGTCGCCGAGGCCGTCCAGGCGGCCAAGGGCGGGCAGGTCGAGTTTCGCGCCGAAAAGGCGGGCATCGTGCACGCCGGCGTGGGCAAGGCGAGCTTTTCCGAAACGGCCCTGGCGGAAAACATCAAGGCTTTCGCGCGGGCGATCTCCAACGCCAAGCCGAGCGGGGCCAAGGGCACCTATATCAAGCGGGTGTCCGTCAGCTCGACCATGGGGCCGGGCGTGAAGCTGGACGTGAGCAGCCTGGCCAGCTCGGCGTAAGCCGGCGGCCGGGTGTCTTAGAGGAATTCCGACGCCTCCCCCGGGGGGCGCCGGATGAGCGGGACGGCGGGGCGACCTGCCGGCCCAACCTGTCCGAGACTGCAGGTGTCGCCGAGGGCCCATGGCCTTCGGGGACCTAAGCCCGCGAAGGGGCCCGCATAGACAGGAGGCGAGCTTGAACCGGCCCTCTGCGACAGGGCCGCAAGGGCTTGAGCTTCCGGGACAGGCAAACCGGACTTTCGGGGCCGATTCCGGAAGTCCTCGTGCAACCGAAGCCCACCGGCGCCCTTGGCGGCGGCGGGTTCCGATAGAGAGCGGAGATCATCCGTGGACCGAGCACAAAAAGAGCTGCTGGTCGCCGACCTGAACAAGACCTTCCAGGGGGTGACCCTGGTGGTCGTCACGCACCAGACGGGGCTGACGGTCGCCGAGGTTACCGACCTGCGACGGCGGATCAGGGCGGCGGGCGCCAGCTTCAAGGTGTCGAAGAACCGGCTCACGCGGCGCGCTCTTGAGGGCACGAAGTTCCAGGCGCTGCAATCCCTGCTGATCGGACCGACGGCGATGGCGTATTCGTCGGATCCGGTGGCGGCGGCCAAGATCTGCGTGGAGTTCGCGAACAAGAACGACAAGCTGACCATCATCGGCGGCGCGCTCGGCGAACAGGTCCTTGACGTCGAAGGCGTCAAGGCGCTCGCCAAGTTGCCGTCCTTGGACGAGCTGCGCGGCAAGCTCGTCGGCCTCCTGCAGGCACCGGCCGTCAAGCTGGCCGGCGTCACGCAGGCTCCGGCCGGCCAGTTGGCGCGCGTGTTCAGCGCTTACGGCTCTCAAAACGAAGCCGCTTGAGTTCCATCGAGGACTGAAGTTCAAGCCTAGGAGAATGAGGAAAAATGGCTGATCTGGATAAACTGGTTGATGAGCTCTCGAAGCTCACTGTGATCGAGGCCGCCGAGCTTTCCAAGAAGCTCGAGGAGGTCTGGGGCGTTTCCGCCGCGGCGCCGGTCGCCGTGGCCGCAATGCCCGGGGCCGGCGAGGTCGCCGAGGCGGCCGCCGAACAAACCGAGTTCGACGTCATCCTGGCCGTAATCGGCGACAAGAAGATCAACGTCATCAAAGAGGTGCGCGCCATGACCGGACTGGGCCTCAAGGAGGCCAAGGACCTGGTCGAGGCCGCGCCGAAGGCGATCAAGGAGGGCGTCGGCAAGGGCGAGGCGGAAGAGGCCAAGAAAAAGCTCGAGGAGGTCGGTGCGACGGTCGAGCTCAAGTAGTTTGACGGTATCGAAAAGCAACGGGAACCGGCCGGCGGGCGCCGTGACAGGCGCACGCCGAGCCGTTCCTGCGCGCTTTGACGCCCGGTCGGCCGCAGACCGGGCACAGCCCCGCCGGGTGGCGGGGCAGAACGACGACCCCCGCTCCAAGGGGGCCGGACCGCCGCCTTTCAACGAGCCGAGTGCCCCGCAAAGGCTCCGCATGGCGGGACACGACGAAGCTGACGAGGACATGACATGACGAGATCGTTTACCGGTCGCAAGCGTATCCGCAGGCATTTCGGTCGCATTCCCGAGATCACTCAGATGCCGAACCTGATCGAGGTGCAGAAGACCTCCTACGATCAGTTTCTGCAGATGGTGGAGACCCCCGACGAGCGCCAGCACAACGGCTTGCAGGAGGCGTTCAAGTCGGTCTTTCCGATCAGGGACTTCGCGGAACGCGCCGAGCTTCAGTTCGTGCACTACGAGCTGGAGGAACCGAAGTACGATGTCGAGGAGTGTCAGCAGCGCGGCATGACCTATGCGGCGCCCCTCAAGGTGACCTTGCGGCTGGTCGTGTGGGATGTCGACGAGGACACGGGCGCCCGTTCGATCCGCGATATCAAGGAGCAGGACGTCTACATGGGCGACATGCCCCTGATGACGCCCAACGGCACTTTCGTCATCAATGGCACCGAGCGGGTCATCGTCAGCCAAATGCACCGAAGCCCGGGCGTGTTCTTCGATCACGACCGGGGCAAGACCCACTCCTCGGGCAAGTATCTCTTCGCCGCCCGGGTGATCCCCTATCGCGGCTCCTGGCTCGACTTCGAGTTCGACGCCAAGGACCTGGTCTATGTGCGCATCGACCGCCGCCGCAAGCTCCCGGCCACCACCTTGCTGTTGGCGCTTGACAGCGATGCGACCGCGGAGCTCAGGGCCGAACGCGAAGCCGCGGGACAGAAGCTAGAGCCGCACGAGGCGGTCGGCATGTCGCCGGAAGAGATCCTCGACCGCTTCTACGACAATGTGACCTTCAGCCGGGTCGACGAAGGCTGGCGCACGGCGTTCAATTCCGAGCGGCTGCGCGGTATCAAGCTGACGAGCGATCTGGTCGACGCCAAGACCAAGAAGGTCGTGGCCGAGGCCGGGACCAAGATCACGCCGCGCCTGGCCAAGAAGCTGGTCAAGGAGGGGCTCGAAGAGCAGCTGGTGTCCGACGAGGAGTTGGTCGGCAAGTATGTTGCCAACGACTTCATCGATTCGAAGACCGGCGAGGTGCTTTGCGAAGCCGGCGACGAGCTGACCGAGGCGTTGATCGGCCAGCTGGTCGAGAGCGGCGTTGCCGAGATCGCGACCCTGGCGATCGATCACATCAATGTCGGATCCTATATCCGCAACACCTTGGCGCTCGACAAGAACACCTCCCGCGAGGAGGCGTTGATCGACATCTATCGGGTGATGCGCCCCGGCGAGCCGCCGACCCTCGAAACCGCCGAGACCATGTTCAACGGCCTGTTCTTCGATGGCGAGCGCTACGACCTGTCTTCGGTCGGCCGGGTCAAGATGAATTCCCGTCTCGGATTCGACACCGACGATTCGCTCCGCACGCTGCGCAAGCAGGACATCCTGGAGATCGTCAAGGTGCTTTGCGAACTGAAGGACGGAAACGGCGAGATCGACGATATCGATCACCTGGGCAACCGCCGGGTGCGCTCGGTCGGCGAGCTCATGGAGAACCAGTACCGGGTCGGCCTGCTGCGCATGGAGCGGGCGATCAGGGAGCGCATGAGCTCGGTCGAGATCGATTCGGTCATGCCGCACGACCTGATCAACGCCAAGCCGGCGGCCGCCGCCGTGCGCGAGTTCTTCGGCTCCTCGCAACTCTCGCAGTTCATGGACCAGACCAACCCGCTCAGCGAAATCACCCATAAGCGGCGCCTCTCGGCGCTCGGGCCGGGCGGCCTGACGCGCGAGCGGGCCGGCTTCGAGGTGCGCGACGTGCACCCGACCCACTATGGCCGGATCTGTCCGATCGAGACGCCGGAAGGCCCCAACATCGGCCTGATCAATTCGCTGGCCACCTATGCCCGGGTCAACCAGTACGGCTTCATCGAGAGCCCGTACCGCCGAGTCGTGGACAGCAAGGTCACGGACGAGGTGGTCTATCTCTCGGCGATGGACGAGGGGCGTTACACGATCGCCCAGGCCAACGCCGAGATCGACAAGAACGGACGCCTGACCGAGGACCTGACGTCCTGCCGGCGCGGCGGCGAGTACCTGGTCGCCCGGCCGGGGGATGTCGAGTTCATCGACGTCTCGCCCAAGCAGCTCGTTTCGGTCGCCGCGGCGCTCATTCCCTTCCTCGAGAACGACGACGCCAACCGTGCGCTCATGGGCTCCAATATGCAGCGTCAGGCGGTGCCTCTTCTGCAGTCCGAGGCGCCGCTGGTCGGCACCGGCATGGAGGAGACGGTGGCCCGGGATTCCGGCGTGGCGATCGCCGCGCGGCGATCGGGCGTGGTCGACCAGGTCGACGCGACGCGCATCGTCGTGCGGGTGACCGAGGAGACCTCGAGCGGCGAGCAGGCGGTGGACATCTACAATCTGTTGAAGTTCCAACGGTCCAACCAGAACACCTGCATCACCCAGCGACCCTTGGTGCGGGTCGGCGATAACGTGGAGCGTGGCGACATCGTCGCCGACGGGCCGTCGACCAATCTGGGCGAGCTTGCGCTCGGCCGCAACGTGCTCTGCGCCTTCATGCCGTGGCAGGGCTACAACTTCGAGGATTCGATCCTGATCTCCGAGCGGATCGTGCGCGACGACGTGTTCTCGTCGATCCACATCGAGGAGTTCGAGGTCATGGCCCGCGATACCAAGCTGGGCCAGGAGGAGATTACCCGGGACATCCCGAACGTCGGCGAGGACGCGCTCAGGAACCTGGACGAGGCCGGCATGGTCTACATCGGGGCCGAGGTGCAGCCCAGCGACATTCTGGTGGGCAAGGTGACGCCCAAGGGCGAATCGCCCATGACGCCGGAGGAGAAACTGCTGCGCGCGATCTTCGGCGAGAAGGCCTCGGACGTGCGTGACACTTCGCTCCGTGTGCCGCCGGGCGTCACCGGCACGGTGGTCAACGTACGGGTCTTCGCGCGCCGCGGCGTCGACAAGGACGAGCGCGCGCTGGCCATCGAGCGCGCCGAGATCGAGCGCTTGGCCAAGGATCGGGACGACGAGAAGGCGATCCTCGAGCGGAGTTTCTACAGCCGCCTCAAAGACCTGTTGATCAACCAAACCGCCGTTGCCGGGCCGAAGGGCTTCGAACCCGGGGGCAAGCTGACCGAAAAGACGCTGTCCGACTTCACCCCCGGCCAATGGCGCCAGATCGCGGTCAAGAACGACGGCCGTCAGGCCGACATCGAGGCGTTGAACAAGCAGTTCGACGGATCCATAGACGAGTTGACCAAGCGCTTCGAGAACAAGGTGGACAAGCTGCAGCGCGGCGACGAGCTGCCGCCGGGCGTCATGAAGATGGTCAAGGTCTTCGTCGCGGTGAAGCGCAAGCTGCAACCGGGCGACAAGATGGCGGGCCGGCACGGCAACAAGGGCGTGATCTCCAAGATCGTTCCGATGGAGGACATGCCCTATACCGAGGACGGCACCGTGCTCAACCCGTTGGGCGTGCCCAGCCGCATGAACGTCGGCCAGATCCTCGAAACCCACCTGGGCTGGGCCTGCGACGGACTGGGCCGGCAGGTCGGCGAACTGCTCGACCAGGTGCAGCGGGGTTCCAGCGTCGAGCCGCTGCGCAAGAAGCTCAAGGTGATCTACGGCGACAGGACCTTCAAGGGCGAGGTCGCCGAAATGTCCGATGACGAGCTGTTCGAGCTGTGCGGCAATTTGCGGGAGGGCATCCCGATCGCCTCGCCGGTGTTCGACGGCGCGCGCGAGGAGGACATCCTGGAAATGCTGGATCGGGCCGGGCTGGACAGCTCCGGACAGGTAATCCTGGTCGACGGCCGCACGGGCGAATCGTTCCACCGCCCGGTCACGGTCGGCTACATCTACATGTTGAAGTTGCACCATCTGGTGGACGATAAGATCCACGCCCGCTCGATCGGTCCGTACAGCCTGGTGACTCAGCAGCCGCTGGGCGGCAAGGCGCAGTTCGGCGGCCAGCGTTTCGGCGAGATGGAGGTCTGGGCGCTCGAGGCCTACGGGGCCGCCTATACCCTGCAGGAGATGCTCACCGTCAAGTCGGACGACGTCTCCGGCCGAACCAAGGTTTACGAGGCGATCGTCAAGGGCGACGACAACTTCGAGGCCGGCATACCCGAATCCTTCAACGTGCTGGTCAAGGAGCTGCGCTCGCTTGGCCTCAATGTGGAATTGAAACAGGACGGCTACTGAACCCGGCGGCCGGGCGGGCTTCGTCCCGCCTGCCTCCTTTGTCGCAGGTAGATGTCCTAGTTGGACCCAGGTCTTTTCAATCGGGAGATACCGATGAACGAGTTGATGAACTTCTTTGGCCAGCCGACCGGCCCTCAGAGCTTCGATCAGATCCGCATCTCGATCGCCAGCCCCGAGCGTATCCGGTCGTGGTCGTACGGTGAGATCAAGAAGCCGGAAACCATCAACTACCGCACTTTCAAGCCGGAGCGCGACGGTCTGTTCTGCGCCCGCATCTTCGGTCCGATCAAGGACTACGAGTGCCTTTGCGGCAAGTACAAGCGCATGAAGTATCGCGGCATCATCTGCGAAAAGTGCGGCGTGGAGGTGACCTTGTCCAAGGTGCGCCGCGACCGCATGGGCCATATCGAGCTGGCCAGCCCGGTGGCGCACATCTGGTTCCTCAAGTCCCTGCCGAGCCGGATCGGGCTGCTGCTCGACCTGACGCTCAAGGATCTGGAGCGGGTCCTCTATTTCGAGAGTTTCGTCGTGGTCGAACCCGGACTCACCCCGCTCAAGCAGCACCAGCTCCTGTCCGAGGACGAATACCTCGATGCCCAGGACGAGTACGGCGAGGACGCCTTCACCGCGATGATCGGCGCCGAGGCCATGAAGTCCATGCTGAGCGCCCTCGAGCTGGAGGAGGAGCGCAAGCTGCTGCGTGTCGATCTCAAGGAGACCAACTCCGAGGCCAAGCGCAAGAAGTACGTCAAGCGGCTCAAGCTGATCGAGGCCTTCCTCGAATCGGGCGCCCGCCCGGAGTGGATGATCCTGGACTGCGTGCCGATCATTCCGCCGGAGCTCCGCCCCCTGGTGCCGCTCGACGGCGGTCGCTTCGCGACCTCGGATCTGAACGATCTCTACCGGCGCGTGATCAACCGCAACAACCGGCTAAAACGTCTGATCGAGCTGCGCGCGCCCGACATCATCGTGCGCAACGAAAAGCGTATGCTCCAGGAATCGGTAGACGCGCTGTTCGACAACGGGCGCCGCGGCCGGGTCATCACCGGTGCGAACAAGCGTCCCCTGAAGTCGCTCAGCGACATGCTGAAGGGCAAGCAGGGCCGGTTCCGCCAGAACCTGCTCGGCAAGCGCGTGGACTATTCGGGCCGCTCGGTCATCGTCGTCGGTCCGGAGCTCAAGCTGCACCAGTGCGGTCTGCCCAAGAAGATGGCCTTGGAGCTGTTCAAGCCCTTCATCTACTCCAGGCTCGAGCTCTACGGCATGGCCTCGACGATCAAGGCCGCCAAGCGCATGGTCGAGAAGGAGCGGCCCGAGGTCTGGGACATCCTGGAAGAGGTGATCCGCGAGCATCCGGTCCTCCTGAACCGGGCGCCGACGCTGCACCGTCTCGGCATCCAGGCCTTCGAGCCGGTGTTGATCGAGGGCAAGGCGATCCAGCTGCACCCCCTGGTCTGCACCGCCTTCAACGCCGACTTCGACGGCGACCAGATGGCGGTGCATGTGCCGTTGTCGCTCGAGGCGCAGCTCGAGGCCCGTGTCCTCATGATGTCGACCAACAACATCCTGTCGCCGGCCAGCGGCAAGCCGATCATCGTGCCCTCGCAGGACATCGTGCTCGGGCTCTACTACCTGACCATGGAAAGCGAGGGCGAGCCCGGCGAGGGCATGGCCTTCGGCGATATGGGCGAAATCCAGCATGCGCTGGACGGGGGCGCCGTGACCCTGCACAGCAAGATCAGGGTGCGCTACACGGGACTGGACCCGGACGGCAACGCGGTCACCTCGATGGTCGAAACGACGCCGGGCCGGATGTTGCTCTCGGAGGTGTTGCCGAGCAGCCCCGCGGTCCCCTTCAGTCTGATCAACAGGCTGCTGACCAAGAAGGAGATCACCGAAGTCATCGATATCGTCTACCGCCACTGCGGTCAGAAGGAAACGGTGATCTTCGCCGATCGGGTCATGGCGCTCGGTTTCGGCCACGCCTGCAAGGCCGGCATTTCCTTCGGCAAGGACGATCTGATCGTGCCCCAGGCCAAGAGTAAGCTGGTCGAGCAGGCCCAGCGCCAGGTCAAGGAGTTCGAGCAGCAGTACCTGGACGGCCTGATCACCCGTGGCGAGAAGTACAACAAGGTGGTGGACGTCTGGTCGACCTGCACGGACGAGGTGGCCGACGAGATGATGAAGGTCATGTCCGGCCAGACCGGGCGCGACGTCAACTCGGTCTACATGATGGCCCATTCGGGCGCCCGCGGCTCGGCGGCCCAGATCAAGCAGCTCGCCGGGATGCGCGGCCTGATGGCCAAGCCCTCGGGCGAGATCATCGAGACGCCGATCATCTCGAATTTCAAGGAAGGCCTGAGCGTGCTGGAGTACTTCAACTCCACCCACGGCGCGCGAAAGGGTCTGGCCGACACGGCGCTGAAGACCGCGAACTCGGGCTATCTCACCCGCCGGCTGGTCGACGTGGCGCAGGACGCGATCATCATCGAGCACGACTGCGGCACCGAATTGGGGCTCACGGTTCAGGCGGTGATCGAAGGTGGCGAAGTGATCGCGCCGCTGGCCGACCGCGTGCTGGGCCGCACTGCCGCGCTCGATATCGTGGACCCGTTGTCGGGCGAGGTGATCGTGCCGGCTTCCGCGCTGATCGACGAGGAGAAGGTCGACTTGATCGAGCGCGCCGGTATCGACTCGCTGAAGATCCGCTCGGTCCTGACCTGCGAGTCGCGCGGCGGCGTCTGCGGGACCTGCTATGGCCGCGACTTGGCGCGCGGCACGCCGGTCAACATCGGCGAGGCGGTCGGCGTGATCGCCGCGCAGTCGATCGGCGAGCCCGGCACCCAGCTCACCATGCGCACCTTCCACATCGGCGGGGCCGCGCAGCGCGGTGCCGAGCAGTCGAGCGTCGAGGCCCCGGTCGAGGCCACGGTCGGGATCAAGAACCGCAACGTGGTGATCAACTCCGAAGGCGTGCCCGTGGTCATGGGACGCAACCTGGAGATCGTCCTGACCGACAGCTCGGATCGCGAGCGGGCACGTCACCGCGTGCCCTATGGCGCCAAGCTGCTGGCCGACGAGGGGGCCGAGGTCGCCAAGGGCCAGAAACTGGCCGAATGGGACCCCTATACCCTGCCGATCATCACCGAACGGGAGGGTATCGCCAGCTACGTGGACCTGATCGAGGGCGTGTCCATGCGCGAGGTGATGGACGAGACCACGGGCATTTCCAACCGGGTGGTGGTCGATTGGAAACAGCAGCCGCGGGGCGCGGAGCTGAAGCCGCGCATCACCCTGCGCGACGAGAACAACGAGGTGATCACGCTGGCCAATGGTCTGGAGGCCCGCTACTTCATGTCCGTCGACGCGATCCTCTCGGTCGATAACGGCGCCCCTGTCAGAGCCGGCGACGTGCTGGCCCGCATTCCGCGCGAAACCTCGAAAACCCGTGACATCACCGGCGGTCTGCCTCGCGTCGCCGAGCTGTTCGAGGCGCGCAAGCCCAAGGACTACGCGATCATCAGCGACCTCGAGGGGCGGGTCCAGTTCGGCAAGGACTACAAGACCAAACGCCGGATCGTCGTGGTGCCGGAGGAAGACGGTGTCGAGCCCAAGGAGTATTTGATCCCCAAGGGCAAGCACATTTCGGTCCAGGAAGGCGACTACGTCCTGGTCGGCGACCTGCTGATGGACGGCAACCCGGTACCGCACGATATTCTCGATGCTCTCGGTGTCGCGGCGCTGGCCGAATACCTGACCAACGAAATCCAGAGCGTCTATCGACTGCAAGGCGTGAAGATCAACGACAAGCACATCGAGGTGATCGTCCGTCAGATGCTGCAGAAGGTCGAGATCACCGACGCCGGCGATACCACCTTCCTGGTGGGCGAGCAGGCGGACCGCGAGGAGTTCGAGGCGGTCAACCGGAAGGTGACCGGCGAAGGCGGCGCGCCGGCCGGCGGCGCCCCGGTCCTGCAGGGTATCACCAAGGCGAGCCTGCAGACCCGGTCGTTCATCTCGGCGGCGTCGTTCCAGGAGACCACCCGCGTGCTCACCGAGGCCGCCGTGCAGGGCAAGCACGACGACCTCATCGGCCTGAAGGAGAACGTCATCGTCGGCCGCCTGATTCCGGCGGGGACCGGGTCGGTGATGAGCCGCGTGAAGCGGATTGCCGCGGAGCGCGACCGGGAGGTGCTTGAAGAGCGGGAGCGGCAGGCGGCCCTGACCGAAGCCCAGGACCAGCCGGAGCCGGCCATCCAGGATGCCGGCCTCTAGAGAGAGTGAAGGTGGAAGATATCGTTTCGAGGAGTGCCGCGTCCGGGCAGGATCCGCAAAGCCTTTCCCGGGTGCGGCACGGCCTCATAAACCCCTGAAAAAGCCGTGAATCATGCCTTGACGGGCCAACAGCGCATCAATAGTATGCGCCAACCTTTGCGGGGCCCGTGGTAGACCTAGAACGGCCTAGACGGGGTCCCGATCGGTAAACGGTGACATAACAGGCTGCTTTTATGGCGCGTGGACGAGCCGCGAGGAGCAAGCGGTTTGCTCTCTCTTGCGTTCTTGTGCACCGGAAGCCGAGCGCGTTTTGAGGAATGGAGCGAATGCCGACGATCAACCAGTTGATCCGTAAGCCACGGCAACAGCCGGGGGCCAGAAACAAGGTGCCGGCGCTGGCGCAGTGCCCGCAGAAGCGCGGCGTGTGCACGCGCGTCTACACGACCACCCCGAAGAAGCCCAACTCGGCGCTTCGCAAGGTTGCGCGCGTGCGTCTGACCAACGGCTTCGAGGTCACCAGCTACATCCCGGGCGAAGGCCACAACCTCCAGGAACACTCGGTGGTCATGATCCGCGGCGGGCGGGTCAAGGACCTGCCGGGCGTGCGCTACCACATCATCCGCGGCACCCTGGACACCCAGGGCGTCAAGGACCGCCGCCAGCGCCGTTCCAAGTACGGCGCCAAGCGGCCGAAGTAGGGCGGGAGAGGATCGAGCCATGTCACGCCGCCACCGTGCCGAGAAACGCGAAGTTCTGCCGGATCCGAAGTTCGGCGATTTCGTGCTCAGCAAGTTCATGAACAGCCTCATGCTGGACGGCAAGAAATCGATCGCCGAGGGCATCGTCTACGGCGCCTTCGAGCGCATTCACGGGCGCTCGGGCCAGGATCCGATCCGCATGTTCCATGAGGCGCTCGACAACGTGAAGCCGGACATCGAGGTCCGCTCGCGGCGTGTCGGCGGCGCGACCTATCAGGTGCCGGTGGAGGTGCGTAGCGAACGGGCGCAGGCGCTCGGCATCCGCTGGCTGATCACAGCGGCCCGGGGGCGCTCGGAAAACACCATGGCCGAGCGCTTGGCGGGCGAGCTGATGGATGCCTCGAACAACCGCGGTTCGGCTGTCAAGAAGCGCGAAGACACCCACCGGATGGCAGAGGCCAACAAGGCCTTCTCCCATTACCGCTGGTAACTCCAACGAAATCCAAGACAAGAGACCGGACCCATGGCCCGAACGACCCCGCTCGATCGCTACCGAAATATCGGCATCATGGCCCACATCGATGCCGGCAAGACGACCACGACCGAGCGCGTGCTCTATTACACGGGACGCTCCTACAAGATCGGCGAGGTCCATGAAGGCACCGCCACCATGGACTGGATGGAGCAGGAGCAGGAGCGCGGCATCACCATCACGTCCGCGGCGACGACCTGTTTCTGGAACGACAATCGAATCAACATCATCGATACGCCCGGCCACGTGGACTTCACGATCGAGGTCGAGCGCTCGCTGCGCGTGCTCGACGGAGCGGTCGCGGTATTCGACGCGGTCGCCGGCGTCGAGCCGCAGTCGGAGACCGTCTGGCGGCAGGCCGACAAGTACCGCGTGCCGCGGATCTGCTTCGTCAACAAGATGGACCGGGTCGGTGCCGACTTCGAGCGCTGCGTCGGGATGATCGACGACCGGTTGGGCGCCAACCCCCTGGTAACGCAGTTGCCGGTCGGCTCGGAGTCGGACCTCAGGGGCGTGGTCGACCTGGTCCGGATGAATGCGGTCATCTGGAAGGACGAGGCCCTGGGCGCCGAGTTCGAAGTCACCGAGGTTCCGACAGAGCTGGCAGCGCAAGCCGCCGCCGCGCGCGAGAAGATGATCGAGCTCGCGGTCGAACAGGACGACGCCGCGATGGAGGCCTATCTCGAGGGCACCGAGCCCGACGAGGAGACCCTGAAGCGTTGCATCCGCAAGGGCACCTGCAACCTGTCCTTCGTGCCGGTGCTTTGCGGCTCGGCCTTCAAGAACAAGGGCGTCCAGCCGTTGCTCGACGCCGTGGTCGATTTCCTTCCCTCGCCGCTGGACGTGCCGGCGGTCAAGGGCGTGAAGCCGGGCAGTGACGAGGTGGTCGAGCGCCGGAGCGCGGACGACGAGCCGGTCGCGGCGCTGGCCTTCAAGGTCATGACCGACCCGTTCGTCGGCTCTTTGACCTTCGTGCGCATCTATTCCGGCGTGCTCCTGGGCGGCAGCCAGATCCTCAACACCGTCAAGGACAAGAAAGAGCGCATTGGGCGAATGCTGCACATGCACGCCAACCATCGCGAGGACGTGAAGGAGGCCCATGCCGGCGACATCGTCGCCATCGCCGGGCTCAAGGGCACGACGACCGGCGATACGCTCTGCGATCCGGCCAAGCCGGTCATGCTCGAGCGTATCGAGTTCCCGGAGCCCGTGATCGAGGTGGCGGTCGAGCCGAAGACCAAGGGCGACCAGGAAAAGATGGGCACGGCCCTCGGTCGCCTGGCCCAGGAGGATCCGTCCTTCCAGGTGGCCAGCGACCCGGAGAGCGGACAGACCGTGATCAAGGGGATGGGCGAGCTGCACCTGGAAATCCTGGTCGACCGCATGAAGCGCGAATTCAAGGTCGACGCCAATGTCGGCGCGCCGCAGGTCGCCTATCGCGAGACCATCACCCGGCAGGCCGAGATCGACTACACCCACAAGAAGCAGACCGGCGGCTCGGGCCAGTTCGCCCGGGTCAAGATCGTGTTCGAACCGCTCGAGGCGGGAGAAGGTTTCGTGTTCGAAAACGCGGTGACCGGCGGCTCCGTGCCGAGGGAGTTCGTGCCCGGCGTGGAGAAGGGCCTGAAGGGCTCGCGGGAATCGGGCGTGATCGCAGGCTTCCCGGTGATCGACTTCAAGGCGACCCTGGTCGATGGCGCGAGCCACGATGTCGACTCCAGCGTGCTGGCCTTCGAGATCGCGAGCCGCGCGGCTTTTCGCGAGGGCATCACCAAGGCCACGCCCGTGCTGCTCGAGCCGGTCATGCGGGTCGAGGTCGTGACCCCCGACGACTACATGGGCGACATCATCGGCGATCTGCAGAGCCGCCGTGGCGTGCCCCAGAACATGGACCAGCGGGGCAACGCCCGCGTTATCACCGCCATGGTGCCGCTGGCGAACATGTTCGGCTACATCAACACGCTGCGGTCCATGAGCCAGGGCCGTGCTCAGTATTCGATGCATTTCGACCACTACGAGCGCGTCCCCCCTACCGTGGCCGATGATGTGGTCGCGAAACTGGCCTGACTTCAGAGGCGCTTGTTAGAAGACCGTAAGGAACGGAGAACCGGGACCATGGCGAAGGCGAAATTCGAGCGGACGAAGCCGCACTGCAA
>CAMYKD010000128.1 GCA_947258885.1 uncultured Kiloniellales bacterium | reverse complement strand
GCGCCTCCGGCGCTCGACGTCGGCCCATCCGGCAGACCCTGGGAAGCAATGCCAGCCATCGAGGCACGACGTCTGGCAGGCCGCATCGCTGCTGATTGGCTTGTATGGCACTGAAGCGGTGGATCACGCAGCCCAACGTCAAAAAGACCTCGATGGTCACGGAGACCGGCCTGGAGCGACGACCTGGGGGCTCATTCTCTCCCAGATCGAGCGCATGCTTCGCGCCGCTCCAGCATCGCAAGAGACTTGATCGCGGCTGCTGATCGCAGACAGCTGGTCCGGCAGGGCTAGACCCGATTTCGTGGACACCTGACCACTTTGGAGAAAGGAGTCCGCGATGGCGAAGAGGCGTTCGCCTTATCCGCCGGAGTTCCGGCAGAAAAGGGGCGAGCTGCTGCGCGACGGGCGCACGGGGAAAGCCCTGGGTGGGCCCGGTGTCGCAGGAACAGCGGATATCCACCGCAACCCCGTCCGGACCCGGAGACGTCGCTCCCCATTTGTGCTGGATCGCTCACGAATGGATGGTATCGTTCAGGCAGTGTCATAAGCATTGGGGAGGAAAAAGGGAATGAAACCCGCCGCTATTGCCTTCGCCTTCGTGGCGCTTCTGCTTCCAGCGCTCGCACAGGCGCGGTCGCCCGCACCGGAGGGTGCGCGGGTCTACATCATCTCGCCGCAAAACGGCGCGACGGTCTCGAGCCCCGTGAAGGTGATCTTCGGCCTCGAGAGGATGGGGGTCGCCCCGGCCGGGGTGGAAAAAGCGAAGACCGGGCACCATCATCTGATCATCGACGCCAACTTGCCGTCGGTGAATGAACCGGTTCCCTCGGACGACAACTACCGCCACTTCGGCGGCGGTCAGACGGAGGTGACCGTCGATCTGACGCCGGGTTCTCATACCCTGCAGCTGATCATGGGCGACCACAATCATGTTCCTCACGATCCCCCGGTCGTCTCCGAGAAGATCTCCATCACCGTGAAGTGACAGGAGATTTCATCGCTCAGGAGGGAAGGAGCCGCCCGATCCGCGCGGCAGGGTCACGGCGAGCGTCCGGGGCGTGCCGTCGCGGATGAGCGCGACCTCCAGGGTCTCGCCGGGGCGGTGCAGGTTGAGGGCGGCCTGGGCCGCGCTCACCTTGCGGACCCGGCGCCCGGCCAAGGCCGTGATCACGTCGCCCACCGCGAGGCCGGCCCGCGCGGCCGCGCCGCCGGGCAGCAGGCCGGCCACGCGCACGCCGGCCGTGGTTCGGCGCGCGGCCTCGCTCAGCTCTTCTAGCGCCATGCCGGGCGCCGCGCGCGCGACGCGCCCGAGGTCGATCAGGTCGTCGGCGACCCGGCGCACCAGGGCCAGCGAGACTGCGAAGTTGACGCCGATATTGGCGTCGGACTCCTTGGTGAAGATGGCCGAGAGCAGGCCGACCAGCCGGCCCTTCCCGTCGATGAGCGCGCCGCCCGAGGCGCCCGGGTTGACCGCCGCGTCGGTCTGGATGAAGTCCTCGATCGGGTTGAAGCCGATACCGCTGCGCCTGAGGCCCGAGACCACGCCGCAGGTGACCGAGAGGTCGAGGCCGAACTGGTTGCCGACGGCGCAGACCGGCGCGCCCAGGGCCGGCTCGGGCCCGAAGGGCGGCACCGGCAGGTCGTCGGCGATCTTGAGCACCGCGAGGTCGGTTGCCTGGTCGCGGCCGAGCAGCTCCGCCGGTCTCAAGCGCCCGTCGGCGAGCCGCACCGTGATCGCCTCCGCCTTGTCGACGATGTGCAGCGCGGTGACTAGATGGCCGCCGGCGCGGATGGCCACCGCCGTGCCCTCCGGCTCCTTGCCCGGCGGGGCGCCCGGCTGGCCACCTTGGCCGTAGCCGGGCCAGAGCGGCAGCACGCTGACCACGGACTCCAGCACCGCGGGCTCGAAGGCGCCGGCCGGCACGCCGGCCAGCATCGGCATCAGAACCGCCAGGGCGAGGACCGCCCGGACCCGCTCTGCGGCCACGGCCACTCAGCTCTCGTCCTCGTCCGTCGCCTCGCCCTCGGCCGTCGCTTCCGCGGTCGGGATCCGGTACGTGCCCTTCAGCCAGCGCCCCAGGTCGACCTCGGTGCAGCGCGTCGAGCAGAAGGGCCGGTGCGCCGCCACCGCGGGCGCGCCGCAGATCGGGCAAAGGGCGGCCGTCTTGCGCTTGCGGCGCAGCGGCACGATGCGGTCGTCCTCGCTCATGGCGGCCATTCTATAGCAGTTTCGGTTCGCTTGGAATCGCCGCCGGCCCCCTCAGATCGCCCCGCTCTTGCGCAGCAGGGCGGCCACCGCCTCGGCCAGCTTGCGGTAGCCGGCGGCGTTGGGGTGGATCGTGTCGCTCTTCAGGGACGGGCTGCCCAGGACCTCGGCCAGGATCTCGCCCGCGTAGGGGACGTCGAGCGCCTCGGCGATCCGTTCGTAGAACTCGGCCCCCGACAGGAACAGGCCCGGCTTCGGGACCCCGATCAGGACCACCTCGACGCCCCGCGCTTGGGCCAGCTCGACCATGGCGCGGATGTTCGCCGCGGTCTTCCGGTCGTCCTTGAGGCGCAGGATGTCGTTGCCACCGTGGCACAGGATCAGCAGGTCGGGCCGGTACCGCTCGAGCGCGCCGGCCAGGCGCTGCAGGCCCCTGGCCGAGACCTCGCCCGGCACGCCCGCGCGGATCACCTTGCGGCGGATCAGGCCTTCGAGGACGGCGGGATAGCTCGTGTCCGCCGTGGCGCCCGTGCCGAAGGTCAGGCTGTCGCCGAACGCCAGTACGAGCGCGTCCTCGGGCAGCGGCGGCAACTTCGGCGCCGCCGGGCCGCAGGCGCCGGGAAGCAGGAGCAGCAGGAGAAGCGCGCAGACCCTGGCCACTCAAGCCTCCAAGACGATCTCGGCGGGTTCGCCCGGGGCCGCCGGCTGGGCTAGGAGCTCGAGCGGGCGGCCGAGCCGCGCTTCCAGCGCCTGGCGCGCCGCGGCCGCGGGGCCGGTCTCGAGCGCGGCGATCACCGCCGGGGCGGCGCCGAGCGTCACGGCCGCGCCGGGCCGGGCCGCCGCCTCCCGCCGGACCGCGCGCAGCGCCTCGAAGGCCAGCGCCGCCGGGTCCTTGACCCGGCCGCCGCCGCCGATGCCGCAGGGCCCGGTCAGCAGCTCGTGCAGCGCCGGACGGCCGCGCCGCCGGGTCATCTCGACCAGGCCCGAGGGCGTCATGGCCTCGACGCGCGTCGGCTCCGGGTCGTCCTTCAGGCCGGCGCGCAGCGCCGCCACGACCTGCCGCCGCGGCCCGCCCTCGGGCAGCGCCAGGAAGTCGATCACGATCAGGCCGGAGAGCGCGCGCAGCCGGAGCTGGCGCGGCACCTCCACCGCCGCCTCGAGGTTCACGGCGAGCGCCTGGTCCGGCGCCGTGCCGCGGCCGTCGTGGCGGCTGCTGTTGACGTCGACCGCGGTCAGGGTGCGCACCGGCTCGACCAGCAGATGGCCACCCGACGGCAGCGCGACCCGCGGCTCCAGCAGGGCCTCGATCTCGGCGTCGAGGCTCTCGCGCTCGAACAGCGGCGCCGGGTCCAGGTCGAGGCGCAGGCGGTCTACGTCACCCCGCCCCGCCAGCCGGGCCTTGATCTCCGCGTGAGTCTGGGGATCGTCGACCACGATCTCGTCGGGCGCCGCGCGCGCCGCCAGCACCCGTTCCAGCGGGTCGTCGCCCTTGAGCAGCAGGGCCGGCGGCCGGGCGCCGCGGGCCCTCTCTTCCAGGTCCGGCGGCGGGTCCTTGATCCGGGCGCTCAGGCGCAGGCCCTTGCCGCCGGCGGCCTCGCGCAGCACCCGCACGACCACCGCGTCGCCCTCGGTGAGCCGCCGGCCGGGGCCCTCGCTGAGCGGCAGCAGCCCGGGCCGCGCCAGGCCCAGCTCGACGAAGGCCGCGTCCAGCGCCTTGTCCACCTTGGCGACCCGCCCGTGGTAGAGGTCGCCCAGGTGCGAGGGCCGGTCGGCGCGCCGCACCACCAGGTCGGCCAGCCGGCCGTCCTCGAGCCAAGCCGCGCGGGTCTCGCCGGGCAAGGCCGAAATGACGAGGCGCCGGCTCATCCCCTCGCCGTCACCGGAGGTAGCCGAGGCCGGCCAGCAGCGCCGCGGTCTCGGCCAGCGGCAGGCCGACCACGTTGGAATAGGAGCCGTTGATCGCCGGGACGAAGGCGGCGGCGCGTCCCTGTATGGCATAGCCGCCGGCCTTGCCCTGCCACTCGCCGCTTTCGAGGTAGCGCTCGATCTCGGCCCCGGTCAGGCGCCTCAGCCGGACCGCGGTCGTGACCAGGCGCGCGGCCGTGCGGCCCTCCGGCGCGACCAGCACTATGCCGCCCAGCACCCTGTGGCGCCGGCCCGAGAGCCGCTCCAGGCAGCGCCGCGCCGTGGCCTCGTCCTCGGCCTTGGGCAGGATCCGGCGGCCGAGCGCGACCACGGTGTCGGCCGCCAGAACGAAGGCGCCCGGCTGGCGCGCCGCCACCGCCGCGGCCTTGGCCTGGGCCAGGCGCTGCACGTGGGCGCGCGGCAGCTCGCCCTTCAACGGCGTCTCGTCGATGTCGGCCGGGTCTACGGCATCGGGCTCGATGCCGATCTGGCGCAGCAGAGCGAGCCGCCGCGGCGAGGCGGAGGCCAGCACGAGCGGCGGCAGCGCCGCGTGGGCGCGCTCGCCGGCACGTTCGCCGGCGCCGGGCGCGGGCGACGGCGCGCTCGTCTCGGCGCCCATCGCCGACCGTCCGGTTACTTGAAGCGGAAGGTGATGCGACCCTTGGAGAGATCGTAGGGCGTCATTTCGACGTTCACGCGGTCGCCGGCGAGAACGCGGATGCGGTTCTTGCGCATCTTGCCCGACGTGTGAGCCAAGACCTCGTGATCGTTGTCGAGCTTGACGCGGAACATCGCGTTCGGCAGCAGCTCCATCACGGTGCCTTGAAACTCCAGCAGATCTTCTTTTACCATCCCCTCCCCTTGGTCGCGGGTCAAAAAAAACCGCCCGCCTGCAGGGCGTTCCAGCGGGTCCGACGGCCATCGCCCCGCCGGGTGCCGCGGATAATACATAATACCCCCACGCGAAACAAACCTTTCGCCGAAAGGATGGTGGATACCACCTAGCTGCCGGACTTGGCCGTTCGATAGACGCCGCGGGCGTAGTTGAGGGCGATTCGGTAGTAGAAATCCGCGTTCGCGAGGTTCCCTTCCGAGGAATCCAGCGTCTTTATCAACTTGCCCGGTACGCCGGCGATGATCGAATTCTCGGGGAAGGCCGCGCCTTCATTGACGATCGAGTGCCCTGCCACGACGGAGTTGGACCCTATCGTCGCGCCATCCATGACGGTCGCGTTGATTCCGATCAGGCAGCGGTCGCCGATCGTGCAGCCGTGCAGCGTGGCGTGATGCGCGATGGAGCAGTCGTCGCCGATCAGGGTCGGGTGATCGAACCCGATGTGGATCATCACGAAGTCCTGGACGTTCGTGCGCGCCCCGATCCGCACCTCGTTCAATTCGCAGCGGATGACGGCGTAGGGCCAGATCGACACGTCGGGTCCCACATAGACTTTTCCGTAGATCAGCGCCGTCTCGTGAATGAACGCCGGGTTGTCCAAAACCACGTCCGGGCCGATACCACCCATGGCCGACACTCCCCCCCGCGCACAGCATTCGCGCTCTTCCCGGCCCGGCCTCCGCAAAGGACATCGGGCTGGGCGATGATAGCCATGGAGAACGCCGCCGGCAAACGCGACCGGCCGCAAGGACGAAACGACAGGCGCACGCCTGTCTGGCCGCCGAACCCCAACGCCGAAACCGGCGAACGCAGAATCCCTCACGGCACCGGTTTCAAATCGAGTTCGAAGCGCTGCTCGATGCGGCGCATGAGCTGGTCGCGGACCTGGCGGTAGGCGTCCAGGCGCATGTCGCGGTTGCCCTCGACGATCGAGGGGTCGAGGGTGTTCCAGAACTCGACCTCGCAGGCCATGGTCCGGGTCAGCTCGACCGCGCTGTGCTGGGCCTCCGGCGACAGGGATATGATCAGGTCGAAGGAGGTGTCCTCCAGGTCCTCGAAGGTCTTGGGGCGGTGCTTCGACAGGTCGATGCCGATCTCGTCCATGACCTCGACCACGAAGGGATCGATCTCGAGCGGCCGTATGCCGACGGAGTCGACATAGATCCTGTGGCCCAGCAGGTACTTCAGCAGCCCCTCGGCCATGGGCGAGCGGACCGCGTTCCGGGTGCAGCTGAACAGCACGGCGTGGGGCAGGTCCGCCATGGGTTCTTCAGCCCCGGATATGCAGCACGCAGATCAGCGTGAACAGGCGCCGCGCGGTGGCGAGGTCGATCTCGGCCTTGCCGTCCAGGCGCTCGCGCAGCAGCTCCGAGCCCTCGTTGTGCAGGGCGCGGCGGCCCATGTCGATCGCCTCGATGCGCGACGGGCTGGCGGTCCGGATCGCCTCGAAATAGGTCTCGCAGACCGTGAAGTAGTCCTTGACCAGCCGCCGGAACGGCGTCAGCGCCAGGGTGATCGCCGTGACCGGCTGTTCCGCCTCGCTGCGGACATCGAGCTTGAGGCGGTTTTCCTCGATCGAGAGGTGCAGGCTGTAGGGGCCCTGGAAGTCGCCGAGCGGGGCGAAATAGTTCTCCTCCAGAAGGTCGTAGATCGCGACCGCCCGCTCGTGCTCGACCTCGGCACTGCGGCGCACGACCGTGTGCTCGTCCAGCGCGATGTTGGTCAAGCGCTGGCTCGCGTCGCGCTCCGTCCGGTCGTCGTCCATCGCCCCCTCGGCCGCCCTCAATCGCCGCGGTCAGCGTCCAGGCGAATCTGGACCGAGAGCGCGTGGGCGTCGAGCCCCTCGGCCCGCGCCAGGGTGACCGCCACCGGACCGATCCTGGCCAGCCCCTCGGGATCGCAGCCGATCAGCGAGGAGCGCTTCATGAAGTCGAGCACCGAGAGGCCGGAGCTGAAGCGCGCGCTGCGCGCCGTCGGCAGCACGTGGTTCGGCCCCGCGACGTAGTCGCCGACCGCCTCCGGCGTGTGCCGGCCGAGGAAGACGGCCCCGGCGTTGCGGATCCCAGCCGCCAGGCGCTCGGGCTCCGCGACGGCGAGCTCCAGGTGCTCGGGCGCAATGCGGTCGACCAGCGAAACGGCCGCCGCGAGCTCCGGCACCAGGACGATCGCGCCGTGCGCCCGCCAGCTCTCGCCGGCGATCTCGCTGCGCGGCAGGCGCTGGAGATGGACCTCGACGGCGCGCGCGACGGCCTCGGCGAAATCCGCATCGTCGGCGATCAGGATCGCCTGGGCGGCGGTGTCGTGCTCGGCCTGGGACAGCAGGTCGGCGGCGATCCAGGCCGGGTCGTTCTCCGCGTCGGCCACGACCAGGATCTCGGAGGGGCCCGCGATCATGTCGATGCCCACGGTGCCGAAGACCTGGCGCTTTGCCTCCGCCACCCAGGCGTTGCCCGGCCCGACCACCTTGTCCACCGGGGCGATGCTTTCGGTGCCGTAGGCCAGCGCCGCGACCGCCTGGGCGCCGCCGACGCGGTAGACCTCGCCCACGCCGGCGCGCCGGGCGGCGGCCAGCACCAGGGGATCGAGCACGCCGTCGGGCGCCGGCACGGTCATGACGATGCGCGCCACGCCGGCCACCCTGGCCGGCAGCGCGTTCATCAGCACGGAAGAAGGATAGGCCGCCGTGCCGCCGGGCACGTAGAGCCCGGCCGCGCCCACCGCCGTCCAGCGGTGGCCGAGGCGGATGCCGGCCTCGTCCCGGTAGTCCAGGTCCTCGGGCGTCTGGCGCCGGTGATAGGCCTCGATCCGCCCGGCCGCCAGGTCGAGCGCCTCGAGCGCCTCGGCCGGACAGGCGGATTCCGCGGCCGCGAGCTCGTCCTCGCCGACCCGGAGCGTCGCGGCGGTCAGGGCGAGCCGGTCGAAGCGCTCGGTGAACGCGATCAGCGCCGCGTCGCCCTTGGCCTTGACCTCGGCCAGGATCCCGGCGACGTCGCGCGCCACGTCCTCGGCGGTCTCGCGCTTGGCGGAGAGAAGGCGCTCGAAGCCGGCCTCGAAGTCCCTGTCGCCCATGTCCAACCTATGCGGCATCGGCGGCCTCGCGGAAGCGTTCGATCCAATGGGTGATCTGGGCCGGCCGGGTCTTGAGCGCGGCCCGGTTGACGATCAGGCGCGAGGTCACCTCGGCGATCGTCTCGACCTCGACCAGATCGTTGGCGGCCAGGGTGGCACCGGTCGAGACCAGGTCGACGATGCGCCGGCAGAGCCCCAGCCCCGGGGCCAGCTCCATCGCCCCGCTCAGCTTGATGCACTCGGCCTGGACGCCGCGCCGGGCGAAGTGCCGCCGGGTGATCTCCGGGTACTTGGTGGCGACCCGGATGTGGCTCCACGCGCCGGGTCGTCGTGGGTCCCCAGCTCGCTCGGCTCGGCGACCGCAATGCGGCACCGGCCGATCCCGAGGTCGACCGGGGCGTAGAGCTCCGGATAGTCGAATTCCATCAGCACGTCGTTGCCGGCGACGCCGATCTCGGCGCCGCCGAAGGCCACGAAGGTCGCCACGTCGAAGCTGCGCACCCGGACGATCCCGAGCTCCGGGTGGTTGGTGGCGAACCTCAGCTGACGCGCGCCGTCGTCGGTGAAGGCCGGCTCCGGCGCGATGCCGGCGCCGCCGAGCAGCGGCGTCAGCTCGCCGAGGATCCGACCTTTCGGCAGGGCCAGCAACAAGGGCTCGCCGGCGGCCATGGGCCGGCCCTCCGCGTCGCGCGCGGTCTCGGAGCTGTTGCGGTCGATCCGCCTCGACATCCGATATCCAACCTCGTCATGCCCCGGCCCGGCCCTCCGCAAGGACCGCCGGGTCCAGGCCGGCAGGCTCACGCCCGGCCATGACACAAAATGACCCATGGGTCCACCAAGAATCAAACCCCCCGTGGCGGCGGCTTATACCAAACCTCGAGAGCGGTGACTCATGGCCTCGCGGGCGCTCTGGCGCAGCGGGATGGCCGCTCCTTCGAGACGCGTTCTTCGAACGCTCCTCAGGACGAGGATATGTATTTTATGTCAATATTTTACCTCATGCCGAGGAGGCGGCGTCTCGAAGCATGCTGACGGGGCCGGCATTTCCTGGATTCGGTATTAGCCGTCGTGGCCGGCCTTTTCCCGTTTGGCCGGCTCGGCCTCGCCGTGCGCCGGCTGCCAGCGGGTCGGCCAGGGCTCGCCCAGATCCTCCAGATGGCAGGAGATGGCGGCGACCTCGAGGCGTATGGCGGCATCGCCAGAGAACAGAAGGGTGACCGCGTTGGGCGCGGCCTCGATGGTCAGCAGGTTGAGGATGTGGTCCTTGCTGTTCAGGTCCAGGCCGCGGGTGCGCACGGCGCGCACCCGGTCGAAGCAGACGCCGCAGTTGACCCGCTGGAAGGCGGGCTCGCCGGCCTCGTCCTCGAAGCGGGCGTCGCCGCCGGGCGCCGCCTCCTGCAGGTTCGGCGGGGTGCCGGGCGGCGCGGATTCCCACATGAAGCGGTTGGCCACCAGGACGAAGCGCTTCTCGCGTTTCAGGTAGGCGACGTCGGCGAGCGGCACCAGGGCGTCCTGCAGCCAGGCCGCGATCACCTCCATATCGAGGGGATCCTGCGCGCGTAGCTTGATCGAGGACGACATGGCCCGCTCCTACCCTTCGAGCCGCTCGATGTCCGCGCCGCAAGCGGCCAGCTTCTCGACCAGCCGCTCGTAGCCGCGGTCCAGGTGATAGACCCGGTTGATCTCGGTCTCGCCCTCCGCCGCCAGGCCGGCCAGCACCAGAGACACGCTGGCGCGCAGGTCGGTCGCCATGACCGGGGCGCCGGTCAGCCGGTCCTGGCCGCGCACCAGGGCCGAGGCGCCGTGCACGTTGACGTTGGCGCCCATGCGCGCCAGCTCCGGCACGTGCATGAAGCGGTTCTCGAAGATCGTCTCGGTGATCATCGCCGCGCCCCGGGCCGTGGTCATCAGCGCCATCATCTGGGCCTGCAGGTCGGTCGGGAAGCCCGGGTAGGGTTCGGTCATGGCGTCGACCCCGGCCAGGCGCCCGTCGTCCCGCCGGACCTTCAGGCCCCGGTCGGTCTCGGCGAAGGCGACGCCGGCCTCGGTCAGCAGCTCGATGACGCTCGACAGCTGTCCGGCCTCGGCGCCGACCAGCTCCAGCTCGCCACCGGTGATCGCCGCCGCCATGGCGTAGGTGCCGGCCTCGATCCGGTCGGCCACGACCCGGTGCCGGGCGCCGCGCAGCCGCGCCACCCCCTCGACCACCAGGGTGTCGCCGCCCAGGCCCTCGATGCGGGCGCCCATGGCGATCAAGCACTTGGCGAGGTCGGTGACCTCGGGCTCGCGCGCGGCGTTGATCAGGCGCGTCTCGCCCCGCGCCAGGGCGGCGGCCATCAGCAGGTTCTCCGTGGCGCCGACCGAGATCTTGGGGAACACGACCTCGGCGCCGACCAGGCCCTTGGGCGCGCGGGCCAGGATGTAGCCGTCCTGGAGCTCGACCTCGGCGCCCAGCAGCTCCAGGCCCTTGAGGTGGATGTCGACCGGCCGGGTGCCAATCGCGCAGCCGCCCGGCAGCGAGACCTCGGCGTGGCCCTCGCGCGCCAGCAGCGGCCCGAGGACGAGCACGCTGGCGCGCATCTTGCGCACCAGGTCGTAGGGCGCGCGGGTGCTGGCGATCCTGCGGGCGGTCAGGGCGACCGTGCGGCCGTGCTCGCTGCCGCCGCCGTTCATGTCGATCTCGACCCCGTGCTGCTCCAGCACGCCGGCCAGCGTGGTGATGTCGAGCAGGTCCGGCAGGTGCTCGAGGGTCAGCGTCTCGTCGGTCAGGAGACTCGCGGTCATCAGCGGCAGGGCCGCGTTCTTGGCCCCGCCGATCGCGATCTCGCCCTCGAGCGCCCGCCCGCCGCGAATCCGTAGTCGATCCATTACCGCCCTCTAACGCCGCATTTTCGTGTAAACCGATGGAATCGCGGGAACATATGCTTCTCTCCCGTCACCGGCGGATCGCCGCCGGCAACGACAAGAACATGGGCATTCGGGTCGGAACTTTCCATCCATGGCCACCCCATGGCCATCGCATCCCGCCTGGTCCCGAACGGCCCCCGAACGCCGGGTGCGTCGCGGTTTCTACTGCAATGCGGCATGGGCCTCAAGCCTCGGTCTCAAGCCTCGCCGCCCTCCGGCGGGCCACCCTGCCGCTCGCCGGCGCCCTCGCCCGCACCCGCACCGTGCCGCCCGCGGGCCTGGGCCTTGCGCTTGCGCAGATTCTCGCGCAGCGCCTCGGCCAGGCGCGCCTCGCGGTCCCGGCGGGCTTCGCGGCCACGTTCGGAGAGCTTCGGCTGTTTGGGCGGCGCAATGCTCATCGGCGCGCAATCTGCGGCCCGATTGCGGCAAGGTCAAGGCAGCGCCCGGGACAAGGCCCGGGACAAGGCCCTTGCGTTCGGCCGGGCCCGGTGGCATCTTGCCGCGCGTTTCAAGGCCCCCCGGTGGCATCTTGCCGCGCGTTTCAAGGCCCCCCATGTACGGGCCCCCGTGCCGCCGTAGCTCAGGGGTAGAGCACACCCTTGGTAAGGGTGGGGTCGTAAGTTCGATTCTTACCGGCGGCACCATTACTTAGCTGGTTTTTTAGAAATATTCTACGGCGCAATTTGCGCCTCCAGGCTCCTTCTTGCGTCCGCCAGATACTCGGGCGAGTGATGCCCGTAGACCTTCTCGATCATCGTTTCGCTGTCTCCAAGCCATCTAGCGACCTTGGCCAGCGGTACACAGTCTTGCACCATCCATGTGGCGCAAGTGCGCCTCAGATCATGCGGCGTACAATGAGCGATCCCGGCCCGCCTCACAGCAGCGCGGAATCCTGTCTTGATGCTCTGCACTGGCTTGCCCCGGAATTCTATGACCCAATCGCTGACCGCGAATTCTCTGGTCCCAGAAAGAGCTTCATAAAGCGCGTCAGTCATCGGGACGACGGCAGTGCGTTTGCGGGAGCGCGGATTGGCAGGGGGATAAAGTACGACACGGCGATCAAGGTCCACGCGATCCCAGGTGAGATCGAGCACAGCACGGGTGCGAGCTCCAGTGTGCAACGCGCAAAGAACGAAAAGTCGAACGTGTGCCTCCTGACACGCCGCGATGAGTCGAATCGCCTCGTTGCGGCTAAGCCATCTGTCCCTTGGCGGCGATCCGCCCGGTGTTTCGATATAAGGGGCCTCTCTAATCCAATTGTTTTTCACTGCCCAAGAAAGAACGGCCCTTAGCGCACGCAGGCTGCGATCGATGCTGCTGACGGCAAGTCCGTCTTTCTGGCGCCTGGA
>CAMYKD010000127.1 GCA_947258885.1 uncultured Kiloniellales bacterium | reverse complement strand
TCTCGGCGCCGATGCCGCCGGGGCGCCCGGGTTGGGAAGCAAACCCTCGATCGCCGTGCTCCCCTTCCAGAACATGGGCGGCGATCCGGACCAGGAGTACTTCTCCGACGGCATCACCGAGGACATCATAACCGAGCTCTCGCGGTATCCCGACTTTCTGGTGATCGCGCGCCACTCCACCTTCGTCTACAAGCACAAGACGGTCGATCTCAGACAGATCGCCGGGAACCTCGGCGTCCGATTCGTGCTCGAAGGCAGTGTCCGCAAGGTCGGCAACAGCGTGCGCATCAGCGCCCAGCTGATCGATGCTTCGAACGGCATGCATCTCTGGGCGGAACGCTACGATCGCACACTGGACGACATTTTCGCCGTGCAGGACGAGATCACCGGGACCATCGTCGGCGCCCTGGGCGAAACGCTCCAGGAAACGAGCGTCAGGCGCGCCCTGCGCACGGACCCGAGCTGTCTCGACGCCTACGACAAAACCCTACAGGCCTGGGCGCACTTCAAACGGTTCAACAAGAATGACAACCTCGAAGCCCGGCGGCTGGCCAAGGCGGCTGTCGAGCTGGACGCCGGTTATGCCCGCGCTCATGCCATTGTTGCGTGGACCCATCTGATGGACTTTTCCTCCCTTTGGTCCGACGACCCGGACGAGGCGCTCCGGGATTCCTACGAGGCGGCCACCAAGGCGGTTTTCCTGGATGATCACAACTCTTATGCCTACCTCGGTCTCGGCGCTTGCGAAACTTGGCTCGGGCGGCATGATCAAGCCATCGCCAACGTGCGGCGGGCGATCGTGCTCAATCCAAACGATGCCGATAGCCATGCCGTTTTCGCCAACCTCCTCGTCTTCGCCGGAGTCGGCAATGAGGCGCTCGATGAGCTCGAGACGGCGATGCGGCTCAACCCCCATTATCCGGAATCGTATCTGCAGTATCTGGGCCGTGCCTATTTCACGCAGCGCCGCTATGAGGAGGCGGAAAAGGCCTTCGAAAGGGTCGTGACCGTGAACCCGGGTTGGCCGTGGGCACGCCTGATCCTCGCCGCAACACGCGCCGCCCTCGGCAAGGTCGAAGAGGCCAAGGCCGAGATGACGGAAGCCCTCAGGGTCAACCCCAAGATAACCCAGGCGCACGTGTCAAAGGCCTGGCCTTTCAGGAACCCCGCCGACCTCGATCACGTAGCAGAAATGTTGCGCAAGGCGGGGCTGCCGGTGACCGATTGAGCGACGAGGTCCTGATGACCGTCTTGAAACTGCACGCCGAGCCCTTGCGGGACGACTGGCTCGATGCCTACGGGCACTTGAACGAGGCCTACTATCTGGTCCCCTTCTCCAACGCCTCCTGGGCGCTTCAGGACCATTTCGGGATCGGCGTCGACTATTTCGAGCGCACCGGCGGGGCCATCTACACGGTCGAGACCCACCTGCGGTATCTGAAGGAGGTGCGCGCGCCGGCGATGCTGGAGATCGAGACCATGGTCCTCGGTTCGGACGCCAAGCGGCTTCGCTTCGCCCATGGCATGACGGTCGACGGCGTCTTGAGGGCGACCTTCGAATGCCTGGCGCTCCACTTCGACACCAGGGCCGGCCGGACGGCACCCCTGCCGGAGGCCGTCCAGGCGGCCCTGACCGAGGCAAGAGCGAGCGAACCGCCCGACTGGGCCGGGCGCAGCGTTTCGCTCGACAAGAAGTGACGGCCGGCCCCTGCCTAGGCGGCCCCGGCGGAATCCGCGCCGGGCGGGGGGCCGTTGAACGCATCGACCATGGCGTCCCATGCGGGCACATATTCCATGAGATCGTCCCAGAAGGCGGGGTCCCGGCGGGCGCCAAAATCCTCGACGCTCACGCCCTGCTGCTCGACCCAGGTGTAATAGCCCAAGTTGAAGATCCGGTCCCTGGTCCGGCGGTCGAGCTCCAGGAGGTGGTCGGTCGCCGCGCCCAGGATATACCGGCCGAAGGCCTCGGCGGCGGCGAGTTCGTCGAAACGCCCGCCGAGGTACTTGGCGGCCGCTTTGTCGCGTTCGGTCGCATACATCTCCGCCCCGTCGGTCGCGACGGTCAAGACCGCATCCTCGGGGCCGAGGTCCAGGTACTTCGACAGCTTGATCGCGGCGAGCACGTTGGCGATCGAAGACAGGCCGAGCCCGGAGAGGCGCACCACGCTGTTCGACCCGATGCCTCTGCGTCCGGTCAGATAGCCGCGCCCGGCATCGGTGTTGAAAACCAGGTTCAGGCAATCCGGCCCGGCCTCGGAGACGGCCGCCACGAAGTCCGTGTTCATGACGTTGTGGATGAAGGGGACGTGCTTGTCGCCGATGCCCTGGATGTTGTGCTCGCCGTAGCCGTTATAGAGCAGCGTCGGGCACTCCAGGGCCTCGACGGCGCAGATCGCGCTGCCCAGGCGCTGCTTCAGATAGTCCCCGGCGGCCAGCGTCCCCGCCGACCCGGAGGCCGAGACGAAGACGCGGGCCCGCAAGGACGTGTCTCCCCGGACGTGTTCGAAAACGCGCTCCAGGGCCGGTCCGGTCACGGCCCGGTGGGCGATATAGTTTCCGAACTCGTTGAACTGGTTGAGGATGACGTTGTCCGGGTCGCGGGCGAGCAGGTGGCAGGCGTCGTAGATCTCCTTCACGTTGCTCTCCGAACCCGGCGTGCGTTTGATGTCGGCCGGATCGCTCACCCAGCGCTCGAGCCACTCGAAGCGCTCCCGGCTCATCCCCTCGGGCAGCACCGCGACGCCGCGGCAGCCGAGGATGCGCGAGATCGCCACGCCGCCGCGGCAGTAGTTGCCCGTCGAGGGCCAGACGGCGCGATGACGCGCCGGGTCGAACCGCCCCGTAATCAAGCGCGGCATCAGGCAGCCATAGGCCGCAAGCACCTTGTGGGTCCGGATCATGGGGAAACGGTTGCCGAGGGCGACGATGATCCGGGCCTCTACGCCTGTCAGCTCCGGCGGCAGCACCAGGTGCTCCGGCACCTCGGTGAAGTCCCGGCGGGAGGATCCGTTGTGCCAATGCACGCGGTAGAGGTTCAACGCGTCCGGCGCGTCGGGATCGACCGCGCCGAGCGAATCGCCCAGCCGCTCGTATATGGCCCGGGGATCGGCGAGCTCCGCGATCTTGGGCAAACGGATGCCCGCCTGTTGGAAACGTGCCGCGGTTTGTTCGTAGGTTCTACGGTCGACGATGTCGCGGTCGAGTTCGATCGGCATGGATTGGCCCGCCTCCACGGATGGTGCCCCTCGCCAGTTTAGACCGCCGTGGCTTCATTGGAAGGGACGGTCTGCGCGGCGCCGTTAGACTCGGCCGGCCGCCGCTCCTAGACTACAGGCGACGGCCGGAAACGGAAGGACGCGATGCTGCGCGAAGTCCACATCCTCCTGACCTACAGCTGCAATTTCGAATGCGACCACTGCTTTCTCTACTGCGGCCCGAAGGCCAAGGGGACCTTCACCCGCGATCGGATCGCCGAGCTCCTCGACCAGGCGAAACGGCTGGGGACGGTGGAGTGGATCTACTTCGAGGGCGGCGAGCCCTTCCTGTTCTATTCTCTGATGCTCGAGGGCCTCGGCATGGCCCGCGCCCTGGGGTTCAAGACCGGCATCGTCACGAACGGTTCCTGGGCGACCTCGGAGGCGGACGCCGAGATCTGGCTCGAGCCGCTCTGCGCGCTGGAGGTCGCCGATCTCAGCATGAGCGACGACTGGTTCCACGGCGGCGAACGGGGCGGGCGGAGCGACCCGCCGGTCAGGACCGCGCTCCGTGTGGCCCGCAGGCTCGGCCTGCCGGTCGACACGATCCGTATCGAGAGGCCGGCGTCCGGGACAGAGAGCGCCCGGCCCAAGGGCGCGACCATCGTCGGCGGCGAGGTCAGGTTTCGCGGGCGGGCGGCCGACCGCCTGAGCGACGGTGTGCCGCGCCAGCCGGTGGAGACCTTCACCGAATGCCCCTATGAGGACCTGCGGACGCCCGAACGGGTCCACGTCGACTGCTACGGCAACGTCCACTTCTGCCAGGGTCTCACCGTCGGCAGCCTGTGGGACACGCCGCTATCGCGGCTGCTCGCCGACTACCGGGCGGAGGCGCACCCGGTCTGCGGCCCCCTCGTCGAGGGCGGACCGGCGCGCCTCGCCCAGGTCTATGGGATCGCGCCGGAGACCGGCCCGGCGGACGCCTGCCATCTCTGCTTTCAGGCCCGCCGCGCCCTGATCGACCGTTTCCCCGAACACCTGACCCCGCGGCAGGTCTACGGCCTCGACTGAGGCCGCCACCGGTTTCGGTTGGATGACGGGCCGGAGCGGATCGGCGCAAAGTCCCTCGGCCGAAGGGACTCACAGTGCTATCGGAACGTCACGGTGCGCGCTCGCCGGGCTTGGCGCTGGGACGGAAGTGAGATCGGACCAGGGCTCTGACCGTCACGTCACGGTCGGACTCCTCCATCGCTCGGGGATCGAAGGTCGGGCGGCCGTGCCAGATCCCTGCCTTTCCCAGTTCGCGAAACAGCAACTCCCGCAGGCCTACGCCGCTGTAAGGCGCATTCAACTTGAAATCGGTGAGCGTCTCCCCGTCTTCGCGGTGCTGAACCGTCGCCTCGGCCACAGCAAACCTCGGGCTCTCCCTGCCACCACGGTATATGGCCGAAAGCTCGGCTATCAAGTTTCTCGTGACCGGTTCCGGGCCGAGCTCCACCGGTCCGGCCTGCCACTCGGCCTTCAGGCTCAGTCCCAGGTCCTCGTGGCAGAAATCCTGAAGGGCACTGCTGTAGTTGGCAATGTTCGCGGCCCACATCCGCTGGAATGTCTCCACCTGCCCCCAGCGCCGGAAGAGGTTCATCCAGCCACGGTTGCTGCGCCGACCTCGGTTGCGCGGATCGTCGAGCCGTAGCGCGAGAAGCGCCCGCTCCATCAGCTGAAGCTGCTCGTTGCAGACTTGGTGGAGCTTGAAGGATGGCGGCTCCGGAAACTTGGCCGGCGCGCGCGCATCCTCCGCGACAGAGCTGCTCGCATCCAGCTCCGGAACGATCTCCCGGGCGTAGCCCTCGAGTACCGGGTCGGCCAGCAGCTTGTCTATGGATCGGCGGTGATCGAGAAGGTCGAAATAGGCATCGTGGCGGCGCACCGCGCCAGTGTCGCGTTTGCGCAACTTCGCGAATATATCGTCCGGCGTACTTTTGAGATCCACGGCTGTCGGGAATATGCTCTTTCCCACTCTGTAGCCTAGTGCCCGATAGGTCTCGAACTGGACTTCGTCGAAGAACTGGTCGGCGGTTGTCTGGTGCGGGAAATCGGGGTTCCTGGATCGGTATTCGGTTATGTATTCGTTCTCGGAGCCGGTCAGCGATGACTTCACGTAAAGCAGCTCGCCGCATTGCTCCTCAGATTGCTCCCCGGATTGCTCGCCACCATAGTCGATCCGCCCCAGCACCCAGTGCCGCCGGCTAAGGCCCTCGGCGTCCTTGCGGAGGTCTTCGACGTCGATATCGATATCGATGCCCATCTCCGTCCGCGCCAGGCGGACCAGCGTGGCCAGACCGTTGAACGTCATGTTCGGATCGGCCTCGGAGTCGATCGCAACGATGTACTTGCAGCGCCGCCGTAGGAGTTCGAAAACCCCGAGGTTCTCGATATGGCCGCCGTCGGACAGATTGACGTAACTGTATCGAGAATCGCCGGAGTCCAACCCAAACATCTCGGCAAAGAAGTAGAACGGGCCGACAGGCTTTAGCCAGGCGTACTCCTTTGCCGTAGCGGCCGTCGGCGAGGGTAGCCAGTAGCCCAGCCGAAGATTCAGCATCGCCAGGAGGAAGGTCAGGAGCGGCTTCGTCTTCTCACCCATATTGGGCGCCAGCGCGGCCGCAGAAACGGCGAGCGCTGTGCCGAGGTCGGCACCCTTGTCGGCACGCTCGAGAGTCGCCGTCGGGCAGTAACCGAGGCGGTTGGACCCGGAATACTTCGCTCCGAAAACGAAGAAATCGCTTTTGCGACCGCGCAGCGATTTTTCCTCGAGGTCCGGGTTGTTTACCGTCGCGTTGATCAGGTGATAGGGGCCGCCGCTCTTCTTGATATCGATATTGCCCAGCCTGAGATCGTCCTCCCTTTTCGTCTCGCTTCCGTTTCCGTCGTCCTGCAGACTGAACAGGAAGGTCCGGCTCAAACTGTCGCGGTAGAAGTTGTGCAGCGAGGTGGCGTTGACGTCGAAGAACAGGCCGGAAATCGCAAGCAGTACAAGTGCGGCCACGAGATAACCCATTGGCGTGAATGCGATTTGGACCGGCGAACCGGGCAGCCCGAGCCACGCAGGCAGCCCAAACACGGCCCAGGCCGACAACAGCATCTGAAGAAAGAGAATCGATAACGGCACCAGAATCGCAACCGCGGCTAATGCGAGCTTGGCCTTGACTGCCGAGGCCCGCGAGGCCGTTAATCCGGCCACGATGGCCGAGATCGTGCCGAAGACCGCGCTTACGGCCGACCAGAATTCGCCGTCGAACAGAAATGCCCAGGTTCCCTTGTCCGCCGAGCTCTCACTCGGAACGTAGTAGAGGGCATGTATCAGCATCGGCTGGAGATCGACCCAGACGACGGCCAAAGCCGCCACAACCACGGTCATGTTGATGCCATACAACCACTCCCGGCGAGAGGCGCCTGTCTTGCCGAATCTGCGCAGCACTGATTGCAGTATGACGCTAAGGACCACGGCGGTACCGAACGCCACACTCAATGCCCATCCCCAAAGCGGAATCCCAGGGGCCGTGGGCCAGGCAAGCGTACCCGCGCCGATCTGCTCCTCGAATAGCCACGCCACCAAAGCGGCCAGCAGAAGGACATAAGGCAACACCATGAGGAAGTTGATGAAGACCCCGCGCAGCACGAGCGCGGGACCGCGAATCACGTCCCAGCGCCCGCCGACCATGAGATAGTTGGCGTAGTTCCGCAGCCGCTGGAAGGAGGCCTTTTCCTCCTTGCCCTTGACGTGCTTCAGCTTATAGAGCGGGTTCTGACGGAACGGCTTACCGTCCTCGGCATCGGCGAGCATCTGGCCACCGACCTTAGATCTGGCGAGGAAACAGGTCCAAAACGAGCCGATGTAGCCGCCGCCGGACACGGAGGAAAGATAGTCCACGTGGCGGAGCACGCCGCGTTCGCCCAAAACCTGCAGGGCGCCGAGGCAGAAGGTCGCCGAGCGGATACCGCCGCCAGAAAGTGCCAAGCCACACAGGTCGGCATCGACCGGAGGGCGCCAATAGGCGCTGCCCGCCTCGGTTCTCGCCTCTTCCAAGGCGGCTTCGAGCGGTGTGTTGGCAATCACCCCCCTCTTCTCGCGACTGCCGAGTATATCCTCGGCCTCCGCGGCAAAAACGCGGGGGCTCATGCTGGAACCCGGCGTGTCTCTTGGTTGCACCAACTGGGGTTTGGTAAAGTGCTTCCAAAGGAACCCCTTGGTTTCCTTGACAAAATCCATGGCTGTCCTCCCGAGACTTCGATGCCGGCCCGGTTCCGGCACTCGCTGCGTCTTCGGTCTTCGGATACCCGACACTTGAACGATGCGCTGTGTTCAAAATCTCTATTTGATTGCAATCGAAGATAGCACAAATGGCAACCGAACGCGAATCTCGTCCGGCCTGATCGTGCCCGAAGAGTCTGATAGCCAGTCCGCGTCACTTCGGCACACGAGATCATAGTGTCCCGTGTACCTTGCCGGTCATGCTTGAAGCCCGGCCGGCACGGCGCGCGTGTCTCCTCTCGGGCTGCACCTCCAACATCGTTGATCGATCGGCGGTTGACCGCCATATTCCAGTCACGATGCAGAAAGCTCTACACTGGCTGTCGTTTGCTTTGACCTGGACCCTCCGCCTGGCCCCGGCCGTGGCGCTGTTCTCGGCCTTCTTCGCGCTCGAGGGCGGCTTGCGCTGGATCGGCCTGTTCGGGTTCCTGCCCCTGGCGCTCGCCTTCGCCGGCCTGCCGGGCTGCGCCTGCGCGGCGCGTGGTCGGAACGCGCCGGCCGTCAGTTCCTGGCCCTGCTTCTAAGGCCGAGATCGGTCTACCAAAGATCCTCGAGCGCCTTCAGGACGTCGTGGCGGCTGATCTGGCCGACCAGGCGCTCGTCGCTCATCACGGGGTAGCGCCGGAAGGGGCTCTTGAGGAACAGCTCGGCCACCTCGACGATGTCGGTGTCGGCATCGATGGTCTGGACCTCCGCGGTCATGTAGTCGGCGACACGTCCGCCCCAGTCCTTGTGGTAGCTGGCGCTGAACGCGACCTTGAAGCAGTCCTTCTTGGACAGGACCCCGACCAGATCGCCCCGGCCGTCGACCACCGGCGCGCCGGAGATCCTTTTGTCGAGCAGCGTCTTGATGGCTAGGTGGATATCCATATCCGGCGTCAAGGTGATCAGCTTGACGGCCATATAGTCCCTGGCCCTTGCGGAACGGTTCATGGCGCCTCCGATCTTCGCTTGGGGTTGGTGCTTCGGGGTGGCCCCGGCCTTGCCCCGGTCGCACAATCGGC
>CAMYKD010000126.1 GCA_947258885.1 uncultured Kiloniellales bacterium | reverse complement strand
CGCTCGCCCCAGCGTTCGGCGAGAAAGCCCGCCGGCAGCTGGAAGGCGGACAACCCGCCGGAAAACGCCATCTTGAGAACGCCGACCTGGGCGTGGGAGATCCCGAAACCCTGGGCCCAGAGCGGCAGGAGCACGTAGAGCGAGTCGGCGAGCCCGTCGTGGACGAAGTGCGCGGCACCGCCGGTCCCGAGCGTGGCCCGGCGTCGGGTGAGGCCTGCTGCCGCGGTCTCCGCGCCCATGCCAGAGGTTCCTTGCGTCACACGGCCGGGACAACCCCGCCTGCCGCCATCTTTCCAGGAAATTCAGGGTGCGGAAAGTTCCGTTTCCCGCTCGCGCGTCTTCCTTCGGCGCAGGCTGGCGCTCTTGAGCTGGCCGCAGGCGGCCATGATGTCCTGGCCGCGCGGCGTGCGCACCGGGGCGGAGAGCCCGGCGTCGTTGAGGATCTGCGCGAAGCGGTCGATCGTCTTCGGGGTCGAGGGCTCGAAGGGCGCGCCCGGCCAGGGGTTGAAGGGAATCAGGTTGGTCTTGGCCGGAATGCCCTTCAAGAGGCGCACCAGCTCGCGCGCGTCGGCCGGGCTGTCGTTGACGTCCTTCAGCATGATGTACTCGAAGGTGATGCGCCGGGCGTTGTGCACGCCGGGATAGTCGCGGCAGGCCGCCAGCAGCTCCCCGAGCGGATACTTCCTGTTGAGCGGCACGATCCGGTCCCGCAGCTCGTCGGTGACGGCGTGCAGCGAAACCGCCAGATTGACGCCCAACTCGGCGCCGCAGCGCCGCATGGCAGGGACCACGCCGGCTGTCGAAAGCGTGATCCTGCGCTTGGAGATCGAGATGCCCTCGCCGTCCATGACGATCTTGAGGGCCTGGGCCACATTGTCGTAGTTGTAGAGCGGCTCGCCCATGCCCATCATCACTAGATTGGTGATCTGCCGGCCCTCGGCCGGTGCCGGCCATTCGCCCAGCTGGTCGCGCGCCAGCATGACCTGGCCCACGATCTCGGCCGGGCCCAGGTTGCGCACCAGGCGCTGGGTTCCGGTGTGGCAGAAGCGGCAGGTCAGCGTGCAGCCGACCTGGCTGGAGACGCAAAGGGTGCCGCGGTCCTCCTCGGGAATGTGGACCGACTCGACCTCCTGTCCGTCGGCAAAGCGCAGCAGCCACTTGGCGGTGCCGTCGGCGGAAGCCTGCGCGACGGCGACCTCGGGACGGCCGACCGTATAGTGCTCGGCCAAGCGTGCCCGGAAGGCCTTGGAAAGCGAGGTCATCCGGCCGAAGTCGGTGGCGCCGCGATGATAGATCCACGAGAACCTTCGCGCCGCCCTCGGATGCGGGCGGCGGAGCGAAATAATCGGCATGGGCGGCGCGGCTCATGGTGCCTTAGATAGAGCGCCCGGCCGCCCGGAACAAGGACGCCGGGTCAGAGGCCGCAGGCCTTGCTGGCCGCCCGATAGGCCTTGGTGAAGCCGGTCAGCGAATAGGTGTCCTTGGTCGCCGTGCCGCGCGACGAGGTGCCGCTCACCACCATGGTCTTGCCCGCCCTCATCGCCGCCACCAGCTTCTTGTCGCCGGCGGAATCCGGCACCCAGGCAGTATCCTCATGCGGAAAGAGCTGGAACTTGCTGCCGCCTATGGCGACCTCGACGCGGGTCTCCGCCTTGTAGCGGTAGCCGGCCGCCAGGCTGACCTCGTCGCGCACCTTGTCACCGGGACGGTGGGTGACCATGGCGTAGATCTCGCCGCGCTTCTTGTAGTCGCCTTCGTGCTTGGTCGGCTGGCTGGCGATATAGCAGGCCTTTTGACCTTTCTCGTCGTAGGCATAAGCCCGCCAGTCCCCGTATGCGCCCAGTTGCTGGATATCCTGAGCCGCCACGGGGCCGGCCGCGAGCCCCCCGAGAGCGGACACCAGAACCAGGGCCGGACCCAAGGCCGAGGCCCGAAATCGCCTGCCGTATGGTTCGCGGCGGGCTCCGGCCGCCGCCTTGCTGTCGTCGTTTCGTTGCATCGCACCTTACCTTCGCTTGCTCACTCCGGGCCGGAAGACCGGCCCCGACAAGCCCCCCAAGACGAATATAGCCCTTTCTGTCAGCACTGGTAGAGGCTTTGCGCCCCCGGGCAACGATTGGTGCCTGGGGTCACCGGCGGCGGATGATCTGGCCGCCCTGGACGTGGGGGGCCGGGGCCTCGGGCGCCGCGCGCGGGTTGACGGGCCGGCCGGCGTGGCGGCCCAGGCTGATCATGCGGTCGTACATCACGATGGCCCCGGCGACACCCAGGTTGACGCAGAAACTGGTCGGGATGCGCACCAGGAAGTCGCAGCGCCCGGTCAGGGCCGGGGACAGGCTGCCGCGCTCGGGACCGAGCACATAGGCCGCCGCGCTCGGATGGCGGAAGCTCGGCAGGTCGACCGCCTCGGGCGTGAGCTCGACCCCGACCAGCGCACAGCCGCGCGGCAGCGTGAGCTCCTCGACGCCGGCATAGGTATAGAGCGGCAGGTGCTTGGCGGCGTCCGAGGTGTCGGACACCTTGACTTCCCGGGCCGCAAAGGCCGGCGCGATGGTGAAGAAGAAGCTGGCCCCGAAGGCATGGGCCGAGCGCAACAGGTTGCCCAGGTTCATGGGCTTGCTGATGCCCTCGACGCCGATCGCGAAGTAGCCGCGCATGACGCGAAAACTTGCATGGCCGAGAGGGTCGAGGCAAGGTGCCAGTCCCTGCCTTCGGAATGAAGCGTGGGGTGGTCCTGGGGAAGCTGTCTTTCCATGGTGTTGGCGACGGACGAGAACGACGATCGGGGGCGGTCTGGGACCGCCAACCCCCTGCTGGTCGAGGTGACCCGCGGCCCCTTGGTCGAGAGCCGTCACCGCGCCGCCTTCGCGGTGGCCGACCCGGGCGGCACCGTGGTGCTGCATGCCGGCGACATCGACCAGGCCGTCTATCCGCGCTCGGCGATCAAGCCGATCCAGGCCCTGGCGCTTCTGGAGACCGGCGCGGCCGAGGCCTTCGGCCTGGGCGATGCCGAGATCGCGCTGGCCTGCGCCAGCCACAGTGGCGAGCCGCGCCATGTCGAGACCGTCGCGGCCTGGCTGGAGCGCATCGGCTGCACGGCGGACGACCTCGAATGCGGTGTCCACCCGCCCTTCGCCGAGACGGCCATGGTCGACCTGATCGCCGGCGGTGGGCGGCCCACGGCGCTGCACAACAACTGCTCGGGCAAGCATACGGGCTTCCTCAGCGTGGCCCGCCATCTGGGCCATCCGACCGCCGGCTACATCGCGTTCGGGCACCCGGTGCAACAGCGCGTCCTGGGCATCCTCGAGTCGATGACCGGATGCGATCTGGGCGGCGCGCCACGGGGCATCGACGGCTGCGGCATCCCGACGCTCGGCGTGCCGCTCGGCAATCTGGCGCTCGCCATGGCGCGCCTGGCCGAACCGGGAGATCAGCCGGAGCCGCGACAGGCCGCCGTCGGCCGGGTTCGCCGGGCCATGGCGGCCGAGCCCTTCATGGTCGCCGGCACAGGGCGGTTCTGCACCCGGATTATGGAGCTGACCGGGGAGCGGGCCTTGATCAAGACCGGTGCCGAGGGGGTCTACTGCGGCGCCTTGCCGGATCTCGGACTGGGCATCGCGCTCAAGGTTGACGATGGCGCCGGTCGCGCCGCCGAGGTGCTCATGGGCCGCCTGCTTGTTCATTTCGGGGTGATCCGCGCGACCGAGGCGGAGGCGCTCGCGGAAGTCTTGGCCCCGCCGCTGTTGAACCGCGCCGGGCGTCGTGTGGGCGAGCTGCGCCTCGCCCCGAACAGCCCCGTTTGACACCGGGACAGGAAGAATGCGCGCCGTTCTGTGCAGCGAATGGGGCGGGCCGGAGCGCCTTGCCCTCGGAGACGTGCCGCCGCCGGTGCCCGGGCCCGGCGAGGTGCTGATCGCCGTCGCGGCGGCGGGGGTCAACTTCGCCGACACCCTGATCATCGCGGGCAAGTATCAGGAGAAGCCGGCCTTACCCTTCAGTCCTGGCATGGAGGTGGCCGGCGTAGTCGAGGCGGTCGGCCCGGCCGTGACCCGCGTGGCGCCCGGCACGCGGGTGATGGGCCTGACCGGCTGGGGCGGCTTCGCCGAGAAGGCCGTGGCCCGGGAGGCCGATGTCTTCGTGCTTCCCGAAACCATGGACTTCGTCACCGCCGCCGGCTTCCCGGTCACCTACGGCACGGCCCACGGCGCCCTGGTCTGGCGCGCCGGCCTGAAGACCGGCGAGACGCTGCTGGTGCACGGCGCGGCCGGCGGCGTCGGCCTGGCCACGGTCGAGGTCGGCAAGGCGCTGGGCGCGACGGTGATCGCGACGGCCGGCGGCCCGGACAAGCTGGCGGTGGCCGAGGCGCACGGCGCCGACCAGCTGATTGACTACCGGCGCGAAGACATCCGCGATCGGGTCCGGGCGCTAACCGACGGGCGCGGCGTCGACGTGGTCTTCGATCCGGTAGGCGGCGACGTCTTCGACGCCAGCCTGCGCGTCGCGGCCTGGGGGGCGCGGCTGGTCGTGATCGGCTTCGCCGCCGGCCGGGTGCCGCAGATCCCCGCCAATATCCTGCTGATCAAGAACCTCGCGGCGGTCGGGTTCTATTGGGGCTCCTACCGCAAGCACGCCCCGGACCTGGTGACCGCCCAGGTCGCACAGCTGTTCGGCTGGTTCGAGGCCGGCAAGCTGAAGCCCCACGTCTCGCACCGGCTGGACCTGGCCGAGGCCGCCCAGGCCCTGACTCTGCTGAGCGGCCGCAAGTCGACCGGCAAGGTGGTGCTGACCACCGGCGCCGGCTGAAGCGAGGCGAGGAGGCGCGAACCGAGCCGGGCGCTCAAGGGCCCTGGGCCGCCTATCGGCCCGTGAGCCAGTAGACGGGGATGTCGAGGGCCGGCGGCTCGGCGCCCGCCTCCTTGAGGAGCGCGTGGACCTGGCCGCGGTGGTGGGTCTGGTGGTTGAAGACGGCTGCTAGCACTATCCGAAACGGCATGGCATAGAGGTCCCCCGCCAGGGAGCTATATGATAGATTGGCGCCCAACGCGGCTTCGTCCAAGCCGTCGACCAGCGCAATGATGCGCGTGTCCTCCGCTTCGCGCGCCCGACGCAGTTCGTCAAAGCCGTCGTGGAGGATTTGATCGAGGCCGGTGATCCCGCGATCCACGCCCTCGACCCGGCCGAACCACAGGCGGTCGACCACGAGCAGGTGGTTCAGGCTGCCGTGGATCGAGCCGAAATAGGCGGCCGGGCGCGTCTTTTCGTATTCGCCCTCGGGCAGGTCGCCGACGGCATCGTAGATTTGGGTGTTGGCCCAGGCGTTGAAGCGAGCCAGGGTCCGGAAATGATCGTGCAACATGATATCGCCTCCCCGGTCGTTCGGTCTCCGCCAAGGATAAGCGGAACCCGCCGTCGCCGCACGCAAGAACACCTCGGGCGTTCACGAACCCGAACCAAGCGGGAGCCCGCCGGTCCGTCCAAACGAAACGGGGCGGACCGAAAGGTCCGCCCCGATGTCCCGATGCGAGGGGTTCGTGCTTAGCAGGCGCTGCGGTCGAGCCCCACGTCCCGAAGCAGATGGCGACTCAGGCCGCGGGTCGCCTGACGCACGCGCAGCTCGCGGCGTGCCGCGGCGAGGTCCTCGAAGAGACCGGCCGTGCCGGCCCCGATGGCGGTGACGATCCGGCGCAGGGCCGTCCCGGCCGCCTGCCCTCGGGCATGCCCGGAGGTTTCATAAGTAACGTTGACCATGGCCCTTTTCCTCTACCTGAGCCGGACCCCGTGCGGAGCGAACCGGCTCGCGCTAGGTTGAACGAGTTACCTGCGCAAATAATCCACTTCTGCGTCTTGCGCCATTGCGGAAATTACAGAGACGCCATGCAAAAAGAACATGCACCGGTTAAACCGATTGGAAAGGATTTCTTGCCGCGGGGGAACGGCCGGGCGGTCCCGGCGGAGGCGTCAATGGGCCGCGGTCTGGCGCACGTAGAGCCCGCCACGCTGCCCCTCGAAGAACTCGCCCAGCGCCGGATGGCGGATCGGCTCGCCGGTCAGGTCCGGCTCCAGATTGCGTTCGGTTACATAGGTCATGTGCTGGGCGTTGTGCACCAGCACATGATACCAGGGCCTGTCTTTGGGCGGCCGCGTGCGCGCCATCGCTTGGTACCAATCTTCGCTGCCCTGAAAGGTCGCGTCGACGTCGACGATGACACCACGGTAGTCGAACAGCTTGTGGTGCACGGGCTGGCCGACCTGGAACCTGGCGCGGGCTGTTTTCATGGCTGGGACCTCCTCGCGCGGCAGCGCCGCTCGAGCGCGGAGCCTAACGATCCGGCCTCGTCCCGGTCAAGGGGACAACTTATCACAGGCACTGGCCAGGGCCGCCGCCGCGCGGCAGGATGGCGGGGAATCGAGACCCAGGAGAAAGGACGGCCCGCATGATGTTGGAGCACAATGGCGCGGTCCCGAAAATCAATGCGACGGCGCGCGTGGCGCCCAACGCGGTGATCTGCGGCGGCGTCACGGTCGGCGCCAACACCTCGATCGGCTTCGGCGCAGTGCTGACCGCCGAGAGCGGTCCGATCGTCATCGGCGCGGACTGCGTGATCATGGACACGGCGGTGATCCGCGGCACCCGAAGGAACCCGGTCGCGATCGGCGACAATGTCCTGGTGGGTCCACGGGCCTATCTCTCCGGCTGTTCCATCGAGGACAACACCTTTCTCGCGACCGGCGCGACGATTTTCAACGGGGCGCGGATCGGCGCCCGCTCGGAGGTCCGGGTCAACGGAATTGTCCATCTCAAGACAGTCTTGCCGCCGGATACGGTGGTCCCGCTCAACTGGATCGCGGTCGGGGATCCTGCGGAGATCCTGCCGCCCGACCGACACGATCGCATCTGGTCGATCCAAAAGCCGCTCGACTTTCCCCAGACGGTCTTCGGGGTGGAGCGGCCTGGACCTGGCGAAACCGTAATGCCCGAGGTCATGCCGCGCTACGCCAGGGCGCTGGCCGGCCACAAGAACGACAAGGCCGTGTGACGCGCACCGAAGCCCTGCCCGCCGCGGAGACGGCAGCCGAAGACCGACCGGCCCCCACTCGGGCCGGTCGGGTAGCGCCGGACCGTCTAGCTGATCAGCTCCCAGGAGCCGTCGGACTGGCGGCAGGCGGTGCCGTAGGTCTGCTGGGCCCGACCGCCGATGACCGACGTCGTCTGGTACTCGCGGCAGTATCGTCCGTCGTTCACCTGATAGGTCTTGACCGGCGTCACCTGGTACTGCGTGTCGGCGCGCTGGTTGTTCCAGTAGATGGTCTCGCCGTCCGGCACGTGCTCCAGGGTCTGGCCGACGCAATTCTGGTCGACCTCGTCCATGGACCGGCCGATGCTGCCGCCAACGATGAGACCGACAATCGTGCCGCCGATGATTGCGGCCGCCCGGTCGTCACCCTTGGCGAGCCGGGAGCCGATCAGCGCACCGGTCGCCCCGCCGAGCAATCCCCCCAGGACCTGCCTGTTGCACACGCCAAGGTCGAGATCGAAGGGAGCGGTGTAGACCCGGTCGTCGTAGTAGGCCCGGTTTTTGTACCTGTGCTTCTGCTTGTGTATTTGCTTTTGCTTGGCGCGCCAACCATGGGCCGGCGCCCAGGGCGGCGGGTCGGCGGCCACAGGCGCCAGGTCCGAGAACGTGAAACAGGCTGCGACCAGCACCACAACCAGGGACTTCCCGGCCGAAGATAGCCAAGTCTCGGCAATTCGTGATTCCATTCGACCGTATCTCCTTCGGGGAAAGCTGCGGTGGCTGCCCGGTATCTTTCCCATCATACGCAAAGGAAATATGAACATCCCCACGCCGCCACAACCTTGTGGCGGACGGTTGCTCGAAATTCGCCACGGTTTCGAAGGCAAGGCCCCGTCCCTTACTCGACAAGGTGCCGTCTGCGGCGCAGGCGGATGGTCGCCTGACCGAGCACAGCCGCCAGGACGACCGCGCCGCCCAAAAGGGTCAAGCGGCCCGGCACCTCGCTCACCCAGATCCAAACCCAGATCGGCGCCAGGACGACCTCCGTCAGGGCGAGCAGCGGAACCTCGGCGGCCGGTACCCGGCGCGCGCCTAACGTGATCAACAGGAATCCGGCGCCCAGCTGAGCGCTGCCCAGCAGCAGCGCCAGGCCGAGGTCGTGGCCCGAGATGCCGAAGCTGCCGACCATCGTGGCCGAGGCCGCAGCGCCGACCAAACCACCGAGGCAGCTTGCCGGCACCATGTCGACCGACTTGGCGCGCCGAATCGCAACCACCATGACGGCAAAGGCGGCGGCCGCGCCGAAGGCGACCACATTACCCGCCAAGCGGCCGCTGTCCAGCCCCTCGGCGACCATAAGGGCGATGCCGCAGAGCGCCGCGGCCATGGCGATCCAGGTCACCGGGCGGACCTGCTCGCCCAGCACCAGCCGCCCAAGAAGGGCAGTCAGAAGCGGACCTGCGCCCAGGATGAAGACCACGTTGGCGACCGTCGTCAGGTCGATGGCGACGAGGTAGCAGATCGAGCCCGCGCCCAGGGCGAGCGCCACCACGACGCCCTCCCGGCCCACCGCCAGGAAAGGCCGGACCAACCGGCCGCGATAGACGACGGCGAGAAACACGAGCAGAGTGCCGGCGAAGGCGACGGAGCGGTAGAAGACCATCAGCCAGATGTCGGCCGACTCGACGTGGCGCAGGATCAGCCCGCCGAAGCTGAGGCACACTCCGGCGACAAGCACCATGAGGACGCCGAGCGGGTACTTGGCGTCCTGCGTCACCGGCGCCTCGGCGCCGCCATCGGACAGGGCGCCGGTCATGGCTTCAGGACGCTGCGGCGCAGTGGCCCGCCGGCCGCGGATCGATAGGCAGGGCCTCCGCGATGCCGGTCGCCTGCTCCAGCAGCGCGGCGGCGGCAAGGGCCCGCGCTTCGCCGCGCGGCGGCCCGACGATCTGCAGGCCGACCGGCAGCCCCTCTGCCGTGAAGCCGGCAGGCACCGACAGCGCCGGACAGGCAGTTAGCGTGATCACAAAGGTGATCCCTATCCACTCCACATAATTGTCGAACCTGTGGCCCTCGACCTCCTCAACGTAGCGGACGTCGACATCGAAGGGCGCCACGATGGCGGTCGGGCAGAGCAGCAGGTCGTAGGTCTCGAAGAAGGCCGCGACGCGCCGGTAGAGGGCGGCACGCGCCAGCTCGGCCCGGCCGATCTCGGCGGCATTGAGCGCCAGCCCCTTCTCCGTGTTCCAGATCACCTCGGGCTTCAAGAGCGCACGGTGGCCTTCCAGCAACGGCGCCATCTCGGCGGCGTAGAGCGCCGCCCGCAGGGTCTGGAACACGGACACGGCGTCGGACAGGTCCGGGCAGGCCTCCTCGACCACGACGCCCATCGCGGCGAAGCGCTCGGCCGCCTGCCGGCAGACCCCGGCGACCTCCCGCTCGACCGGGAACAGCCCCAGGTCGGGAGAATAGGCGATCCTGGCCGGCCTCCGCGGCGCACGGGCCGCCTCCAGGAAGGACGCGGCGGGCGCAGGAAGCGACAACGGATCTTCGGGGTGCTGGCCGGACATGGCGTCGAGGAAGAGCGCCGCATCCGCGGCGGTCCGGGCGATCGGACCGGCCACGGAAAGAGTTGAAAAGGGCAGGGGCGACGGACCTCGGGCGACCCGGCCCGGGCTCGGCCTGAGGCCGACCACGGCATTGAAACCGGCCGGCGTCCTCAAGCTGCCGCCTAGATCCGAGCCGCTGGCCAGCCAGACCTGCCCGGCAGCGACCGCCGCAGCCGAGCCGCCGGAGGACCCCGCCACCGACTTGTCCAGGTTCCAGGGGTTGCGGGTCTTTCCGAACACCTCGTTGAAGGTGGAGGCGCCGGCGCCGAACTCGGGCGTGTTCGACTTGCCGACCACGATGGCGCCCCGCGACTCCAGGCGCTCGACCAGGATATCCGAGCGGTCGGGCACGTGATCGGCATAGATCGGCGAGCCGTAGGTCGTGCGCACCCCGGCCACGTCCTCGAGGTCCTTGATCGCGACCGGTAGCCCGGCAAGCCAGGCGCCCGGCCGCTCGACCTCACTCTTCTCCGCCATGATCCGCCGGGCCTGGTCGCGGGCCCGCTCGAGGCAAAGCGTCGGCAGCGCATTGAGCGCCCCGTCGGTCGCCTCGATGCGCCGGGCCGCCGCCTCGACCAGGTCCAGCGGACTGACCTCGCCGCGTTTCAGCAGGTCGACGGCCTC
>CAMYKD010000125.1:2195-17663 GCA_947258885.1 uncultured Kiloniellales bacterium | reverse complement strand
GCGCGTACCTATGGTCGCCATGCTCGGACTCCGATATTCGCCCCCTCGGGGGGCCGGCGCGGGGGACTATTGCATCACCGACCGGCCCCGTCCAGAGGCTGCGGTCGCGGAGGCGTTACAGCACCGCCGCGCACCCAGGCGCGCCGGCCCTAATTGCCCGCCGGCGGGAAATCCGCCGGGCGGTCGAGGCCCCGCGAGCCACCTCATCCTCTGAGCTCGTCGAAGGGGCGAGCGAAGCCAAGCGGTCGGATGGCCGCGCCCGGCGTCCGAGGGGCCACGGAAAAATGGACAGACCCGCGCCCAGCCCCCTATACAGGCCCGCCATGACCGACTTTTGGCGCGATTCGGGCTATCACCTTTTGGAGCCCCGGGAGAGCGGCCGCCTCGCGGTGACCGACGAGTTCCTGCGCGCCTATTTCCTGCGGCCCGAGGTGCGGCCGGTCGAGGAGTCCTGCGCGGCCGAGCGGGCGCTCCACGAGGCACTGCTCGAGAACCCGCGCGAGGCCGTGGCCGCGGCCCGGCTGGCGGAGCTCGCCGATCCGGACGCGCGCGAGAACTATCAGGTCGTGCTGGCCTTCCGCGACCGGCTGCTCACGCGACCGGCTCCTCAAGGCCGGCACGCTCGAGGACTGCTATCTGGAATTTTTCCTGGATCCAGGCGGGGTGCCGGTCCCGCCGCTCTTCCTCGACCAACTGGCGCACGCGATCGCGCGCGCATTGCTGGAGGGTTGCGAGGATGGCCTCAGGGCGCGCGCCGCCGAGCTGCTGTTCCGAGAGCAGCGGATCCTGCTCCAGGAGGGCGCGGTCCTGGCGGCCGACGCCGAGACCGTGGAGATGGCCGCGGCCACCGGCGGTTTCGGCGCGCTCGGCCGTTTGGTCGCCGAGGCCCAGACGCCGCTGAAAAGCGTCGAGCTCGACGTGCTGAGCGAGGAGACCGCGGGCACCTACTGGGCGCGCGCTGAGCGCTACGACACGGCGATCGCGCTCAACTTCGCGGCGCCCGGCCTGGACGCGCTCTGCCGCGTGCTGGAATCCTGGGTCGCCCGCTTCCTCGACGTCGCCGTCTCGATCCAGCCGGTCCAGCAGATCACCGACGAAAAATGGGTCTGGCACGTCGGCCTCGACGCCGAGGGCAGTAAGCTTCTGAACGACCTCTACCAGGGCGTCGAGGTCGGCGCCGAGCGCATGGAACGCCTGCTCTCGCTCTTCCGCCTCGACTTCGCCGAGCCCTCCGTGATGGCGGCCGGCCTGGAGGGCCGTCCGGTCTACCTCGCGCTCGCCATGACCGAGGACGGCCGCCTCAAGCTCAAGCCGCAGAACCTGCTGGTCAACCTGCCGCTCGCGGAGCGGGCGTGAGGGGGCGGCGGCAGGCTCGGGGCTGCAGGCACAATACTACAAGCTTGACCCGGACCCCCGGTTCGCCGGCGCGGCCGGGGGGAACGACCGGCCTTGCTAAGACGCGCCGGGGAATGGCAGGCTTCGGGGCGCGGCTAGGCCGCCGGCGTGGGGCGGCTTGGCGGGAATGTTTCGGGACAAAGGTCGAGGGGACTGTGATGGGAAACATGGGCAAGTACGTCGTGGCGTTCGTCCTGGTGGGATGGCTCGGCCCGATGGGCGCGGCCCTGGCGGCCGGGAACCTCTCGGTCACCGCCTTCTACGGCAGCTGGAAGGGCGCCGGCGAGGCGCATTCGCCGGGCGACCACTTCGCCATGACCGCCCGCGACCTCGACGTCAGGATCGAAGCCAAGGGGCCCGGATTCAGCGTGGCCTGGACCACGGTCACCTACCCGGGCGGCGAGGACAGCACCGCCAAGGTCAAACGCAAGTCCAGCACGCTCGACTTCCTGCCCAGCGGGAGGCCCGGCGTGTTCAAGGCGGCGCGCGCGGGCGATCCCTTGGCCGGCGAGGCCTACGCCTGGGCCCGCATCAAGGGCCAGACGCTGACCGTCTACCTGCTCAACATCGACGACGAGGGCGCCTACGTCATACAGAGCTACGACCGCACCCTCACGGGCTTCGCCATGGAGCTCACCTTCGCCCGCATCCGCGACGACAAGCCCGAGCGAACGGCGAGAGGCAAGCTGATCAAGACCGCGGACTGAAAGGCGAAGGCGTCATACCAACGAGCCGATGACGGCCTTTATCGGCTTGCTGGCAAGCGCGACCGCAGCGAAGCGAGGACAGCCAAGCAGACGGATGTCTGCGCCCGGCGCCCGAGGGGCGACAGGCGAGTCCAGTCATGGGCTCGCCGGTATCTGACACCTTTCTCGGTCTCTTCCGATCCCGGCCAGATGCGCGGGCTGCTGCGCAGCAGTCCGCGCATCCGGTCATAACCAACTGTCCCTGATTCCCGTGACTCACTCACGGGGTGCAGTCCACGACTGTTCGGAACGGCAAAACTGATATTTCAAGACTTGACCCCCATCCCACACGGGCCGGCCGCGACACCAAGCCCCGCCCAGGCGTCGCCGTTCCGGCGGCTCATACCAAGAGTCACCACAAAGGCACAGAGAACCAACTCGGTTTCACCACGAAGGTTCGGGCGGACCGTGGCCCCGGTGGAGCCGCGTAAGCCGCGCGAACGAGACACGAAGACCACCAAGAATAAGGAACCGTTTTTCGCGCTCCTGCCTGCGCGAAGCCGAGGCTCCGCTTCCGCGAAGGCAGATCAGCGGGCGAAGGGAGGCTGCGGTAATACTTGTTTATTTTCAATGACTTACGCTACGCCCTCTGCCCACCGGCGCCCTATAACCTCTTGAAATCAAACGACTTTTTACCGCGCATGGGCTCGTTTGCTTTTTGGCTCGCAAGCCCCCTGGGCCCTCCCCTGCCCTTGCCCGGCCCCGGCCGATTGCCAGGGTCGTCCGGCGGGACTATCTTCGGCCTTGCGCCGCCCCGCAGCGAAGGAGCCTATCATGACCGCCTATGCCGCGCCCTTGACCGACATGCGCTTCGTGCTCGACGAGGTGGCGGACCTGGCCGGGATCGCGAAACTGCCCGGCTACGAGGAGGCGACGTCGGACCTCGCCGACGCGGTGCTGGAGGAGGCCGGCAAGCTGGCCGCCGAGGTGCTCGCGCCCTTGAACCACTCGGGCGACCAGGAGGGCGCGGCCTTCGAGAACGGCGTCGTGCGCACGGCCAGGGGCTTCCGCGAGGCCTACGCCCAGTACGTCGAGAGCGGCTGGAACGCGCTGCCCTTCGATCCCGACTACGGCGGCCAGGGCCTGCCCTGGACCCTGGCGACGGTGGTCCAGGAAATGTGGAACTCGGCAAACATGAGCTTCGCGCTCTGCCCGCTGCTGACGCAGGGGGCGGTCGAGCTGCTGCAGGCGCACGGCTCGCCCGAACAGAAGGACCTCTGGCTGCCGAAGATGATCTCGGGCGAGTGGACCGGCACCATGAACCTGACCGAGCCGCAGGCGGGCTCGGACGTCGGCGCGCTCACGACCCGGGCCGAGCCCAGGGACGACCACTATCTGATCACCGGGCAGAAGGTCTTCATCACCTACGGCGAGCACGACCTCGCCGACAACATCGTGCACATGGTGCTCGCCCGCACGCCGGGGGCGCCGGCCGGCACCAAGGGCATCTCGCTGTTCCTGGTGCCCAAGGTGCTGGTGAACGAGGACGGCAGCCTGGGGCCCCACAACGACCTGCGCTGCGTCTCGATCGAGCACAAGCTGGGCATCAAAGCCTCGCCCACCGCGGTCCTGGCCTTCGGCGATTCGGGCGGCGCGGTCGGCACCCTGATCGGCGAGGAGAACCGCGGCATGGCCTACATGTTCACGATGATGAACAACGCGCGCCTGGCGGTCGGCGTGCAGGGCCTGGCGATCGCCGAGCGGGCCTATCAGCAGGCGCTTGCCTATGCCCGCGAGCGCAGCCAGAGCGCCGCCGTGGGCGCCAAGGACCCGACGCCGGTCAAGATCGTCAACCATCCGGACGTGCGCCGCATGCTGCTGACCATGAAGTCCCAGATCGAGGCCATGCGGGCGCTGATCTACGTCACCGCGGCGGCGCTCGACCGCGCCAAACGCGAGCCCGACGAGGCCGCGCGGGCCCGCGCCCAGACCACGGCCGACCTCTTGATCCCGGTCGCCAAGGCCTGGTCGACCGACCTCGGCTGCGAGATCGCCTCGCTCGGCGTGCAGGTGCACGGCGGCATGGGCTTCATCGAGGAGGCCGGCGCCGCCCAGCACTACCGCGACGCCCGCATCGCGCCGATCTACGAGGGCACGAACGGCATCCAGGCGCTCGACCTCCTGGGCCGCAAGCTGCTGCGCGACGACGGCGCGGGCATGGCCGCGCTGCTGGACGAGATGCGCGCGACCCTGGCCGACCTCGAGACCCTGAAGGGCAAGGAGATCACGGCCCTGCGCGGCGCGCTCGGCGAAGGCATCCTGACGCTCGAGGCCGCCGGCGACTACCTGCTCGAGACCGGCAAGCAGGAAATCGCGGAGGCGGCCGCGGGGGCGACGCCCTACCTGCGCATCTTCGGTACCGTGGCCGGCGGCTGGCTGCTCGCCAAGGGCGCGGCGGCCGCCGCGCGCCGCCTGGCCGAGGGCGCGGGCGACCCGGGGTTCTTGCAGGCCAAGCTGGCGACCGGCCGCTTCTACGCCGAGAACGTCATGCCCCAGGTGGCCGGCCTCACCATGCAGGTGATCACCGGCGCCGGCAGCACCCTCGCCCTCGACGAGGCGCTGCTCTGATACCGGCGAGCGCGAAGGCGCGCCCGCAGCGAAGCGAGGACAGCCAAGCAGACGGATGTCTGCGCCCGGCGCCCGAGGGGCAACAGGCGAATCCAGTCATGGGCTCGCCGGTATGAGGCCTTCCCTTGAAGGCCCCCGCCCACCGGAACCGTTCTTTCACAATATTCATAAGGAAATCAGGGCTCTAAAACCTCATCTAGGGGGTACGGAGACCGTCATGTAGACGCTTCGAAGGAGAGCCCATGCCGCCTGCGACCGGGCCCGGGGGACCCCCCCGAGGCCGCTCCCGGCCGGGCGCCGCGGCGCTCTGGCGCCGGCCGCTGCTCCCGGGGCTCTGCGTGGCCATGACGGCCTGTTCGGGCCCGACGCAAACCCCCGAGCCCTACGCCTACGTGGCGGCGCCCGCCCTGTCGATCGAGATCCCGGCCGCACCCCCGGCCGCACCCGCGGTCCCGCCCCCGCCCGCCCCAGCGCTTCGAACGCCGGCGCCCGCGCCGACCCTGGCCGCGCTGCGCCGGGCCGGGCCCGCGCCGCCGCGGATCGTGAAGCCGCCCCGCCCGCTGCAGTGCGTGCCCTACGCGCGCCGGCTCTCGGGCATCGGGATACGGGGCGACGCCTGGACCTGGTGGCGCCAGGCCAGCGGGCGCTACAAGCGAAGCCGCCGGCCCGCCATCGGCGCGGTCCTGGTGATCAGCCGCGCCGGCCGCGGCCTCGGCCATCTCGCGGTGGTCGTGCGGGTCGTGAGCGACCGCGAGATCGTGGTGAGCCACGCCAACTGGCTGAACCGGGGCCTGATCCACGAGAACGCGCCGGTCAAGGATGTCTCGCTCTGGGGCAACTGGTCCAAGGTGAAGGTCTGGTATACGCCGGGCGCCCACTACGGCGGCCGGACCTATCCGGCCCACGGCTTCATCCATCCGGCGGTATCCGCCGCGGCGCGCTGACCCCTGTCACAATTTTGCCACAGGCCACGACTCGGACGGCGACGCTATCCTGTCCGCGCCACGGGAATTTGCAAGGTCGGGGGGCATGGTCCGAACGCACTGTCCAGAAAGCCGCCGGAGGACTTCGCGCCCCTTGCGCGCGGCCGTCGCCGGGTTTCTCGGCCTGGCCGTGAGCGCCTGCGCAGGTGGGGACCGCGACAAGATCGCGGCGCTTCCGGCGCCGACCGCGCCCTGGCCGACCTCGCTCGAGATCCTGCCGGCGCCCTCCGCGGCCGGCATCCGACAGCCCGACCGGCCGCGCCGGTCGCAGCCGCGCATCGTGACGCCGGCGCGCCGGCTGCAGTGCGTGCCCTATGCCCGCGCCCTGTCCACGGTCGCGATCCGGGGCGACGCCCGGACCTGGTGGCGGCAGGCCGAAGGCCGCTACGACCGGGGCCGCCGGCCGTCCGTGGGCTCGGTTCTGGTGCTCAAGCCCAACGGCCGCAGCCGCGGCCATCTCGCCGTGGTCACGGCGATCCTGAGCGACCGCGAGATCGTCGTCGACCATGCCAATTGGCTCAACCAGGGCCGGATCCACCTGAGCACTCCGGTCCGGGACGTCTCGGGCGCGGGCGACTGGTCGGCCGTGCGGGTCTGGTACACGCCGGGCCGCAAGTACGGCGCGCGCCGATATCCGGCCTACGGCTTCATCTATCCGGCGGTGGCCACCGCGGCGCGCTGACCGCTGGCGCCCGGGCAAAAGAATCGCCCCGGCTCGGGCCTTGGAGACCGAAAGCCGGGGCCAGTGGTCGGGAGGCTTAGGGAAGCTATCGCCAGGCGGACCTCCTAGGGCTTGGAAATCGAGATCTTTCGGGCCTTTCGCTTGGCCTCGGCGACCTTCGGCAGGATCACCCGAAGGACGCCCTTGTCGAACTCGGCCTGGACCTTGTCTTCGTCGACCGTGTCGGGCAGGTGGAAGCTGCGGCGGAACGACCCGTAGCGCCGCTCCGTGACATGGTAGTCTTTGCCCTTCTGCTCGGACTCGGCCTTCTTCTCGCCTTTCACGGTGAGCAGGCCGTTTTCCAGCGTGACCTCGACGTCCTTTTCGTCGAGGCCCGGCAGCTCCGCCGAGACCTCGAGCGCGTCGTCGCTCTCGCTCACGTCGAAGCGCAGCGAGACCGTGCCGCCGCCCAGGTGAGGCGCGGCGAAGGGGGCGGCGAAGGGCGCGGCGATCTGCGGCAGATGCCAGCCGCCGGCGAAAGAGTCGAACAGACGGTCCATCTGGCGGCGCAGTTCCATGAAGGAGGCGTCGAACCAGTCGCCTTCGGCGACGGCCGGTGCTTTCGCTTCGGCCGTGCCCGTTTTGGAAACAGACTTCTTGGCCATTGGGGTTACTCCTGCTTCGGGCCGGGACGCCGGCCCGGACGAAACTTGCGAGCAAGCCTAGCCGGATGGGGCGCGCGGCTCATTGATGCACGTCAAGAAACGCCGAGGTTTCCGGGCGCCGCTTGATCTTTGCCGCCGCCGATTCCACCATGCGCCACAGGCCATGAGGAGGACCGCCAGGATGACCGCGCCCAGCACCGTTCTCGCCATCGACCAGGGCACGACGAGCAGCCGGGCCATGCTGTTCGACCGCGACGGCCGGCCGGCCGGCCAGGCGCAGAAGGAACTGCCGCAGCACTTCCCGCACAGCGGCTGGGTCGAGCACGATCCGGAGGACATCTGGCGTGACACCCTGGCCGTGGTGCACGGCGCGCTGGCGGACGGCGGGGCCGCGGTCGAGGAGGTCGCCGCCATCGGCATCACGAATCAGCGCGAGACGACGCTGGTCTGGGACCGGGCGAGCGGCGAGGCAATCCACAACGCGATCGTCTGGCAGGACCGGCGGACCGCGCCGCTCTGCGACCGGCTCAAACAGGAGGGCCACGAGCCGCTCGCCCAGGCGCGCGCCGGGCTGCTGCTCGACCCCTACTTCTCGGCCAGCAAGATCGCCTGGCTGCTCGACAACGTGCCGGGCGCGCGCGACCGGGCCGAGCGCGGCGAGCTGGCCTTCGGCACGGTCGACTGCTTCCTGCTGTGGCGCCTGACCGGCGGCGCGGTGCACGCCACCGATGCGACCAACGCCGCGCGCACCCTGCTCTACGACATCCACCGGCAGGCCTGGGACGAGGATCTGCTCGCCTTGTTCGGCGTTCCGCGGGCGCTCCTGCCCGAGGTGCTGGACAACGACGCCGAGTTCGGCGCGACGCCGGCCGAGCTGTTCGGCCGGCCCTTGCCGATCGCCGGCATGGCCGGCGACCAGCAGGCGGCCACGGTCGGCCAGGCCTGCTTCGAGACGGGTATGATGAAGTCGACCTACGGCACCGGCTGCTTCGCCCTCATCAACACCGGCGACAAGGCCGTGACCTCGAAGAACCGGCTGCTGACCACCATCGCCTACCGGGTCGGCGGGACGACGGCCTATGCCCTGGAGGGCTCGATCTTCGTCGCCGGGGCGGCTGTCCAGTGGCTGCGCGACGGGCTCAAGATCATCGGCTCGGCGCCCGAGACCCAGGCCCTCGCCGAGGCCGCCGACCCGGCGCAGTCGGTCTACATGGTGCCCGCCTTCACCGGCCTGGGGGCGCCTTACTGGGACGCGCACGCGCGCGGCGCCATCTTCGGCCTGACCCGCGCCACCGGCCCGGCCGAGATCGTCCGCGCGGCGCTCGAGGCGGTCTGCTTCCAGACCCGCGACCTGATGGAAGCGATGGCCGCCGACGGCGCCGCGCCGCCCCGGACCTTGCGCGTGGACGGCGGCATGGTGGCCAACGACTGGCTGCTGCAGTGCCTGGCCGACACGCTGGACTGCGCGGTCGAACGGCCGGAGGTAAGCGAGACCACGGCCCTGGGCGCGGCCTCGCTGGCCGGGCTCAAGTCGGGGTTTTTCGCGGGGCTCGAGGGCATCGCGGCGACCTGGCGGGCCTCCGGACGCTTCGAGCCCGCCCTGGGCGCCGAGGAGCGCTCGCGGCGCTACGCGGGCTGGCTGGACGCGGTGGCGCGGGTGCGCAGCGGCGGCTGAGCCATTCAGTCGCGGTAGAGCCCCAAGAGTTGCAAGGGATTGACCGCCGTCTGCGGCGGGTGCGGCAGATCTATGACCGGCGCCAGGGCGACCTTGGAGAAGGCCCGTTCGGCGGGCATCTTGAACAGATCGACGAGTACCTTTGCGAATTTCATCTGGCCAACTCCTCAGGCAATCGGGTCGGCCAACGCGGCCGTCCCGTCAATGTTGATTGTTGATTACCCATGTGGCGGACGATCGCCAACCGCACAAACGATCGCTCGGCAAGGCTGCCCCGTGCGCCGCGCATGACAGCCTGGCTCAGGTCACCAGGGGTGCGAAGGCGAGCAGGCCGAACAGCAGCATCACGGCCGCCGAAAAGCGGTTGATCCAGACGAGCACGGCCGCTGACAGCCGGGTGCGAACCAGACTGACCGCGCCGCTCAGGAACAGCCACCAGAGCGCCGAGCCGAGCAGCACGCCGGCCACCAGGACGGCCGCCGCGGTATAGTCGCGCACCCATTCGGCCAAGCCGAGGCCGGCGAAAATGGCCAGGAAGGACAGGATCGTCGTCGGGTTGGTCAGGGTCAGCAGAAAACAGGACGCAAAGGCCCCCGCCAGACGGCCGCTATTGCCGGGCGGCCCGCCGGCCGCCGACGCCTTGGCGAGGAGGATACGCAGGCCGATCGCGAGCAGTGCCACACCACCCAGGATCCTGATCGCGGCCTGGTGGTCGAGCAGGAACATGGAGACCGAGGTCAAGCCGAAGCCCGCCACGGCGCCATAGACCGCGTCGGCCACGGCGGCGCCCAGACCCGAAACGAAGCCGGTCAGCATGCCGGCATTCAGGCTGCGGCGAATGCACAGCACGCCGATCGGCCCGACCGGCGCGGCGATGGCCAGCCCGATCGCCGCCCCCTTCGCAAAAAATACGATCTGATCCATTGTTTCATGCGGTTTTTTCGGCTATTTCGTCATCTAGCGGGACAACATCCTGTCGATAGCCCATCGGATCGAACATGTCCAGCCTCGACGACCAAGACCGACAACTCCTCGCACTGGTCCAAGTGAACAGCCGTCTGTCCTATGCGGAACTGGGCGCGCAGATCGGGCTCTCGGCCTCGGCCGTGCATGAGCGGCTGAAAAAGCTGCAGGCCCAGGGGGTGATCCGCGGCTTCGGCGCGCGGCTCGACCCGCGGGCACTGGGTCTCGGCCTCTGCGCCTTCATTCAGGTTCTGATCGACCGGCCGGAGCACGAAGCGACCTTCGTCGCCGCCATGGAGACCCTGCCGGAGGTGCTCGAATGCCACCACATCACTGGAGACTATGGCTACCTGCTGAAGGTCCGGACCCACGATGTGCGAAGCCTGGAGCGGCTCATCGCCGAGTCGATCAAGAGCCTGCCCGGCGCCGTGCGGACCCTCACCACGGTTGCCCTATCCACTGCCAAGGAGACAGCGGCAGTGGCTGTCGCCACGTCGGCGCAAACATCGGGCGCCTGTTCTCGTGCCGACCTGGCCGAACAGCCATGACACCCCCGGTAGGGGGCGTGATGTCAGCCGTCCCGGCTTGGAGGGGCCCCAACCGTTCCGGGCCGGCAGCCTGACTATCCTATTGTCATTCTTCCAAGGCATATGTAATATAAACCTACTAGCTTTTGGCAAGTAGTCTCTCTCATCCAACTATACCTGTGGATAAGTTTGTGCGTAAACTTGTGAATAGAATAAAGACAGGGTATTCGGACCAGGAGGTCAGTCCTTATCTCAAACGCCCGCTGCGCACTCTGGCGCATGTGCTCGCCGACCGGGAGGCCGCCGCCGGCGGGAACCTGGCAGGCATTGAAGCGGAGAGCCAACGGCCGGGCCCATCGACCGAAGGCATCCAACGCAAGACCGGTTGAGGAACCACTCAGTCCAAAGGTCACTGATGACGATGACGCATTTCAGCGCGGCGATTTTGGCCGCCGGCGAGGCGCGCGCCGCGCCGCACTATTTCGGGCGGCCGTTCCGAAACTCCGCGAAGGCCGAGCCGAATCCCGACAGATCGACTCGCTGTGTCAGATCGACACCGAAAGACGAGGTGGCGATTTCAATCACTGCGGACCGTCCCCGGGAAAAATGCCGGGCCAGTTTTTCGGCTACGGAGCCGCTGAAGAAGCAGTAACCCTCGCCGCACAGCAGCGTGAAGAAAATCAGATTTTCGTCGATATTGATCTCTGCCTGTGTGAAGACCCGGTCCCCCGAAATGAGAAGGCTGAGTTCCCGATCGACATAAGAGAACATTACCAGAGCGATGTCGTCTTCTTGCGTCGAATGGTGGGCCAAACTGCAATTATCGGTCTTGAGCGGCCGGTCCGGCCGGCACTCGATTTCCCAATTCCCGAGGCTCTGCGCCCAAGCGGCCGGGGTCGTCTGAAACAGTCCAAGAAGAAGCGGCACCAACAACCATCGCATCGTTCGTTTCCTCGGCGAATCGGCTCCGCCCCATCTATGCAGGAAATTCCTAAGCAAATCATAGCGCGGGCCGAGCCATGCCCGTTATCGGCGGGAATAAATTTGGGGCACAATCCGGCGTGACCGTGGCGGCAGGTTATGTCTTTCGTATGGTCCCGTTCGCGGCCCCGAGCAGATAGTTGATCGTTTCCTGATCGTCGCTCAACGGCAGCAGGACGCTGCAAAACAACAGTTTCCTGTTGTCGAACTGGGTCAATTCCTCCTCCACCAGAACCGGCGCACTTCGCTCCAGAGCCTCTCGGAAATGACACACCGCTTTCTTGAGCAACGTATGGGTCCAGTCGTGCTGACCGCTCAGAAATATGCCGGAATATTTGGCGAGAGACGGCCCGAGGTAGTGGAAGTAGGGAAACCCTTGATAGTTCCTCACATCGAGCAGGAAACAGTACGGCCAGATCTCGCTTATCGCGGCCGGATCTATGTCGCCGAGCGCCGGGTACTCCCGGTCGCCGCGCCGTTGCTCCCAATAAGCAAGCAACCGCCAGATCAGCCGCCTTTCCTTGCTGGATGTCTCCCGTCCGGCCGTCCTCTTGCCTCGCGCCGACACGTCGCTATCCGGCTTCGAAATCCCGGGGCGCAACGCGCGATCCATCAATCCCTCGCACCTTCGGGCCCGGCCGGACCGACCGGCCGCATCCGCGTACCGGCCTCGGCCGCTGGCAAGCGGCGGCCCTGAATCTGCAGGAACACGCCACGACGAGACACGCCGCCGGACCGTCGATAGATGCCGCTCAACTCCAGCACCAGCTGGATTAGAACCAACCCGGCCAGGCCGATGGCAACCCACTCGATGTCGATGCTTGCAACGATATCCATCGCCAGGTCGATCAAGAAAACAATGGTCCAGCCAGGGCCCGTCTTGATCTCGATCACCGATGCGGACCGAGGATGAGAGCCCAGGAGTGCGGCGGTTTCCGCACCCACTAAGATAGCGATCAACCCTTGCTACATAGTTAAGAAATAACTACAGGCTTTCGACTTCAATATAACAAAAGAACAGAGGACGAAATATTTTATATAAATTTTCCTATAATGCAAACAATATTGGAACTTATCGAAAATATCTTGAAATCAATACTCTGAGATCGACGCTAAATTGGGATCTCGACAGCGGATCGACAAGATAGTCGGCAACGGCGCCGCGACGTGTCATACCACCTCGTCCTTGCCGAGCAGTCTTCCGAGGGCATCGATATCGTGGACGATGATGTACGCCCCTTCATAGCTGATCACACCTTGCTGTTGGAAGGAAGCAATCCCCTTGTTCACGCTCTCGCGGGTGACTCCCAACATATTTCCGAGGTCCTCCTGTGACAGCTTCATATCGATCTTCACGCCGCCCTCGACCGGCTGGCCGTGACGCTCGATCAAGGTCAAGAGGCGCTTGGCCAGCCTGCGCGGAATATCGAGGAAGATCGTGTCCTCGATGATATCGCTGGTCCAGCGCAGCCGTTCGCAAAGCACTTCGATGACGCGGATACACAACCTGGGATGCCGCTCCAGGAACGGCAGGAACTCGGCCCGGCCGATACGCACCAATTTCGTCGGCTGCATGGCGACCGCGCCGGCCGTGCGCCTCTTGCCGTCGAGCACGGCGATCTCGCCGAACACCTCTCCAGGGCCGAGTACATTCAGGATTATCTCCTTGCCCTCGCGCGATACCGTATTGATACCCACACGGCCGCTCAGAATCGCGTAAAGCCGGTCTCCCGGATCTCCCTTGTGAAAGATCACGTCGTCAGGGCCAAAATGCTCGATCGTTGCCAGAGAAAGGAGTTCGTCCATCTCTCGAGGCGCCAATCGGCTCAAGAGCTGATTCTTGGAGAGGATCTTGAAGTGGGCCGATTCCACGTCAGCCTGCATCCGTCGATATTCGGGGCCCCCGCAGCCACGGCCTTGGGGCCGGATCAGGAGCCTCGACTATATCCGATGTAGCCGATCCAGGAGCGCAAAAATAACGCCGAGCCCGAAACGGTGCCGGACTCCCGCCGCAATCACACCTCGGACCGGTGTGACGCATCGCCCCCTTGAATCGCCATGCGCGCGGCCTTTTCCCAAAGCGTCGTGTGTTCGAAATGAAAGGCGACCGATATCGCTTCGCTGTCCGGCTTCAAACAGTCGCGCATGACCCTGAGCATCAGGATCGCGTCCTCGCGCTTCTGGTCGACCCGGCCGCTCGGCAGCCAAGCCTTGAACTGCGCCAGTTCGTCGGCCGCCAGGCCGGCCGCCAGACCACGCGACAGGATCGCGTGATAGGCGCGCTCTCGATAGGGCAAATGTTTGGCGATCTGTTCGAGTCCTTCTCGGGTGAGCGAGGAAATCACGCCCCCGGCGTGGGCGTCCGAAAGCGTTCGCCTGATGTTGACCATCGCCTCCGACAGCATCGGATAGCCCAACTCCGCCGGGCCGTGGATCACGGCCACCTCGTCGTCGTCTTCCAACCTGCCGTCGCGGAAGGCTTCGAAGGTCGCGCCGACCCCCTGCATGCCGAATTGCGCAAGCTCCGCGGCTCGCAGCGCGCCCATGCTGGCGCTCCCGAAAACCCGGGTTCCCCGGGACAAGGCATAGAGGATCTCCTTGTGCCAGACCGAGGGCACGTTCTCGAAGTATCCGTCGATGATGCCGATGGCACGCGGGCTCTCCAACGCGGCTCTGTAGACATCCCCCTCCGAGACCGGCGGCAAGTACAGCGCGTCCAGTTCCTTTGCCGCCTCGGCCGGTGGCAGTGTCGGTCCGCTGAATACGATGATGGTCATACGGTCTCTCGCATGCGTGATTTCGCCCTGGATCCGGGCACGAATTTCCGGGAGTGATCGATTCCCTCGAGTCCGGGAATCACGACCCTCGCCACGGGAATTCCGAACTCCGGCTTGGTCAAGTCGACCACGGCGACCTGCTCGATGCCGACGGCCCGCAGGCGCTCCAGCTCCCATGCCACGTCCTGCTCGAAGGTCTCGCCGAGGAAAGTCGGCGCCCTGTGAAAACCGCGGCCGGGCCCATCGTGGTCCATCGTGGCACGCCAGGCGTCATAGGTCTCGCGGTCCAGATACCGTCCATAGTCGTCCCTGGTCATATCGTCGCGGGCGCCGGAAATAAAGGTCAAGCGGCTCTGCGCCGCTTCGGTCAAGGCCCGCATCAAGGCGACGTTGCGCGCCGGATGGCAGCCCATGCCCGAGGCCGGACGCAGGGTATTGGACGGCGGCCCCTCCTCTTGAAGAATCCGGCACAGGAAGGAGGGTATCCCAACGTCGCTGGTGGTCTCCCATACCGCGACCATGACACCCGCCTGCCGGTACTGGGTCAGCAGGGCCCGGCAGCAGGGGTCGTCGACCGTATCCAGGTCGACCCGGGTCCGCTGCTGCTCCTCGGGCTCGAGCAGATGCCAGAGGGTCGTTGCATCGCGCTCGACCACCTCGGTGATCCCGTGGCTCACCGCCTCGAGCCAGTGGTTGCCCGAAGCCAGCCCATTCGAGCTGGCGACGAAGCAGCCGTGCCCGGTCGGCAGCGGCAGGGTGTAATTGAGATGAACCATCTCGTAGGGCAGCCAGACGGACCCGCCGTTCATGATTTCCCCTGCCTCGACCCAGAGCAGCGGGGTATATGGACCAAACCGGCTGTCGGTGAAACGCGGCAACCGGTCGACATCGATCACGGGATTCTTGTACCGGAGATCCTCGTGGCTGCCGAGCTTGAGCGGCAGATCGATGCGCTCGGCGTGATAGGACTCGATCGACTCCATCACGCCCGAGACCTTGGCCGCGGTCAGATCGAAACCCTTGCCCTGGGACACCGAAACCGAGCGGGAATTCGGCCGGCAGACCATGACGACCGGAATGCCGATGGTATCCAGACCGGTGACGTTGGCCATGCGGGTGATGCCCATGACCGGCAGGTAACGCTGAATCCACGCGAGGGTCTTCTCGGGCGAAACAAGCCGGTGGGTGCTGTCCTGAAAACCCTTTGGCACAGCTGTATGCCGACGAGCGGGCCGGACGCGGTCAGGGTACAGCATATCTGAAGACAGCATCATGGAATGTGGCATGGGCCACCTCTAAAGGTTCACCAAATGGACCCTTCCGCGTGCCGGTGGATGCGTACCCGCTAACATCCCCAGCACGCGAAAGCGCCCAGAGATCAGGTCTTGCCCGCGGCCAGCAGCCGATAGGGCTCAGGCTGCTACGTTACCCGGGTCGACGAAGACCCGCGCCGAGGCGTGATCGCCCGGGTCGACGAAGACCCGCGCCGAGGCGTGATCGCCCGGGTCGACGAAGACCCGCGCCGAG
>CAMYKD010000125.1:0-2164 GCA_947258885.1 uncultured Kiloniellales bacterium | reverse complement strand
AAGACCCGCGCCGAGGCGTGATCGCCCGGGTCGACGAAGACCCGCGCCGAGGCGTGATCGCCCGGGTCGACGAAGACCCGCGCCGAGGCGTGGTCTCTTGATGTAGTGAAGCCTGACGTGCTGGTCGATGTATCGCCGTCACCAGATTCCGTGTTCAGAGCCGGTTCTGCGCGTTGGCAGATATCTGTAGACACGACATAGAGCGCTCCATCCGCACCGCGCACCACCGTGCCATCTTTGCTGTCCACTTTCATTGAACTCTCTCCGATATCAATGCTCAGATCTCAAATCGACAAATTTCTTTTAGGGCCAAGATGGTTAGCTGTCTGTGAAGTTCTTCACAGCGCCGCTGTGTCCTTCTGAACTAGCATCCATTTAGATCTTCGCATCTGCTATGCGGCGCACACAGGGAGAGCCGGGACCATGATGAAGAGGCCTAAGGTTGGAGGTGCCGACCTGAACAATGACATTCAGGCGCTCAAGGTGTGCCTGGACGAGTTGGGAGATCACGCGGCGGCCAAGGGATTGTCCCTCGCGGCCAATTTGATTGGCGCGGCTTCTCGGGCCGTTGCGGACGAGATCCTTGAACGTAAAGTGCAAAGGCAGGCCTGCAACAAACACGCCGCCGCGCCCGGCGCCTGATTCACGATCAACCAACCGGGGGCCGGCATCCTCGATCTTGGGCTTTGCCGATTTGGTATTCGCGCGAAGGATGTCCTCTTTGGACCACGTCCCTGTTCCCAGGTGCCGGTCGCCGATGGATGCACCGCCGGCTCAGCGTAGCGAAAGCGGTGCGGGCACCCTTTGGGGTTCACGTACCAGTTCGGCTTCGGTCATTTCCAACCAGTAGTTCATGCCGAGGTCACGGTATAGGGACATGGCAGATTCGAACTGTGATTGCGCTTCGTTCCAAGCTCCTTGGCCGCGGTACAGCTTTCCGAGCTCCAAATCGATGTGGGCGACCAATGGACCCATAAAGCGCTTTGCAGCGATGTCGAGCGCGCGAAGCAGGTACTCTTCGGCCTTGCGGGCCTGGGAGCTATCTAGCCTAGCGTGAATTTCGCCAAGCAACCACAGGGCCCAGGCCTCGTCGCCCTTCTCGCCGTTTTTCTCGGCGTATTTCAAAGCATTCCAGGCGTGACCAAGGGCAAGCTCGTAGTTATTCGCAAGCACGTATGCTTCGCCCAACCAAGTCAATTCCTGCGCTAGCTGGAATCTGATGACGTGTTGTTTAGCAGCCGTCGTCGCTTTTTCGAGAAGTTCGAGCCCGCGCGGTATCTTCCCCATCCGAACATGGGCATAGCCCAAGGAAGCGGCGCTCAGTGGCAGAAGCAGCTTGGCTCGCGTTGCCTTACACAGATCATAGCTGTGTGACAGTGGTTGGAGACCCCGCTGGAAATCTCCTTTTCTGAGAAGCGCATTTCCGACGAACAGGTAGGCATAGATCTGGCTAAACACATGCCCGGTCTCTTCGGCGATCCGTATGCCTTCGTCCCCAACCCTGATGGCCTCCTCAAAACGCCCCAATTCTCCTAGAGCGCGCGCCAAAGAGGCGCGGCTGGCCACCGACGCAATAGCCAGAAGGCCAAACCGGTCGTACGAGGCCCTGCCGGGAATCTTCTCGATTCCCGCCTTCAACAACTCACAGGCAGACCTATAATCCCCACGGTCCAGATAGATGGCGCCTAGCCGCGTGGCGACCTGTATTTCACAGTTAGAATCTCCGAGCTGTCCCGCCATCGCCAAGGCCTTCCGACTTGTGCGAACGGCTCGAGCCAAATCTCCCCTGACCCAGTGGGAAAGGACGAGAGATGCCGCAATGTTTGCAAGACGCCGCTCGTCGGCCATGTTGTGAGCGAGTTTTTGCGCCGCCAACAGTTGATGCAGCCCCTCGTCGTGGCGCCCAAGCGGAAACAGCGATTGGCCAAGTTCCAACCGGACATCGATCTCACGTTCCCTGTGTCTCCGGGTGCGGGGATTCCGCTCTGCGGCTTGCAGGGCGCGTCCGAAGAAATCCACGGCTTCGCGGTTCGCCGACTTCGCCTGCGCGCGTTGGCCCGCCCGGCGGCAGTAGGCGAACGCCTTGGGCCAGTCTTCCGCGCGAAAGGCATGGTGGGCGACCAACTCGACCTTGTAGGGAAGCAACGCCGCCGGTCGCCTTTCG
>CAMYKD010000124.1 GCA_947258885.1 uncultured Kiloniellales bacterium | reverse complement strand
GGTCGATTTGACCTACCCGGTCGAGTCCCTGGGCGCCGGACCCGAGACCCTGAAGCAGCTGGCGGACGGCAAAAGCGCCTTCGCCAAAAAGCTCAAGTCGGCCGAGCGGCCGATGGTCGTGCTGGGCAGCGGCGCGCTGGCCCGCCCGGACGGCGCCGCGGTGCTGGCGCTCGGCCGCAAGCTGGCCGAGACCCTCGGCATGGTGCGCGACGACTGGAACGGCTTCAACGTGCTGCACCGCGCGGCCGCGCGGGTCGGGGCGCTCGACCTGGGCTTCGTTCCGGGCGAGGGCGGGCGCGACCTTGCCGGCATCCTCGAGGGTGCCGCTTCCGGCGCCGTCGAAGCGGTCTACCTGCTGGGCGCCGACGAGTTCGACCTGTCCGCACTGGACAAGGCCTTTGTGATCTACCAAGGCCATCACGGCGACGCCGCCGCGCACCTGGCCGACGTAATCCTGCCCGGCGCGGCCTATACCGAGAAGAACGGCACCTACGTCAACACCGAGGGGCGGGTGCAGCTCGGCCGGCTGGCCGCCTTCCCGCCCGGCGAGGCGCGCGAGGACTGGACGATTCTGCGGGCGCTCTCCGAAGTGGTCGGCGAGCGGCTGCCCTACGACAACCTGGGCCAGCTGCGCCAACGCCTGATCGGGGTCAACCCGGTCTTCGCCGCGGTCGATCAGGTGGAGCGCGCGCCTTGGGAGCCTTTCGGCCAGGAGGGACCGGTCGATCCCGCGCCCTTCGAACTGCCGATCGACGACTATTACCGGACCGATCCGATCAGCCGGGCCTCGGAAACCATGGCCCGCTGCAGCGAGGAACTGCTGTCCGGCAACCGGCAGGAGGCGACCGGAACCGATGGCTAGCTTCACGGAGTGGATCGTCGGCTGGGTGGACTGGTTCGTCACCTGGACCTTCTGGGACAGCTATACCGGCCAGGGAACGATCATCGTCGCGCAGGTCCTGGCGGTCCTGGCGCCGCTGCTGCTCGCGGTCGCCTACCTGACCTACGCCGAGCGCAAGGTGATCGGCGCCATGCAGCTCAGGAAGGGCCCCAACGTGGTCGGGTGGTTCGGCCTGCTCCAGCCCATCGCCGACGCCGCCAAGCTGCTGTTCAAGGAAACCATCCTGCCGGCCGGGGCGAACCGAGTGATCTTCGTCGCGGCGCCGATGGTGACCTTCATCCTGGCCATGATCGGTTGGGCGGTCGTTCCCTTCGGCGAGGGGCTCGTGGTCTCCGACCTGAATGTCGGGATCCTTTACCTCTTCGCGATCTCCTCGCTGGGCGTCTACGGCGTGATCATGTCCGGCTGGGCCTCCAACTCGAAGTATCCATTCCTGGGCGCCTTGCGCTCGGCGGCGCAGATGGTGTCCTACGAGGTGTCCATGGGCTTCGTGATTATCACCGTGCTGATCTGCGTCGGCTCGCTCAACCTGACAGACATCGTGCTGGCGCAGAAGAAGGTCTGGTTCGCGGTGCCCTTGCTGCCGATGTTCGTGATCTTCTTCATATCGACGCTGGCGGAGACCAACCGCTCGCCCTTCGACCTGCCGGAGGGCGAGTCGGAGATCGTCGCCGGGTTCTTCCTCGAATATTCCTCGATGACCTTCGCGCTCTTCTTCCTGGGCGAGTACGCCAGCATGCTTCTCATGGGCGCGATGACCTCGATCCTGTTCCTAGGCGGTTGGCTGCCGCCGTTCGATATCGCGCCGTTCAATTGGATCCCGGGGCCGATCTGGTTCTTCGGCAAGATCGCGGCCTGTATGTTCGTCTTCCTTTGGGTGCGCGCGACCATGCCGCGCTATCGCTACGATCAGCTGATGCGGCTCGGCTGGAAGGTCTTCCTGCCGTTCTCGCTGCTCTGGGTGGTGCTGACCGCGGGCTTCCTGTTCGCCTTCGACTTGGTGCCCAATGGGTAGGAACGTGGAGACCTTGCCATGCCCGAAGGGCAGACTATGGTATGCGCCGCCGCGCCGGCGGCAGGGGTGAAGGGACGACGCCGATGGGTATGATCGATCGCGGCTTACGCAGTCTGCTGCTCGGCGAGTTGCTGTCGGGCATGTCGCTCACCCTGCGCTATTTCTTCAGGCCCAAGGTGACCCTGAACTACCCCTACGAGAAGGGTCCCTTGAGCCCGCGGTTCCGCGGCGAGCACGCGCTGCGCCGTTACCCGAACGGCGAGGAGCGCTGCATCGCCTGCAAGCTCTGCGAGGCGATCTGTCCGGCCCAGGCCATCACTATCGAGGCCGAGCCGCGCGCGGACGGCAGCCGGCGCACCACGCGCTACGACATCGACATGACCAAGTGTATCTACTGCGGCTTTTGTCAGGAGGCCTGCCCGGTGGACGCCATCGTCGAGGGGCCGAACTTCGAGTTCGCGACGGAGACCCGCGAGGAGATGTACTACAACAAGGAGAAGCTGCTCGAGAACGGGGACCGCTGGGAAACCGAGATCCAGCAGAATCTGGAACTCGACGCGCCCTACCGGTAAGCCCGTCGAAAATCGCGTCCGAGAAGGGAAGGGAACCATGATGCCGTTGCGAAGCCCGGGGAAGGCAGGGCCGACATGATATTGCAGGCGCTCGCCTTCTATCTTTTCGCCTTCGTGGCCGTGGCCTCGGGCGTGATGGTCATCTCGTCGCGCAACCCGGTGCATTCCGTGCTGTTTCTTATCCTCGCCTTCTTCAACGGGGCCGGGCTCTTCGTCCTGATGGGCGCCGAATTTCTCGCCATGATCCTGGTCGTGGTCTACGTCGGCGCGGTGGCGGTGCTGTTCCTTTTCGTGGTCATGATGCTCGACATCAACTACGTCGAGATGCGCAAGGGGTTCCTGCAGTACCTGCCGGTGGGCGGGTTGATCGGCCTGATCCTGCTGGTCGAGCTGACCTTCGTCGTGGGAGCCTGGGTCGCCGCGCCCGCGGCGGGGACGGTGGCCAGTATCCCGATAGCGCCGCCCGAACAGGTGCACAACACCAGGGCGCTCGGCAACGTCATCTACACCGACTACATCTACCTGTTCCAGGCGGCGGGCCTCGTCCTCCTGGTGGCCATGGTGGGCGCGATCGTCCTGACCCTGCGGCAGCGCGAGGGGGTGCGCCGGCAGTCGATCGCCGGGCAGATCGGCCGCAAGCGTGCGGACTCGATCGAACTGAAGGACGTGCCGAGGGGGAGCGGAGTCTAGCGCGATGTTCGAGATCGGCCTTGCCCATTACCTGACCGTCGCCGCGGTCCTGTTCACCCTGGGGATCTTCGGCATCTTCCTGAACCGCAGGAACGTCATCATCATCCTGATGGCGATCGAGCTCATGCTGCTCGCCGTCAACATCAACCTGGTGGCCTTCTCGACCCATCTGCAGGACCTGGTGGGACAGGTCTTCGCGATGTTCGTGTTGACCGTGGCGGCCGCGGAGGCGGCGATCGGTCTGGCCATTCTGGTGGTCTACTTCCGGAACCGCGGGTCGATCGCGGTCGAGGACATCAACATGATGAAAGGCTGAAGGGCGTCATGGACGTTGCCGTTGTCTTCCTGCCGCTGATCGGCGCGATCGTCGCCGGGCTGTTCGGGCGCCAGATCGGCGACCGCGGCGCGCAGCTCGTGACCTGCGGTCTGCTCGGCCTGTCCGCGCTGCTCTCGCTGGTCGTGTTCCACGACGTGGTGATCGCCGGCAACGTCCACGTGACCGAGCTGTTCACCTGGATCGATTCGGGCAGCTTCGAGCTCTCCTGGGCGCTCAAGCTGGATACGCTGACCGCCGTCATGCTCTCCGTGGTGACCGTGGTCTCGTGCATGATTCACATCTACTCGATCGGCTACATGGCGCACGACAAGTCGATCCCGCGGTTCTTCTCCTACCTCAGCCTGTTCACCTTCTTCATGCTGATGCTGGTCAGCGCGGACAACTTCCTGCAGATGTTCTTCGGCTGGGAGGGCGTCGGCCTGGTGTCCTATCTGCTGATCGGCTTCTGGTACGAGCGGCCGAGCGCCTGCGCCGCGGCGATCAAGGCGTTTCTGGTCAACCGGGTCGGCGACATCGGTTTCGCGCTGGGCATCATGGGTGCGTTCTTCCTGTTCGGGGCGGTCGGCTTCGATCAGGTCTTCGCCGCGGTCCCGGAGTTTGCCGAGGCGCGCTTTACCTTCGTCGGCATCGAGGGGCACGCGCTCACGATCATCTGCATCCTGCTGTTCATCGGCGCCATGGGCAAGTCGGCCCAGATCGGCCTGCACACCTGGCTGCCCGATGCGATGGAAGGCCCGACGCCGGTCTCGGCCCTGATCCACGCGGCGACCATGGTGACCGCCGGCGTGTTCATGGTCTGCCGCCTCTCGCCGATGTTCGAGTACGCGCCGATCGCGTTGTCGCTCGTCACCTACGTCGGCGCGATCACCGCCATCTTCGCGGCCACCGTCGGGCTGTGCCAGAACGACATAAAGCGGGTCATCGCCTACTCGACCTGCAGCCAGCTCGGCTACATGTTCTTCGCCGCCGGCGTCTCGGCCTACGGCGCGGCCATCTTCCACCTGGGCACCCACGCGTTCTTCAAGGCGCTCTTGTTCCTGGGCGCCGGCTCGGTCATCCACGCCATGTCCGACGAGCAGGACATGCGCAAGATGGGCGGCCTCTGGAAGCGCATTCCCTACACCTACGGCCTGATGTGGGCCGGCAGCCTGGCGCTCGCCGGCATCCCGTTCTTCGCCGGCTACTTCTCCAAGGACCTGATCATCGAGGCGGCCCTTGGCGCGGGCAGCGACGCGGGCGTCTTCGCCTTCTGGATGGGGGTCTCGGCGGCCTTCCTGACGGCGCTCTACTCCTGGCGGCTGATCCTCATGACCTTCCACGGCAAGCCGCGCATGGAGCAGTCGATATGGGACCACGTCCACGAATCGCCCAAGGTCATGATCATCCCGCTCTTCGTGCTGGCCGCGGGCGCCGTGTTCGGCGGCGCGGCGGCGCCGTTCCTGGTGGGCGAGGGACGCGAGGCCTTCTGGGGCGCGTCGCTGCTGGTGCTGTTCGGCAACGATTCGATCGAGGCGGCGCACCATCTGCCGCTTTCGGTGAAACTGTTGCCGATCGTCGTCGCGGTCCTCGGCATCGCGGTGGCCTACTGGATGTATATGGCGCAGCCCGGTCTGCCCGCGGCGCTCGCCCGCACCTTCCGGCCGATCTACCTCTTCCTCTTGAACAAGTGGTACTTCGACGAGCTCTACGACGCGCTGTTCGTGCGGCCGGCCTTCGCCATCGGCCGCGGCCTGTGGAAGAAGGGCGACGGCGCGGTGATCGACGGGTATGGGCCGGACGGCATCGCGGCGACCACGATCAACCTCGCGCAGCGCATCAGCCGGCTGCAGACCGGCTATGTCTACCACTATGCATTCGCCATGTTGGTCGGCGTCGTCGGGCTGGTCACCTGGTATATCTTGAGCCAGTTGGGGTGAACGTCAGATGAGCGACTGGCCTCTGCTTTCCTTGATCACGTTCCTGCCGCTCCTGGGCGCGGCGTTCATCTTCTTCATCCGGAGCGAACCCGAGGTCGTGGCGCGCAACGCACGCGCAGTCGCCCTGTGGTTCTCGCTCGGCACCTTCGTGCTGTCCCTGTGGCTCTGGTTCAGCTTCGAGCGCGGTACCGCCGAGTTCCAATGGGCCGAGGAGGTCCTCTGGATCCCGGGCTTCAACATCTCCTACCGGATGGGTGTCGACGGCATCTCCATGCCCTTCGTGCTGCTGTCGACCCTGCTCACGCCGCTGTGCATCCTGGCCAGCTGGGAGGCGATCAAGGTCCGGGTCAAGGAATACATGATCGCCTTCCTGGTGCTCGAAACCATGATGGTCGGCATGTTCTGCGCCCTCGACTTCGTGGTGTTCTACATCTTCTTCGAGGGCGTGCTGATCCCGATGTTCCTGATCATCGGCGTCTGGGGCGGCGCGCGGCGGGTGTACTCGGCCTTCAAGTTCTTCCTCTTTACGCTCGCCGGCTCGGTCCTGATGCTGCTCGCCATCCTGGCGATCTACTTCGAGACCGGCATCACGGACATCCCGACGCTGCTCGATACCCGGCTGCCTCCGGAAATGCAGACCTGGCTGTGGCTCGCCTTCTTCGCGTCCTTCGCGGTCAAGGTACCGATGTGGCCGGTGCATACCTGGCTGCCCGACGCCCATGTCGAGGCGCCGACCGCCGGCTCGGTCATCCTTGCCGGCGTGCTCTTGAAGATGGGTGGCTACGGGTTCCTGCGCTTTTCCTTGCCCATGCTGCCGGAGGCCTCGGCTCTGTTCACGCCGCTGTTGATCTATCCGCTGTCGATCATAGCGGTGATCTACACCTCGCTGGTCGCGCTCGCCCAGGAGGACATGAAGAAGCTGATCGCCTATTCCTCCGTCGCCCATATGGGCTTCGTCACGGTCGGTATCTTCACGGTGACCCAGCAGGGCATCGAGGGCGCGATGATCCAGATGCTCTCCCACGGCGTCGTGTCGGCCGCGCTGTTCCTCATCGTCGGCGTGATCTACGACCGCATGCACTCGCGGCTGATCGAACGTTACGACGGCCTGGTCGAGCGCATGCCGGCCTATGCCTTGATGTTCATGGTCTTCATGCTGGCCTCGGTCGGCCTGCCGGGGACCAGCGGCTTCGTGGGCGAGTTCCTGGTGCTGGTCGGCGCCTTCCAGGTCAACACCGCGGTGGCCGTGCTGTGCGCGTCGGGCATGGTGCTGGGCGCGGCCTATATGCTCTATCTCTATCGCCGGGTCATCTTCGGCAAGATGACCAAGGAGGACCTGCGCACGATCCTGGACATTAGTTGGCGCGAGAAGGCGATCTTCGCCCCGCTGATCGCCGTGGTGCTGTGGATGGGAATCTATCCGATGTCCTTCATTGACGTGATGGCGGCCTCTGTCGCCAACGTGATCGACAACTATGAAGCCGCCCTGGCGGCCGCCGAGGGGCCGTCGCTGGCCGCCTTGTTGCCGGTCGAGTGAGGATGGAGCCGCCGATGATCTCGCTTGACCTTACGTCCGCCCTGCCGGAGGTCTTCCTCGCCTGCGCCGCGATGGTGCTGCTCATGCTGGGGGTGTTTCGCCGCGCGGGGTCGACACGGCTGGTGCTGGTGCTGACCGTAGTCGTCCTGGCGGTCGCCCTCCTGCTGATCGTCTTCTCGCCGGACGACCGGGCCCTGGCCTTCAACGGCCTCTTCGTGACCGACAATTTCACGGCTTACATGAAAGTCCTGGTGCTGCTCGGCGCGGCGCTCACGATCGGCATGTCGCTCGGCTATATCGAGCGCGAGCAGATGGACCGCTTCGAGTTTCCGGTGCTCATGCTGTTCGCCACGCTCGGTATGCTGGCCATGGTTTCGGCGAACGACCTGATTTCGCTCTATCTCGGTCTCGAGCTCCAAAGCCTCTCGCTCTACGTCATCACCGCGTTCCGCCGGGATACCGTGCGGTCCAGCGAGGCGGGCCTGAAATACTTCGTCCTGGGAGCCCTGTCTTCCGGGATGCTGCTTTATGGCAGCTCGATGGTCTACGGATTTGCCGGCAGCACCAATTTCGAGGCCCTGGCCGAGGTTCTGGCGGCCGACCTCGCGTTCGACCGGACGCCGTCGCTCGGGCTGATCGTCGGGCTGGTCTTCCTCCTGGCCGGCCTTGCCTTCAAGGTCTCGGCCGTGCCGTTCCATATGTGGACCCCGGACGTCTACGAGGGCGCGCCCACGCCGGTCACTGCGTTTCTCGCCAGCGCCCCCAAGGTGGCGGCCATGGCGCTCATCGTCCGGGTCATGGTGGGGCCCTTCGGCGACCTCTTCGAGCAGTGGCAGCAGATCGTCGTCGTGATCTCGATCGGCTCGATGGTGCTGGGCGCCTTCGCGGCGATCAATCAGACGAATATCAAGCGGCTCATGGCCTACAGCTCGATCGGCCACATGGGCTACGTATTGGTCGGGCTCGCCGCCGGGACCGAGGCGGGCGTGCTCGGAATCGTGGTCTATCTGGCGATCTATCTGATCATGAACATCGGCACCTTCGCGTGCATCCTGTGCATGAGCCAGGAAGGGCGAATGGTCGAGCGGATCGAGGACCTGAAAGGTCTCGGCAAATCCAACCCGCTGATGGCCCTGGCGATGACCATTCTAATGTTCTCGATGGCGGGCATCCCGCCGCTCGCCGGCTTCTTCGGCAAGTACTTCGTGTTCCTCGCGGCGATCGAGGCCGGGCTCTACGCCCTGGCAGTGATCGGCGTGTTGGCTTCGGTCGTGGGCGCGTTCTATTACGTGCGCATCGTCAAGCTGATGTATTTCGAGGAGCCGGCCGAGGTGCTGGACCGTCCGATCGGTGCCGTGTTGCGATTGATGATCACCGGGACCAGCTTGGCCATGGTGCTGTTTCTCCTGGTCGCCGGACCGGTGGTCGGCGGCGCCGGGGCCGCGGCCGCGGCGCTTTTCGCGGGATGACGACCGGGGCGACGGTGGATCGGCCGCACCTGCCGCCCGCCTATCGCCTGGTGGCGCTCGACCGGGTCGACAGCAGCAACGGCGAAGCCAAGCGCCTGGCCGAGGCGGGCGCCGAGGACGGCACCCTGGTCTGGGTCCGAGAGCAGCTCCAGGGCCGGGGCCGCCGCGGTCGGAGCTGGGCGAGCCCGCCCGGAAACCTCTATCTCTCGCTGGTCTTGCGCCCCGGGTGCACGGCGGCCGAAGCGGCACAGCTGGGATTCGTCGCGGCGCTGGGTATCGGCGATGGGGTCGGCAGCGTGGCGCCGCCGCTGGTCGAGGTCCGGTACAAATGGCCGAACGACGTCCTGTTCAACGGGCGCAAGGGCGCCGGCATCCTGCTGGAGTCCCGCATGTCCCCGGCGGGCGGTCTCGAGTGGCTGGTGCTCGGGCTTGGGGTCAACGTGGCCAGCTTTCCCGAGGACGCGGGTTTTGCGGCGACCAGCCTGCGCTTCGAGGGCGCCCCGCCGGACGTCGACGAGGTCGACCTTCTGGAGGCCTTCGCACGGCATTTCCTGACCTGGGCGAACCGCTGGCGCGAAGACGGCTTTGGGCCGATTCGCGAGACCTGGCTGCACCACGCACAGGGGCTGGGCGAGCCGATCGAGGTCCACCTGCCGGGCGAAACCCTGAGCGGGACGTTCCGCGACCTGGACGAAAGCGGTGCGCTGCTCCTCGAACAGCCGGACGGGCAGGTCCGCTCGATCGCGGCCGGCGACGTCCACTTCGGCGCGTGAGGTTCCCATGCTGCTGGCGATCGATTCCGGCAACACCAACGTGGTCTTCGCGGTTTACGACGGCGAGGAGATGCGCGGACGCTGGCGCGCCTCCAGCGACGCCAGGCGGACCGCCGACGAGTACGCGGTCTGGCTGACCCAGCTGATGGCGCTCGATGGCCTTGAGGCGAGCGACATCGACGGCGCGATCATAGCCTCCGTGGTGCCGCCCACGGTCTACAGCCTGAAGACCTTGTGCAGCCAGTATTTCGGCGTCAGACCCTTGATGATCGGCGATCCGGATGTCGATCTCGGGATCGAGGTGCGGGCGAAGCAGGTCGGCGCCGACCGCTTGGTCAACGCGGTCGCCGGGCATGCCGCCTATGACGGACCTTTGATCATCATCGACTTCGGCACCGCGACCAGCTTCGACGTGATCGGGCCCGACGGCGGTTACGAGGGGGGCGTCATCGCACCGGGCGTCAATCTGTCGGTCGAGGCGCTCTACCAGGCCTCGGCACAACTGCCGCGCATCGGTGTGGTGCGGCCGAAGAAGGTCATCGGCAAGGCCACG
>CAMYKD010000123.1 GCA_947258885.1 uncultured Kiloniellales bacterium | reverse complement strand
GGCAGCTACGGCAACGCGGGCACGCTGCACCTGCCGGGAACCTATGTGCTGGTCGCAGTCTTCTTCGTCGCCTTCGTGCTCTACTACTTCGTCAACTGGAAGTATCTCTCGGAGGTCTGGCCGCTGAGCTGAGCGCGCCCAGCGGCTTGGGGAAGGGAACGACCATGGGTGCCGGCATCAGATTGATCGGGTCGGTTTTCAAGCTGCGCATCGCGCTGGCCATAACCTTGAGCGCCTTGGCCGGGGTGGCGGTCGCGCCGGGAGCCGGACTGCCGGCGTGGAAGCTGGCGGTCCTCGCCTTCGCGGTGATGCTGTCGGCGGCCAGCGCCGGCGCATTCAACCAGTACGTCGAGCGGGATCTGGACGCCCGTATGGCGCGGACGCGCAACCGGCCCTTCGTGACCGGCCGCTTGCGGACCGGCCCGTTCTGGCCCTGCGTCATCGCGGCGACCCTGGCGCTGGCCGTGGGCGCCGCCGCCCTGACGCTGAACGCCGCCGCAGCGCTCCACGTCTTCCTGGGCGCCTTCGTCTACGGCGTGGTCTACACGGTCTGGCTCAAGAGGCGGACTTGGCTGAACATTGTGCTGGGCGGCCTGGCCGGTAGTTTCGCCGTGCTGGCCGGCGCTTCGGCGGTCGACCCTGGTCTGGCGCCGGCGCCGGTCATCCTCGCCATGGTGCTGTTCCTGTGGACACCGCCGCACTTCTGGAGCCTGGCCATGGCGCTCCACCAGGACTACGCCCGGGCCGGCGTGCCGATGCTTCCGGTGGTCGTCGGCGACGCCCTGGCCGCCTGGGTGATTCTCGGCCATACCGTGGCCCTGGTGGCGCTTTCGCTTGTGCCGGCCGCCTACGGGCTCGGCTGGATCTACCTTTCGGGCGCGGCGCTCGGAGGGGCCTACTTCGTCGCCAAGAGCGTCGCCCTGGTCCGCCAGCCCGGCCCCAAGGCGGCCATGGTGAATTTCAAGGCATCCCTGCTGCAGTTGGGACTGCTACAGATCGCCGCGGTTGCGGACCGTCTATTGCTGGGTTAAGGATCCGGACCATGCGTGCGCCGTCGCTCCCGGTGATCGCCAGCCTGCTGGCGGTCCTTTTCAGCGTGCCGGCCTTCGGTCTCGGCCCCGAGGAGCCCTCGGCCTTCGATGCCGAGTCGGCGATCCAGTACAGCCAGGCCGCCATCGGCCGGCGGGTCGGCGACTACGGTTTCCTGGACTCGGACCGCAACGAGGTGCGTCTCGCCGACCTGCAGGGCAAGCCCGTCGTGGTGAACCTGGTCTACACCGCCTGCTCCTACAGCTGCCCGCTCATCGTCCAAACGCTCTATAACGCCGTGGAGATCGCCCAGGATGCGCTGGGCGAGGACAGCTTCGCGGTGCTGACCATCGGTTTCGACACCCGGGACGACACGCCGGCCCGCATGCGTGCCTTTGCGCGCACTCAGGGCGTGGACCTGCCGAACTGGCGGTTCCTGAGCAGCGACGAGGCGACGGTGGCCAGTCTCTCGGAAGACCTGGGCTTCATCTACTTCCCGTCGCCCAAGGGCTTCGACCATCTGGCCCAGACCACGGTGATCGACGCCGAGGGCGTGATCTACCGCCACGTCTACGGCGCGGACTTCACCGCGCCGGCCGTGGTCGAGCCCCTGAAGGACCTGGTGTTCGGGCGCCAGGGCAACTTCACCAGCGTCGCCGGACTGATCAACCGGGTCCGCCTGTTCTGCACTTTCTACGATCCCGCCAGCGAGCGTTACCGCTTCGACTACGCCATCTTCATCGGTGCCGCCGTGGGCTCCGTCAGCCTGATGGCGATCGGGATCATCCTGCTGCGCGCCTGGCTGCGGATACGCCGCAAGGAAGAGCGCGCGTGATGGAGACACCGGCGGCCCGCCAATGCCGCCGCGCCGGCAGCGCCGGCGATTCCGGACGGGAGTCCGCTCCATGAACCGCGTCAAGAACGGTATGCGGACGGGCTTCATGTGGGTGGAGGACTGGCTGGACCGGGCCTTCGGGCCGGCCTGGAACCCGCTCTACCACCTGGGCGCTCTGGGCTTCTTCTATTACTGGATCGTCGCGGCCAGCGGTATCTACGTCTACATCCTCTTCGATACCGGGACGACCGAAGCCTACGACTCGATCGAATACATGACCGTCGAGCAGTGGTACCTCGGCGGCGTCATGCGCAGCCTGCATCGCTATGCCTCGGACGGCATGGTGCTGATGATGGTGGTCCATATGCTGCGCGAGTTCGCGCTGGACCGCTACCGGGGCAATCGGTGGTTCACCTGGTTCACCGGCGTGCCGGTCTTCTGGCTGGTCATCGCGTCGGGGATCACCGGCTACTGGCTGGTCTGGGACAAGCTGGCCCAGTACCTCGCCCTCGCCACGACGGAGTGGTTCGACTGGCTGCCGATCTTCGGCCAGCCGATCGCCCGCAACTTCCTGGCCCCCAGCCTGCTCGACGACCGCTTCTTCACTCTGCTCACCTTCATGCATATCGCCGTGCCCTTGATCCTGCTGCTGGTGCTTTGGATCCACCTGCAGCGGGTAAGCCGGTCGCGGATCCACCCGGCGCGCGGCCTCGCGCTCGGCACCTTCGCCATGCTGCTCGCCCTCTCGCTGTTCAAGCCGGCCGTAAGCCAGGGTCCCGCGGACCTGGCGCGGGTGCCGGCGGAGGTCGGCCTGGACTGGTTCTATCTGGCCGGCTATCCGCTGATGGACATCTGGTCCAAGGGTGCCCTCTGGGCCTTCACCGCGACCATTACCTTGATCGTCGCCGTCCTGCCCTGGCTGCCGCCGCTCAGGCGCCTGCCCGCCGCGGTGGTCGACCTGAAGAACTGCAACGGCTGCACGCGCTGCACCGAGGACTGCCCGTTCAACGCCGTCTCGATGCAACCCCGCAGCGACGGCCTGCCCTTCGAGCGGGAGGCAGTCGTCAACGCCTCGGTCTGCGTCGCCTGTGGCATCTGCGCGGGAGCCTGCCCGACCTCGACGCCGTTCCGGCGCGCGAGCGACCTGATCCCGGGCATCGACCTGCCCGACCGTTCGCTCCGGCAGCTTCGCCGACCGTTCGCTCCGGCAGCTTCGCGACCAACTGGAACAGGCTGCGGCAGGCTTGTCGGGCAAGGCCCGCGTGATCGCATTCGGCTGCGACCACGGCGTCGCGGCGCGCGATGTCGCGCTGCCGGGCGTGGCCGCGCTCAGCCTGCCCTGCATCGGCGCCCTGCCGCCCTCCTTCATCGACTACGTGTTGAGCCGCGATCTGGCGGACGGCGTCTTCATCACCGGCTGCCGCAAGGGCGAGTGCTATCAACGTTTCGGTCAGCGCTGGACCGAGGACCGCCTTGCCCGCCAGCGCGACCCCTACCTGCGGGCCCGCGTGCCGCGCGAGCGGATCGGCACGTACTGGGCCGCCCCGACCGACCGTCGGCGGCTGGTCCAGGCGGTGGAGTCCTTCGCCGCGGGACTCGGCGCGCCGCCGCCCGCGCCCGACGGCCCGGAGCGCCCGGTGGGCACGCCGGAGGCCTCGGCCGCAGAGGCGGCCGCCCATGGCTAGGGCGCTTCGCTATCTCGCTCAGGCGGCGGTCTACCTGTTGATCGCCGTATTGCTTGGTGTCCTATCGAACTCTCCGGTCTACCGGGCCTTTCCGCGGGACCAGGCGCTCATCAAGCTAAGTCTGGTGCACAGCGCACAGCGCAAGGTGCCCTGCCGCAAGCTCTCGGCGGAGGAGCTCGCCGAGCTGGCCCCGAACATGCGCAAGCCAATGTCCTGTTCGCGCGAACGCCTGCCGCTGTGGCTTGAGGTCCGGCTCGACGACCGGTTGGTTTTCAGCGAATCGCTGCCGCCGGCCGGCTTGTCCAAGGATGGTCCGGCGCGCGCATACCATCGTTTTCCCGTGGCCCCCGGCCGCCATAGCTTGAGCCTGAAGATGCGCGACAGCGCCAGGACGGAGGGCTACGATTATCAGCTCGATACGGAGGTCGAGCTGGAAGCGCTGCAGAACCTGGTCGTCGACTTCCGGCCGGAGAGCGGCGGGTTCATCCTGAGATGACGCGGCCGGCGGACCGCGAGGAGGCGTCGATGGCTTTAATCGAGTGGAAGGAGGCGTTCAAGGTCGGGGTGCCTTCGGTCGACCACGAGCACCGGGAAATGATCGCCCTGCTGAACGAGCTGCATGCCGGCCTTGAGGGCGAGGCCGACAAGGAAGCGGTGTCGCGCTTTCTCGGCGAGGTCCATGCCAGGATCTCCGCGCACTTCGCGCTCGAGGAAAAGATCATGCGCGACCACCGTTACGATGAGTACGACGTCCACAAGGCCGACCACGAGCGCCTGCTCGACGAGATCCTCGACATCATGGAACGCTACGAGAACGGCGAATATTTCGACTACGAAAAGGTTCTGGCGAGCCACCTGCACGGGTGGTTCACCGCCCACTTCAAGACCAGAGACGCCCGCCTCCACAAGATGCTCGGCTGATTCCCCGCCCGGTCAAGCCCAATCGCCCAACCGGCGCCTTGAGCCATCGGGCAGCACGACGAGCGCCCGGGTCGCCCTAGCCCCTCGTAAGAGTCTTTCCGCGGCCTCCGGCTGCGCCACCGAGAGAGCGGTGGAGAGCGCGTCGGCGGTGGTCGCGCGCGCGCCGATCACCGTGACGGCGAGAGTGCGCGCGGCGCTCGCGCCGGTGGCCGGGTCGAACAGGTGGTGATGGCGGCCGGCGGGGTCGAAGCGTGCGGCGGCTCCGCTCGAGGCGGCGACCGCCTGGTTGACGAGGTCGAGGTTGGTCTGATCGGCGTCCCCGCCCAAGGGATCGGCCAGCGCGACCCGCCACGGCCGGTCCGGGGCCGGCTGGCCGAGCGCCCGGGTCTCGCCGAGCTGGACCAGGACGTTGTCGAAGCCGGACTCGCGCAGCAGGTCGGCGGCCCGGTCGGTGATGTAGCCCTGGGCGATGCCGTTCAGCGTGACGGCCATGCCGCGGCGCCGGAACGCGATACGGCCCCGCGCCAGATCGATGTCCCGGTAGTCGACCAGCGCGCGGGCCGCGGCGACCTGCTTTTCGGACGGCCCCTCGGGGTCGTGTGCCGGCGTGGCGAAGTGCGCCGCGGTGAGTCGCCACAGGGGCTGCACCGTGACGTCGAAGGCACCGTTCGACAGCGCGCCGAAGCGCTGCGATTCCGCAAGCAGGAGCCGCAGGTCGTGGGACGGGGCGACGAGACGGCCGTCACGGTTCAGCCTGGATAGTTCCGAGGTTGGGTCGAACAGGCTCAAGATTCGTTCGAGCCGGGCGATCTCGGCCACGCAGTGCGCCGCGGCGCGGCGGGCCTCGGCTTCGCGCGGGTGAGTCAGGAGCAGCTGTGCCTCGGCGCCGAGCGCCTGGCCGCGCCATTCGAAGACCGGCGGATCGCTCCGCCAGGCGCGTCCGGCGAGCAGCGGCAAACCGGCCGCCGCCCCGATCAGGGTGAGGACCCGGCGCCGCGTGACCCCCCGGCCCGGCCCGTTTTGCGGCGCTTGATCCATCGGTTTCATGCCGCCCCCTCTCCGGCCGCCGCCTGCCGAGCGCCCTGCCGCCGCTCGCGGCGCTTGCGCCGCTCGATCACGGGCGGACAGAGCTGGTCGTCGTAGTAGTTCACCTGGCATCGCAGACAATGGATGCATTCGTTCGGGTTGATCCGGCCCTCGGGATGGATCGCCTGCACCGGACAGCTGAGCGCGCACTGCTGGCAGGGTGTGCCGCACTGCCACCTGCGTTTCAGCCATTCGAACATCCGGAGACGCGCCGGGATCGCCAGCGCGGCGCCCAGCGGGCAGAGATAGCGGCAAAACGCCCGCTTGACGAAGAGCCCCGCGAGCACCAGGCCGAGGGCGTAGAGGACGAAGGGCCAAGGCCGATCGAACTTGAGCGCGACGGCGGTCTTGAAGGGCTCTACTTCGGCGCCGATCAGCGCGAGCCGCTGATCGCCCAGGAAAACCGCGAAGATCGCCAGGAATACGATGTATTTGACGGGCCAGAGCCGCTCGTGCAGGCCGAACGGAAGACGCCACTGCGGCACGCCGAGACGCTGGGCAAGGCGGTTGGTCAGCTCCTGCAGCGCGCCGAAGGGACAGAGCCAGCCGCAGAACACGCCGCGGCCCCAGAACAGCATAGCCACGGCAACGTAGCTCCACAGGATGAACAGCATCGGATCGAGCAGGAAGAAGTCCCAGTGGAACTTGGTCATGATCGCATCGGAGAAGGTGAGGACATTGACCACCGAGAGCTGGGCGCCCACGACCCATCCCAGCCATACCAGCGTGAATGCGAGGTAGCCAATGCGCAGGGCTTCGTAGAAACGCTGCTGCCGCTCCACGAAGTCCTGGAACACGAGGATCATCGTCAGGGCCAGGAGCCCCAAGACCAGGACGGCGATGTCGACCCATCGCTCGCGCCAGATATCTTGCCAGAGCGGGATCGCCGCCGCCTCGGTCCCGGCGCCCTCGGCGGCCCTCAGGTAGGTCGCCGGCAGGCGGTAGGGTCTCGCGAAGGAGGCGAAGACCGCCCGCCCGTCGTCGGCCTCGCCCTCGACCAGGACCTCCAGGCGCCAGGGCTGGACGGCCGAGAAGCCGGTCGACTGGCGCAGCACGAAGACCGCCAGCTCGCGCAGCTTCGGTGCGCCCTCCAGGGCGAGCTTCTCGACCCGGAAATGGTCGTCCTTGGCGAAGCGGATCGTGTGCTCGCCCTGCACCAGCTGGATGCGGTCGAACACGCCGCCCCGCACATAGGCGGTCCCCTTAAAGGAAAAGAGGCCGCGCCCCGCCACGAAGAGCAGCTGGTCGCCTTCGGCCAGCCCCCCCATGAGGCGGTTGTAGAGCCGCCCGCCGAGCAGGTTGCGGCCGACCCTGGCGGGCGTGGCCAGGCCGGTGTGGAGCTCGAGAAAGGTCGCGTTCGGGTCCGGAAGCGCAACGGCCCGGCTGTAAAGCCGCCCACCGCTACGGCCCACCGCGGCCTCGGCATCGCCGACGGCGATGCGAAGGGACACCAGGGACCCTTCGGCGCCGAGCGCAGACCAGCCTGTCGGCTCGAAGCTCTCGAAGTCCAGCCGGGCCTGCTTCGCGCCGAGGAGTCCCCGGCTGCGCGCCACGGCGCGGGCCGCGCGCAGGATCACGTCGCTGAACACCACCGAGGAGATGGTCGCGCCGACCACCGCATCGACGCGGTCCTCGGCTCGGCCGGGACGGCGCGAGACGCGCACCGGATCGCGGATGTCGAGGCCGCGGTACTGGGCCACGAAGGCGGCCAGATCCCGGTCGGAGACGCCGATCACCAGGATCGGCTCCTGGTGATCGAGGATCACGGCGCCGGTTATGCGGCCGTCCAGATCGACGCCGACCAGAATGTCCAGCGGCTTACCGGAAAACCCCGCGGAGGCCACTACCTGCCGAGAGGCGAAGACATAGCCGACCAGCGTGCCGTCCCGGTAGGCCGCAGCCGCGGGCGGCGTGCCTTCCGCGGGACCAAAGGCCGTGGCCGTCGGGAAAACCTCGAGATAGCGACTCCCGGCCGCGCCCGCAGCCGGCGGCTCCGCCGCCCGCGACCCGCAGACCGCCACGAACAGCAGCAGCAGAGCCGCCAAGCCCGGCGCTGCCGGCCAGGCAGTTCTTATGCCCGCGACACCTCGTGCCATCCGTTGCGCTCCAAAGTCCCCCGCCAGTCTCGGGCAGCCGACAGTTCAAGTCCTTGACCAAACTCAAATCTAGCGAGGCCATGGTGCCCCGACAAACCTCCGGGGCCTTGACCACGGTCAAGGATGCAAAACCACAATCCCCTTACGGTTTCCAGAACACCTAGCAGTGAGGAAGCATCATGAGACAGGGATTGCTCCGTGCGGTCGTCGGGCTGAGCGCCGCGACGGCCCTCTCATTGGCCATGGGCGTGGCCCAAGCGGCCGAGAAGCCCAAGCCCGAGGACCTCAAGAAGCACGAGACCTCTCCCGGCGGGCAGTACCAACCCAGCCTGGACGTGCTACCGGGGGAGGGCGCCGAGATGCCGGGCCAGAAACCCGGCGCGCCCGCGCTGACGCAGGCCGAGTTCACCAAGGCGAAAAAGATCTATTTCGAGCGCTGCGCCGGTTGCCATGGCGTGTTGCGCAAGGGGGCGACCGGCAAGGCGCTCACCACCGACCTCACACATGAACTCGGCCTCGACTATCTCAAGGCCTTCATCAACTACGGGTCGCCGGCCGGCATGCCGAACTGGGGCACCTCCGGAGACTTTACCGAGGCCGAGATCGACCTCATGGCCCGGTACCTGATGAACGATCCGCCGATGCCGCCGGAATTCGGCCTCAAGGAGATCAAGGCTACTTGGAAGGTGCTGGTCCCCAAGAGCAAGCGTCCAAAGAAGCAGATGAACAAGATTGACTTGGACAACCTGTTCTCGGTCACCCTGCGCGACTCCGGCGAGGTGGCTCTGATCGACGGCCACTCCAAAAAGATCGTCCAGATCCTGACCACAGGCTACGCGGTGCACATCTCGCGCATGTCCGCCTCGGGCCGCTACCTCTTCACGGTCGGACGGGACGCCAAGCTCAACTTGGTCGACCTGTGGATGGACCCGCCCCAGACCGTCGCCGAGCTCAAGGTGGGCATGGAGGCGCGCTCGGTCGAGACCTCGAAGATGAAGGGCTGGGAGGACAAGTACGCGGTCGCCGGGGCCTACTGGCCGCCGCAGTACGTCATCATGGACGGCGCCACGCTGGAGCCGCTCAAGGTGGTCTCGACCCGCGGCATGACCTACGACACCCAGGAGTATCACCCCGAGCCGCGCGTGGCCTCGATCGTCGCGTCGCACTACCACCCGGAGTTCGTCGTCACCGTCAAGGAGACCGGCCACATCCTCATGGTCAACTACGAGGACATCAAGAACCTCAAGGTGACCTCGATCGAGGCCGAGCGCTTCCTGCACGACGGCGGCTTCGACTCGACCGGCCGCTACTTCCTGGTCGCCGCCAACGCGCGCGACACGGTCGCCGTGGTCGACACCCAGCAGGACAAGCTGGTCGCCCTGATCGAGACCGGCATCAAGCCGCACCCGGGCCGCGGCGCCAACTTCGTGCACCCGAAATTCGGCCCGGTCTGGGCGACCTCCCACCTGGGCGACGAAACCATCGCGCTGATCGGCACCGACCCGGAGAAGAATCGCGAGCACGCCTGGAAAGTCGTCCAGAAGCTCGAGGGCCAGGGCGGCGGCTCGCTGTTCATCAAGACCCATCCGACGTCCAAGAACCTCTATGTCGACACGCCGCTCAACCCGGAGCCGGAGCTCGCCTCCTCGGTCGCCGTGTTCGACATCAACAACCTGGACAAGGGCTATCAGGTGCTGCCGATCGGCGAGTGGTCGGGCATCACCGAAGGCGTGCGCCGCGTCGTCCAGGGCGAGTACAACAAGGACGGCAGCGAGATCTGGTTCTCGGTGTGGAACGGCAAGGAGCAGCAGTCGGCCATCGTGGTCGTGGACGACAAGACGCGCAAGCTGAAACATGTGATCCGCGACAAGCGCCTGGTGACGCCGACCGGCAAGTTCAACGTCTACAACACCAGGAACGACATCTACTAGCGGCCGGTCCCGGGCGGGGCGATTGTGCCCCGCCCGCCGTCCGCTACGATCGAAACGGTCCTCGCGTCACTGGGTCAGGAAGATCTCGAATGTCCGCAGCGGGAGCGCCTCTGGTTCATCTGGTCGGTGCCGGTCCCGGCGACCCCGATCTCCTGACGGTCAAGGCCCTGCGTCTGCTTCAGGGGGCCGAGGTCGTGGTCTACGACCGCCTGGTCTCGCCGGCCATCCTCGAACTGGTTCCCGCCGGCGCCGCGCGCATCTACGTCGGCAAGGCGGACGGGCGGCATACCCTGCCCCAAGACGAGATCAACGCCCTGCTGGTCAAGCTGGCCCGGACCGGACACGGCGTGGTCCGCCTCAAGGGCGGCGACCCCTTCATTTTCGGCAGGGGCAGCGAGGAGGCGGAACACCTGGCGCGGAACGGCATCGCGTTCGAGATCGTGCCGGGCGTCACCGCCGCCTCGGGCTGCGCCGCCGGCTTCGGGATTCCGCTCACCCACCGCGGGCTGGCCAGCGGCGTACGCTTCGTCACAGGTCACTGCGGGGACGACGGGGAACTCGAGCTCAATTGGGCGAGCCTGGCCGACCCGGATACGACCCTGGTCGTCTACATGGGCCTGGCCACCCTGCCGAAGATCTCGCGCCGGCTGATCGCGGCGGGCCTGCCGGCCGACACGCCCGCGGCCGCCATCGCCAACGGAACGACGCCGAGCCAGACGCTGTGCCGGGGCACGCTGGCCGACCTGCCCCGAAAGACCGCCGGCACCACCCTGAAGGCGCCGGTGCTGATCGTGATCGGCCGCGTCGTCACGATGGCCGAGGTGCTGGACGCCTTGCCCTGGCAACCGGATATCGCGATCTCCGAAGAGCGGCGAGCGAGCCATGCCTGAGGCAGGACATCTGTGCTGCGGAGCCGCAGCGGCCGTGCTCGCGACCGGCGTGGCCCTGGCCGCGCCGCCGAAGCAGCGCCAGGACGAGTTGATTTATCAGCTGCGGCAGGACTGCGGCTCGTGCCACGGCATGACCCTCAAGGGCGGGCTCGGACCGCCACTCGTGCCGGCGGCCGTGGCCGGGAAATCCGACGAAACCCTAGTCGAGGTCATCCTGAACGGCCTGCCGGGCACGCCCATGGGGCCCTGGGCCTTCGAGATCAGCCGCGAGGAAGCCGCTTGGCTGGTCCGGCGCATGAAGGAGGGGCTTTAGGATGCGCCGGAGCGCGACCTTCGCAGCAGCGAGCCTGAGTGTCTTGGCGACGGTGCTCGCCCTCGGCGGCTGTCAGACGACGCCGCGCGGAACCGGCGACCTCGGCGTGGTGATCGAGCGGGCCGCGGGCCGGGTGCAGGTTGTCGAGACCACGGGCCGCACCGCGCTCTACACGATTCCCGAACTGGGCGACCTGTCCCACGCCTCGACGGTGTTCTCCCGCGACGGCCGCTACGCCTATGTGTTCGGCCGGGACGGCGGCCTGAGCAAGCTCGACCTGCTGGGCCGCAAGTTGGTCAAGCGAGTCGTGCAGGCCGGCAATTCGGTCGGCGGCGCGATCTCGCAGGATGGGTCGCTGGTCGCGGTGTCCAACTACGAACCGGGCGGCGTGCGGGTCTTCGACGCCGAGAGCCTGGACCTCGTCGCCGACATCCCCGCCGTCTACGGCGACAAGGGCGCGACCTCCAAGGTGGTCGGCCTGGTCGATGCGCCCGGGCGGCGCTTCGTCTTCACTCTGTACGACGCCGGGGAGATCTGGGTCGCGGACGTGGCGGATCCATGGCGCCCTGCGCTCCGGAAGTTCAAGGATATCGGCCGGCTGCCCTACGACGGGCTGATCACGCCGGACGGCCGCTATTACCTCGCGGGCCTGTTCGGCGAGGACGGCATCGCGCTGGTGGACCTCTGGGACCTGGACGCCGGCGTGCGCCGCATCCTCGACGGCTACGGGCGCGGCGAGAAGCCGCTGCCGGTCTACAAGATGCCGCACCTGGAAGGCTGGGCGAGCGCCGGCGATCTGCTGTTCCTGCCGGCGGTCGGCCGTTACGAGGTCCTGGTCGTGGGCCGCGACCGCTGGCGCGAGCGCGGGCGGATCCCGGTCCACGGCCAGCCGATCTTCGTGGTGGCCCGGCCGGACGGCCGCCAGGTCTGGGTCAACTTCGCCCACCCGAGAAACGACGTGGTCCAGGTCATCGACGTACCCAGCCGGCAAATCGTCAAGACGTTGCGCCCGGGCAAGGCGGTGCTGCACATGGAGTTCACGCCGCGCGGCGAGCAGGTCTGGATCTCGGTCCGCGACGAGGACCGGGTCGAGGTCTACGATACCGAGAGCCTGGAACGCGTCGCCGACCTGCCGGTCGACAAGCCGAGCGGAATCTTTCTGACCGCCCGCGCCAACCGGATAGGGCTCTAGCGATGGCAGGCCTCGCCCCGATTGCGGAGGCCGAGCGGAACGCCGCCGTTAGCGCGGCGCTGTCGGAACTCGAGAAACGCCTGCTCGACGAGTACCAGCGCGGCTTCCCGCTTTCGCAGCGGCCCTACCGCGACATCGCCAGGCAGCTGGGCAGCGATGAGGCCACGGTGATCGCCGCGCTGGACCGCCTGACAGGGGCGGGCCTGATCAGCCGGGTCGGCGCCGTCGTGACGCCGCACAAGGCCGGCTGGAGCACGCTCGCCGCCATGGCGGTGCCGCCACGGCGCCTCGAGCAGGTGGCCGATCTGGTCAGCAGCTATCCCGAGGTCAACCACAACTACGAGCGCGAACACCGTCTGAACCTCTGGTTCGTCGTGACCGGAACGGACGTCCTGCACGTCCGCTCCGTCCTGAAGGCGATCGAGGCGCGCTCGGGCCTCGCCGTCCTCGACCTGCCGCTGGTCGAGGCCTACCGGCTCGATCTGGGATTTCCGCTGCAATGGGATTGAACGCCACGGACCTGCGCCTGATCGCGGCCATCCAGGACGGCCTGCCGCTGGACCCGCGGCCGTACGCCCGAGTTGCCGAAGCGACCGGTCTTTCGGAGCGCGAGGTGATATCGCGCCTCAACCGCCTGGCGGAGGACGGCGTGATACGGCGCTTCGGCGTCGTCGTGCACCACCACGAGCTCGGCTACCGGGCCAACGCCATGGTGGTTTGGGACGTGCCCGACGCGGAGGTCGGCGAGGCGGGCCGGAGACTCGCCGGCCTGCCCTTCGTCTCCCTGTGCTATCGCCGCCCGCGCCACCTACCGGATTGGCCCTACAACCTGTTCTGCATGATCCACGGCCGCGACCGGGGCGCGGTCGAAAGGCTTGTCGGGGAA
>CAMYKD010000122.1 GCA_947258885.1 uncultured Kiloniellales bacterium | reverse complement strand
CGCAGCAAGCACCCGACGAAGGAGATGGAACATGGCGGAACGGATCACTCAAGCTTTGAAGAAGAACACCTGGATTTGGCTGGTTGCCGCTTTCTCGATTCTCGTGGCCATCGGCATCGCCACCAGCTGAGGCTCGGCGGGAGCCGGAGGAAATACGGGCGCCGGCGGCAACGCAGCGCCAGCGCCGTTTCCCCGGACGCCCGACCCGGCCGGTGCCGCGCGGCGCCGTGCCGAAGTCCTTCGCCGAAGCTCTCTAGTTACCCTAACGCCGATTGTCCGGCGAAATGCCGCGATTGTCATAAGCCTCGGGCCGCACTAAACTCCGCGCAAAGAAAAAATCTGCGGCTTAGAACAGACAGGGAGAAAAGCGTGATGCCAATCACGCTTGGGGGATTCTTGGGAGCCCCAGCCTTCGACATTTGGAACCGGCGCGGCTTCCAGGTGCACCCTATTCCGCCAAAGCAGGGCAATCAGCCATGAGCGCGGCCGGCAACGAGGATTCGGCCGGCATCGGCGCGGACACTTTTCCGAAACTACTCATTGAAAACGCGAAGACCGCCCGGCGATGCGTGAAAAGGATTTGGGCATCTGGCAGTCCTGGACCTGGAGCCAAGTGCTCGACGAGGTCCGGGCCTTGTCCTGCGGCCTGGCGGCCCAGGGGCTGAAACGTGGCGACAAGGTGGCGATCGTCGGCGATAACCGCCCCCGGCTCTACTGGACCATGGTCGCCGCACAGGCGGTGGGCGGCGTGCCGGTCCCGGTCTATCAGGATTCCGTGGCCGACGAGATGGCTTTCGTGATCGAGCACGCGGGCGCCCGCTTCGCCGTGGTCGAGGACCAGGAGCAGGTCGACAAGCTGCTCGAGATCAAGGAGCGCTGCCCGACCCTGGAGCGGATCATCTTCGACGATTCCCGCGGGCTGCGACACTACGATCAGGATTTCCTCGAGCCCTACGAGCGCGCGCAGGCCGACGGCCGGGCCTTCGACCAGGCCAACCCCGGTTTCTTCGAGACCGAGGTGGCGAAGGCCTCCGGCGACCATACCTCGATCATCCTCTACACGTCCGGCACCACCGGACAGCCCAAGGGCGTTGTGCTCAGCTTCGACAACGTGATCCGAACGGCGGACAACGCCGCCCGGCTGGAACACCTGACGGAAAAGGAGGAGATGCTGGCCTACCTGCCCATGGCCTGGGTCGGCGACCACATCTTCTCCTACGGCCAGAGCTACTGCTCCGGATTCTGCGTGAGCTGCCCGGAGTCGAGCGCAACGGTGATGCAGGACCTGCGCGAGCTGGGGCCGACCTACTTCTTCGCGCCGCCGCGCATCTTCGAGAACATCCTGACTACCGTGATGATCCGGATGGAGGACGCCAGCTGGATCAAGCGCAAGGTGTTCCGCGCCTTCATGGACCTGGCCCGGCGCAGCGGGGTCAAGATCCTCGACGGCCAGCCGGTGCCCATGGTGGACCGGCTGCTCTACTGGCTCGGCGGTCTGCTGGTATATGGCCCGCTCAAGAACACCCTGGGCTTCAGCCGGATCCGCCTGGCCTACACCGCCGGCGAGGCGATCGGTCCGGATATCTTCGACTTCTACCGCTCGCTCGGCATCAACCTGAAGCAGCTCTACGGCTCGACCGAGGCCAGCGTGTTCATCACCATCCAGCCGGACGGCCAGATCAAGCCGGATACCGTGGGCCCACCGGCACCGGAGGTCGAGATCAAGGTGGCCGACAACGGCGAGGTCATGTTCAGAGGTCCAGGTGTATTCCAGGAGTACTACAAGAACCCGGATGCGAGCGCCGAGACCAAGACCCAGGACGGCTGGGTGCACACGGGCGACGCCGGGTTCTTCGACGAGGACGGCCACCTCAAGATCATCGACCGGGCCAAGGACGTGGGGCGGCTGAAGGACGGCACCCTGTTCGCGCCGAAGTTCATCGAGAACAAGCTGAAGTTCTTCCCGGACATCAAGGAGGCCGTTGTTTTCGGCGACGGGCGCGAGGACGTCACGGCCTTCATCAACATCGACCTGGAGGCGGTCGGCAACTGGGCGGAGCGCAACGGCGTCGCCTACGGCGGCTATCAGGAGCTCGCCGCCCTGCCGCAGGTCTACAGCACCGTCCAAGACCACTGCACGCGGGTCAACCGCGACCTGGCCGAAGATCCCAAGCTCGCGTCCTCCCAGATCAAACGCTTCCTGATCCTGCACAAGGAGCTCGACGCCGACGACGGCGAGCTGACCCGTACCCGCAAGGTGCGCCGGCGGATCGTCGCCGAGAAATACAAGCCGCTGATCGACGGGCTCTATTCCGATCAGAGCCACGTCTTCATTGAGACCGAGGTCACCTTCGAAGACGGCCGCAAGGGCAAGCTGTCGGCCGACCTGAGGATCGAGTCCGTGGAGTCCATCGCTCCTCAAGACCTCAAGCAGGCGAGTTGAGCGCGGCAGCGGCCCATGAGCCAGCCACAGAAGAAGATCGGCGACACGCTGCTCAAGGTGGAGGACATCAGCCTGTCGTTCGGCGGTGTGAAGGCGATTTCCGGGGTCAGCTTCGAGATCAAAGAGCAGGAGATCCTTGCCATCATCGGACCCAACGGCGCCGGCAAGTCCTCGATGCTCAACGTCATCAACGGCTTCTATCACCCGCAGGAAGGCACGATCACCTACAAGGGCGAAGCCCGACATCAGATGCGCCCCCACAACGCCGCCAAGCAGGGCATCGCCCGCACCTTTCAGAACATCGCGCTGTTCAAAGGCATGTCCACGCTGGATAACATCATGACCGGCCGGCTCCTGAAGATGCGCCGCAACTTCCTCTGGCAGGCGCTCTACTGGGGGCCGGCGCTGAAGGAAGAGCTGGCGCACCGCGAGCGCGTCGAGCAGATCATAGACTTCCTTGAGATCCAGGCGATCCGCAAGACGCAGGTCGGGCGCCTGCCCTACGGCCTGCAGAAACGCGTCGAGCTGGGCCGGGCGCTCGCGGCCGAGCCCGACCTCCTGCTGCTCGACGAGCCGATGGCCGGCATGAACGTCGAGGAGAAGGAGGACATGTGCCGCTTCGTCCTCGACGTGAACGATGAGTTCGGCACGACCATTGCGCTGATCGAGCATGACATGGGCGTCGTCATGGACATCTCGGACCGTGTCGTGGTGCTCGACTACGGCCGCAAGATCGCAGACGGCTCGCCCGACGAGGTGCGCGGCAACAAGAACGTGATCGACGCCTATCTGGGCGTCAGCCACGATTAGAGAAAGACTGGGGGTAACAGGTCATGGGCGTGCTCAACGAGTTCTTCGTCCTGCCCTTCCTGGACATCGCCGAAGCGCCGTTGTTTTTCATCGAGGTGATCATCGGCGGTCTTTCGGCGGGCGTGATGTATTCGCTCGTGGCGCTCGGCTTCGTGCTCATCTTCAAGGCCTCCGGCGTGTTCAACTTCGCCCAGGGAGTGCTGGCGCTCTTCGCGGCCTTGACCCTCGTCGGGATCATGGAATGGGGCGTTCCGGCACCTGTCGCGCTCTTGCTGACGGCTGCGGTGATGGTCGGCCTCGCCTTTGCCGTCGAGCGGCTGGTCCTGCGGCCCCTGGTCAATCAGGAGCACATCATCCTGTTCATGTCGACCATCGGCCTCGCCTATTTTCTCGAAGGCCTCGGCGACACGCTTTGGGGCAGCAACGTCAAGAAGCTCGACATCGGCATTCCGGAGCAGTCCTTCGAGATCGGAGGCGTGCTCCTGAACCAGTTCGAGCTGGTCGCCGCGGCAACCGCCGGTACGCTGGTGGCCGTGCTCGCCGTGTTTTTCCATTACACGCGCGTCGGCCGCGCCCTACGCGCCGTGGCCGACGACCATCAGGCGGCACTCTCCGTGGGCATCCCGCTCAAGACGATCTGGGTAATCGTCTGGTCGGTGGCGGGCATCGTGGCGCTGGTCGCCGGCATCATGTGGGGATCAAAAAGCGGCGTCCAGTTCTCGTTGTCGCTGATCGCGCTGAAGGCACTGCCGGTGCTGATCTTGGGCGGGTTCACGTCGGTGCCTGGCGCGATCGTCGGCGGCCTGATCATCGGCGTCGGCGAGAAGATCGGCGAGGTCTACTGGGGCCCCGCGCTGGGTGGAGCAATCGAGAACTGGTTCGCCTACGTGCTGGCGCTCATGTTCCTCGTGTTCCGGCCGCAGGGGCTGTTCGGCGAGAAGATTATCGAGAGGGTCTAGCCCATGCTCTACCGCGAAGCTGGCCAGTTCAAATCCAGCTATGGCGCCGATCAGGCGGTCTTCCCGATCGCTCAGGACCGCTGGTTTATCGCCGCGGCGGCGGTCTTCGCTTTCGTCGTCGTGCCCCTGATCGCCGACGACTACTGGCTCCAGGCGATCCTGATTCCCCTGCTCGTCTACGCGCTGGCGGCGCTGGGCCTCAACGTCCTGACCGGCTACGCCGGCCAGCTCAGCCTGGGCACCGGCGGATTCATGGCGGTCGGCGCCTACATGTCCTACAAGATCACCACGGCCTTTCCCGAGCTCAACATCATCGTCGTGTTTCTCTTCTCCGGCCTGTTTTCCGCGGCCGTCGGGATCGTCTTCGGCCTGCCGAGCCTGCGCATCAAGGGCTTCTATCTCGCCGTGGCGACGCTGGCCGCGCAGTTCTTCCTGATCTGGCTGTTCAACAAGGTCGGCTGGTTCTACAACTACAACCCTTCGGGCACCATAGACGCGCCGCCGCGCGCCATGCTCGGCGTGCTGATCACGGGCGCCGAGGCCCAACCGGAGGTCAAGTATCTGACCGCGCTCTCCCTGCTTTCCGTCTTCGCCCTCTTGACCAAGAACCTGGTGCGCAGCTCGGTGGGCCGCGCCTGGATGGCGATCCGAGATATGGACATCGCGGCCGAGATCATCGGCATCAGGCCGTTGCGCACGAAGCTCCTGGCCTTCGCCATCTCGTCGTTCATCTGCGGGGTCGCGGGTGCCGAGCTGTTCGCGCTCCACTTCGGCAGCGTCGAGACCCTCGCCTTCGACATCAACCTGTCGTTCCTGATTCTGTTCATGGTCATCATCGGCGGACTGGGCAGCATCCTGGGTTCGATCCTGGGCGCGGCCTTCATGGTGTTGATGCCGATCGCGCTGACCAACCTCTTCGTCGGTGGGCTCGGCATGCAGGCGGTGACCGCAAAGCACACTGAGTTCATGGTCTTCGGCGGTCTCATCATCTTCTTTCTCATCGTCGAGCCGCACGGCCTGGCGCGGCTGTGGCAGATCGCCAAGGAGAAGCTCCGGCTATGGCCCTTCCCGTACTGACAGCTCCAGCCGGGGGCCGATTTCCGCTTGCCCCGCAGCAATTTGCGGCCCTTTTTGGGGCATGCTACGCTGACGCAGTCTTTCCGCCCGCGGCTTCGTCCGCGGGCCCATCTCAGGTCCGATGATACGGATGCATACTAAGAAAGGGAGAACAGGGATGCATGCGAGAAACCTGATACTCGCCGCGGCCACGGCCGCGGTCACGACCGCCCTTGTGACGGCGGCGTCCCCGGTTTGGGCGGCGGGCGAAATGGTGCTGCCCTCGCTCGTCTACCGGACCGGCGCCTACGCGCCGAACGGCGTGCCGTTCGCCAACGGCGTTTCCGACTACATCGCGCTGGTCAACGCCAAGGGCGGCATTAACGGCGTCAAGATCAAGCTGGTCGAGTGCGAGACCGGCTACAAGACCGACGTCGGCGTCGAGTGCTATGAGAAACTGAAGGGCGAGGGCGCAACTGGCGCCGCCGTTTTCAATCCGCTGTCGACGGGCATCACCTATCAGCTCATCGAGAAGACCTGGGTCGACAAGGTCCCGGTCCACTCGATGGGATACGGCCGCACCGCGGCGGCCGATGGCCGGGTCTTCAAGTGGACCTTCAACTTCCCGACCACCTACTGGAGCCAAGCCTCCGCCGTCATCAAGTACATCGGCGACCAGGAAGGCGGCATGGGCAACCTGAAGGGCAAGAAGATCGCCCACGTCTTCCACAACAGCCCCTACGGCAAGGAAGCCAACCCCACGCTCGAGATCCTTGCCGATAAGTTCGGTTACGAGCTGATCATGCTGCCAGTCGACCATCCGGGTCAGGAGCAAAAGGCGACCTGGCTGCAGATCCGGCGCAAGAAGCCGGACTGGGTCTTCATGTCGGGCTGGGGCGTGATGAACCAGGTGGCGATCAAGGAAGCCGCCGCCGTCAACTATCCGATGGATCACTTCATCGGCAACTGGTGGTCCTCGACCGAGTCGGACGTCCTGCCGGCTGGCGACGCGGCCAAGGGCTACAAGGGCGCCAACTTCCACGGCGCCGGCGCCGATTGGGCCTTGCATGGAGACATCCTCGCAACACTCTACGGCGGCGACAAGGCCAAGGCGGGCGGCAAAAACTTCGGCGAGGTGCTGTACAACCGCGGCATAGTGAACGCGGTCTTCAGCACCGAGGCGATCCGCACCGCCATGGGCAAGTTCGGCGACAAGCCCCTGACCGGCGAGCAGGTCCGCTGGGGTCTGGAGAACCTCGACCTGACGGCGGCGCGACTCAAGGCGCTCGGCCTCGAGGACTTCACCAACCCGGTGAAGGTCACCTGCGAGGACCACGAGACCATGGGGCCGGTACGCATCCAGCAGTGGGACGGCGGCAAGTGGGTCTATGTCAGCGATTGGATCAAGCCCATGCGCAACGTTGTCCGTCCTCTGGTCGAGCGGGCCGCGGCGGCCTATGCCCAGGAGAAGGGCATCACGCCGCGCAAGTGCGACGGCAGTGACTGATAACGCCGACGGCCTGAGAGTCGCGCCGGCACGGCCGAAAGGGAGAGCTGTATGCAGATGGCTGCAGCAAAGGAGGCCGTGGCCGGCGCCCCCCTCCTGACCGTCAACAACATCGAGGTGATCTACGACCACGTAATCCTCGTGTTGAAGGGGGTTTCGCTCGAGGTGCCCGAGGGGGGCGTGGTCGCCCTCCTCGGTGCCAACGGCGCCGGCAAGACCACGACCCTGAAGGCGATCTCGAACCTGCTGCGCACCGAGCGCGGCGAAGTCACCAAGGGGTCGATCGAATTCCAGGGCGCCCGGGTCGACAGCCTGAGCCCCAACGATCTGGTCAAGCGCGGCGTCATCCAGGTGATGGAAGGCCGCCATTGTTTTGAGCATTTGACCGTAGAGGAGAACCTTTTGACCGGCGCCTACACGCGCGGCGGCAAGCGGGCCGAGATCGATCGGGATCTGCAGATGGTCTACGGCTATTTCCCGCGGCTCAAGGAGCGGCGCAACGCCCAAGCCGGCTATACCTCCGGCGGCGAGCAACAGATGACGGCGATCGGCCGGGCGCTGATGAGCCGTCCCAAGATGATTCTGCTCGATGAGCCCTCGATGGGTCTTGCCCCACAGCTCGTGGAAGAGATCTTCGACATCGTCAAGCGCCTGAATCAGCAGGAAGGCGTGTCGATCCTCCTGGCCGAGCAGAACACCAACATCGCGCTGAAATTCGCGACCTACGGCTATATCCTCGAGAACGGCCGGGTGGTGATGGACGGCGACGCCGAGACGCTCGGCAGCAACGAGGACGTCAAGGAATTCTATCTCGGCCTGTCGGCGGGCGGGCGCAAGAGCTACCGCGACGTCAAGCACTACAAGCGGCGCAAGCGGTGGCTGGCATGACCGATATCGGGGACCACTTCGACGATCTCGAAGCGCGCGGCCCGGAGGAGCGCGAGGCCGCACTCATGTCCGCGCTGCGGGGTCAGTTGGCGCACGCCAAGGAAACGGCGCCCGGTTTGGCGCGCATACTGGACGGCATCGACCCGGCGGCGGTCGGCGACCGCGCGGCCCTGGCGGAACTCCCGGTGATCCGCAAGTCGGACCTGATCGCGCTGCAGACGGAAGCACCGCCTTTCGGCGGACTTGCGGCCGGCCCGGCAGCGCGCCTCTTCGCCTCCCCCGGCCCGATCTACGAGCTGGAAACGACGCGCAGCGGCTTCTGGCGGACCGAGCGCGCGCTCCATGCCGCGGGTTTCCGCGCCGGCGACCTGATTCACAACTGCTTCGCCTACCACCTGACACCGGGCGGCTGGATCCTAGACAGCAGCGCGCGCACGCTGGGCTGCGCGGTGATCCCGGCGGGCGTCGGCAACACGGAGCAGCAACTCCAGGCGATCGCCCACTTCCGACCGAACGGCTATACAGGCACGCCGGACTTCCTCAAGGTGCTGCTCGACAAGGCCGCGGAGCTAGACATCGACTGCGGCAGCATCGTCCGGGCGCTGGTCTCCGGCGGCGCCCTGTTCCCCGCACTGCGCGAGGAATATGCCCAGCGCGGGGTCGCGACGCTGCAGTGCTACGTGACCGCCGATCTCGGTCTGATCGCTTACGAGACTATCAGCCCGGGCGGCGCCGTCGGCGAGGGCATGGTGGTCGACGAAGGGATCGTCGTCGAGATCGTGCGCCCCGGAACCGGCGATCCCGTCCCCGAGGGGGAGGTCGGCGAGGTGGTGGTCACCACCCTCAACCCGGACTATCCGCTGATCCGCTTTGCCACCGGCGACCTTTCGGCGGTGCTGCCTGGCACGAGCGCCTGTGGCCGCACCAATATGCGGCTCCGGGGCTGGATGGGCCGCGCCGACCAGGCGACAAAGGTCAAGGGCATGTTCGTGCAGCCGACGCAGATCGCCGAGGTGACGCGCCGCCATCCCGAGATCCTGAGGGCGCGCCTCAAGGTCGAGCGACGCGGCGCGAGCGACGCGATGACCCTGGTCTGCGAGGTGGCGGAGGCCGATACGGCCCTCGCCGAGGCCATCGCCGAGTCGCTCCAGGCGGCCTGCAAGATCAAGGGCGAGGTGAGCTTCGTCCCGCCCGGCGAGCTGCAGAACGACGGCAAGGTGATCGACGACCTGCGCAGCTACGAGTGACCGCGCCCCCTTCGGAGAGCTACCCCGGGCGGAACCACAAATCACAGTTTCGCCTCAATTGGGGCCAAGTCCGACCAGAATCCACCGTCATATAGATGATTACGGAGACTTCCCCTCTCTGTCCGAGGTGGCCAGCCGGCCTCTCATCAAAGCCCCCCAACGGCTGGAAACTGAGGGCGGTTGCCGGCCCGACCCCGGCGACCGCCCTTCCCCTTTGACAAACACACCTTGAAGCGCCGCCGTCGTGATTGGCGGCCCCTGTGCAATCTGATATATCGGGCCCAGCCCAACGACCTGCCCCGCGAGAGCCCGCCTTGCGCCGTCCCTCCCGTGTCCCGGAAGACCGCTCGGAATGACCCTGTTCGAAGGCCGTGACCTGACCTGCCACCGCGGCCTGCGGCAGGTCTTCACCGGACTGGACTTCGCCCTACCCGCGGGCGGTGTCCTGCTGCTGACCGGCCCGAACGGCAGCGGCAAGTCGACGCTCCTGCGCATCATGGCGGGGCTCTTGACGCCGGTCGCCGGCGCGCTTTTTTGGGGCGACGAGAAGGTCACCGAGGATCCCGAGGCGCACCGGGGCCGGGTGCATTACTTGGGACACCTGGATGCGGTGAAGCCGGTGCTGAGCGCGGCGGAGAACCTGGCATTCTGGGGCGGTCTGCGCGGCCGGCCGAATGCCGACGTGGCACAGGCGCTCGAACATTTCGGCTTGAGCCACCTGGCCAAGGTGCCCGGACGCATGCTTTCCGCCGGACAGAAGAGGCGCCTGGCGCTGGCCCGGCTGCTCGTCTCCCCGGCCGAGCTCTGGTTGCTCGACGAGCCCAGCGTGGGCCTGGACGACGCCTCCCTGGACAGCTTGGGCGCGGCGATTGCCCGACACCGGTCGGACGGCGGACGGGTAGCGGCGGCAACCCACGTGCCCCTGCCGGTCGAGGACAGCGAGGAGCTGATGCTCGATGACTTCATCGGTGGCCCGGAAATGGAATTGGCCTGGTGACGACGTTCCTCAGCATTCTGATGCGCGACCTGCGCCTGGCGCTGCGCCAGCTTTCGGACGCCACCCTGGTGGTCCTGTTCTTCGTGCTTTGCGCGTCCATGTTTCCCTTCGCGGTCGGCCCGGAGCCCAATCTTCTCGCACGCATCGCCCCCGGCGTCATCACGGTGTCGGCGGCTCTGGCCAGCCTGCTCTCGCTTGAGCGGCTGTTCCTGACCGACTACGAGGACGGCAACCTGGAGCTTCTCGCCCTGTCGCCCACGCCGCTGGAGCTCATCGTGCTGGCCAAGGTGGCGGTCCATTGGTGCACGACGGGACTGCCGCTGATCGCCGCGGCCCCGCTGATCGCCCTGTTGTATCGTATGGATGCGGCCGGCATGCCCGTGCTGCTCGCCGCCCTGGCCCTGGCAACGCCGGTCCTGAGCCTCGTCGGCGCGATCGGCGCGGCGCTCGTGCTGGGCGCGCGGCGCGGCGGCGTACTCCTCTCTCTGCTCATGCTGCCGCTCTATGTGCCGGTGTTGATTTTCGCGGTCTCGGCGATCGACGCGGACCTAGCGGGATTGTCCGCGAGGCCCCATCTGTTGCTTCTGGGGGCCTTGCTGCTCGGCGTCCTGCCGCTGGCCCCCTGGGCCTGCTCCTGGGCCTTGCGCCAAGCCCTAGAGTGATGCGGGAGCGATGCGGTTGGCAGAAACTTTGGGCGCACTATTGCGAAGGTTGAGACTCTAAAGATGCACAGGTTTGCGAATCCGGGAAGATTTATTCGGCTATCGGATCGGGTATTGCCGTGGAGTATCGGGGTTACGGTTTTGTGTTTGTCGGTTGGGT
>CAMYKD010000121.1 GCA_947258885.1 uncultured Kiloniellales bacterium | reverse complement strand
GCCCGGCCTGATCGACAGCCACGTCCATCCGGTGTTCGGCGACTGGACGCCGCGCCAGAGCCAGCTCAACTGGATCGACAGCTTCCTGAACGGCGGCGTCACGACCATGATCTCGGCCGGCGAGGTCCACCTGCCGGGCCGGCCCAAGGACGTGGTCGGGTTAAAAGCGCTGGCGGTCACCGCGCAGCGCGCCTTCTCGAACCTGCCGCCGGCCGGGGTCAAGGTGCACGCCGGCGCGCCGGTCCTGGAGCAGGGCATGGAGGAGGAGGACTTCAAGGACCTCGCCGAGGCCGGGGTCACGCTGTTGGGCGAGGTCGGCCTGGGCGGTGTCAAGCAGGGCGAGGAGGCGCGCAAAATGGTCGCCTGGGCCCGCAAATACGGCATCCAAAGCACGATCCACACCGGCGGCCCCTCGATCCCGGGCTCGGGCCTGATCGATGCCGACGTGGTGCTCGAGGCCGACGCCGACGTGATCGGCCACATCAACGGCGGCCACACCGCTTTGCCGCTCTCCGAGATCGGCCGGCTCTGCGAATCCTGCGGCCGTGCCATCGAGATCGTGCACAACGGCAACGAGAAGGCCGCGCTTCACGCCATGCGCGCGGCCTTCGACCTGGGCCAGCCGGAGCGCGTCATCCTGGGCACCGATTCGCCGGCCGGCTCCGGCGTGCAACCGCTCGGCATCCTGCGCGTGATCGCGCTGCTCTCCAGCCTGGGCGACATCCCGGCCGAGACCGCGTTCTGCTTCGCGACGGGCAACACCGCGCGCATGCGCGACCTCGACCGCGGGATTATCGAACCCGGCCGCGCCGCCGACTTCGTCATCATGGACCGCGCCCAGCACACCGCCGGCAAGACGCTCTTGGAAAGCGTGCGTCTCGGCGACCTGCCCGGCATCGGCATGGTGATCATCGACGGCGTCGTCCGCGCCCAGCGCTCGCGCAACACCCCGCCGGCCACGGCCCTGCCGGAGCTGACAACAGGGTGAGCACCGACAGGGATGCAAGCAAGGGTCTAATGGACCAGATGAGATGACGTCCAAGATCAAAGATGCCCACTGCTGCGACGAAATGACTCGTCATGTAGCGGGAGGGGAAGTATCGATCAGTTACAACGACCGCCATCGTGAATACGGAATTCTGACGACGTGGGAATACAATAGAAGCCTCGCAAAACAACAGATCGCATATTGCCCGTGGTGCGGTGCAAAGCTTCCTCCGGGCTTGAGCAACGAATGGTTCGGCATGCTGGAGGATCTGGGACTCGAACCGGAAGATCCTCGGGTTCCAGAGGAAATGAAATCAGATGCGTGGTGGCGCAAGAGAGGGCTTTGAAGCGATTCTGTTGACGGCTGAGCACAGACACAGGGAGGCCGCCATGCACAAGAGCAGGCTCGGCGTTGTCGTCATCGACTGCCAAACCGACGACCTCGACCGCGAGGCAGAGTTCTGGAGCCGGGCGCTCGGCGGCGCGGCCAAGCGCTGGCCCGACCCCGGGAACGAGAACTACATCGAGCTGGAGACCGCCCCGGACGACATGAAGGTGCTGCTGCAGAAGGTCGAGCACCCCAGCCGCGTCCACCTCGACATCGAGACCGACGACATCGAGGCCGAGGCCGCGCGCCTGGAAAAGCTCGGCGCCAGGCGCATCGCCAAGATCAAGCGCTGGTTGGAAAAGCTCGGCGCCAGGCGCATCGCCAAGATCAAGCGCTGGTGGGTCATGGAGGCCCCCAGCGGCCACCGCTTCTGCCTCGTCAACCCGCAGCGCGCCGACTTCGAGGAGAGGGCGAAGGTGTGGGAGTAGATGAGATCGGCGTCAGAGGATCCCGGATAAATCAATTGCGCCGATCTCGCCCTAATCCCCGGCCGCTGGATCTCGGACACCGGACCGACAATCAGATCGAATTGAGTAAAAAGGGGGTACAGGTGGACCATTCGGGACGGCCGTACTCTGGCTTGGAGAACTCGAACCTTCTTCTAGGCACTCAGGCTTGGTCTGGGTAACCGCTCCCGGCACGGTGGTTGTGTCAAAGGGCGGAGGCAGTGTCTTAAAGGCCTCGGCTATCGCTTGTCTTGGAATCTTGACGACGTTCGACTTATACCCAAAGCCGAATACGCCGCCCTTAACCTGAAGACAAACATCCTCAGCCGTCTTACGGAGATCGTAGGGCGTGGGAAATGGGCGTCCGTATGCATCGACCGACTTTGGTCTGTCCAACCTGGCATCCACAAAAACATAGTAAGTCATCGGATGCGTCTCGCTAACCCGCGGGATCGTGTCAAGAAACAACTTGCTCAAATTGAAGCCCCGCCAAAAGACGTCCCATGACCCCCACAGGTCGTGAAATCCATCGCGCCGCTCGCAGAAATAGGCGCGTGCACCCAAGTGATAGTGATGACCCCTTACATATTCCTGCAAGTTCTCTTTGCTTTGAAACTCGATTCTTAGAATCAGTTCGTCCAATCTCTCATTCCTCCAGTGTTTAATGGCTGTTTTATGGCTTTCAGATTCATAAACATATTCCCCCCATTTCGATATCATTGAATAATAATCGTCCAGGTCTTTTTGTGTTAGCGAATCGTTTCCTGTGCTTTTTCTCAGATTGACTTTGTATCTCATGACGTAGTGTGGAGAGGTGAGAGCACTCTGGAAGGCACTGTCCAACTCCATCTGATCCCGCTCATTCACGGCCTGGACAGAGACGAGACTAAGGTCTGTCGGATAATGCGAGACGCAGCCGCTGAGCATGAACGCGACCACCAATAGTGAGGGGCGCATGCCGCTCATTTCGTGCTCCGTTCTTGGCATTTGCCGGCCCGCCCTCATGCTTCGATAAGCTCGGCATGAGGGCGTCGTTCCGAGCCGCTCCCCCAGCCTGAGTCCCTCGTCCTGAGCCTGTCGAAGGGCGAGGGCCGCCACACCAAGCCGCCCCCTACCTCAACCCATCGTCCCCCTTGGCCTCGTCCTTGGTGAGGCCGCCGACGCGGGGTAGCGGGCGGCCGCTGTCGGTGACCGCGACGGCGACCAGGATCTCGTCGGCGCGCGGCGCGTCGGCGACGCGCACCTCCAGGGCGTCGAAGTGGCTGCGCACATAGGCCGCGTCCTTGTGGCCGAGCGGCACGTCGAGCGGCGTGCCCGGCCCGCCCATCTTCTTGGCCGAGGGCACCAGCGCCGCGCCCTTCTCGACCGCGTTACGCAGGGGCTTGCCGAGGCGCGGGTGGAGGATCGCCGCGGCGTGCTCCAGCTCGCCGTTCTCGCCGACGATGGCCGCCTTGCCGTAGCTCTCGGCTTGGTGCGGCTGGATGCCGAGCGCCGCTACCGCGCGCTGGCCCAAGAGGCCGCCCAGCTCCTCGCCGACCGCCATCAACGCCTCCAGGTCCTCCTGGTAGGCCCCGGCGAAGGGGTTCTCGATCACCGCCACGGCGGCGGCCCGCCGGGTCGGCGGCGCGATCTCCCGGCCCATCTCCTTGTGGGTCTCGTCGACGACAGTGACGAGCCGGCGGATTTTCGCGAGTGCCATGACGCTCCTCCCCTGCGTGCAGCTCCGATCCCGACCACTATAGCGGAAATCGTGCGCTCGGTCTGCCGCGAGGGAATCCGCCAAGGGAGCCGCCCCGAAAGCCCCAGACTTGCGCGCCGCAGAGATCTGCATCATCATGGGTTGCACTTGGGGAAGTTGGCAGTGGATCGACCGTCGCAGGTCGGGCCCGTTTCCCTGAGAAACCGCGCGGACTCCCCGGGCCACCCGGGGTCTCCGCGACCGGGAACCAACAACAAGGAAGCAACGGGGAAACACCACCATGCACGTAAACCGCACTCGCCTTTCTTGGGCCCGGCCCGCGATCGCGGCCACGGCCCTTTTCGCTCTTCTCGGCGCCGAGGGCGCCTTGGCCCAGGAAAAGAAAGTGCCCGGATGGGCGCAGGGGCGTCCGGCCGAGCTCGAGAACTCGCCGCTCGCGCCCCATCCCGGCAAGATGACCGTTACGCCGCCCGACCAGATCCCGCTCGACCAGATCCAGCTGCCGCCCGGCTTCAAGGCCGAGATCTGGGCCCACGGCATGCCCGGCGCGCGCATGATGACGCGCGGCGACAAGGGCACGATCTTCGTCGGCACCCGCGGCATCGGCCGGGTCTACGCCGTGACCGACAAGGGCACGACGCGCGAGCACCAGATCGTCACCGAGGGCCACTATCAGCCCAACGGCGTCGCCTTCCGCGACGGCAGCCTCTACGTGGCGGCGATCAACCAGGTTATGCGCTTCGACGGCATCGAGGACACCCTGCCCAAGGTGCCGGCGCCCGTCGACCTGACCAACGCCTTCGACCTGCCGCCCGACAAGCACCACGGCTGGAAGTTCCTGGCCTTCGGCCCGGACGGCAAGCTCTACGTCCCGGTCGGCGCGCCCTGCAACAACTGCGCGGTCGATGCCGACGTGCACGCCAACATCCGGCGCTACAATCCCGACGGCTCGGGCAAGGAGATCGTCGCCCGCGGCGTGCGCAACTCGGTCGGCTTCGACTTCCATCCCAAGACCGGCGAGCTGTGGTTCACCGACAACGACCGCGACTGGATGAGCGAGCACGGGCCCGACTGCGAGCTGAACCGCGTCTCCAAGCTGGGCGAGAACTTCGGCTTCCCGGCCTGCCACGCCAACGGCATCCTGGATCCCGAGTTCGGCAAGCCCGGCGCCTGCGACGGCGTCACGCTGCCGGCTGCGCTCATGGGGCCGCATACGGCGCCGCTCGGCATGCGCTTCTACACCGGCGCCATGTTCCCGGACGAGTACAAGGACCAGATCTTCGTCGCCCGGCGCGGCTCGTGGAACCGCACCAGCAACCTCGGCTTCGACGTCGTGCTGGCCAAGCTCAACTCGGCCGGCACCAGCGCCTCGGTCTCGCCCTTCATGACCGGCTTCCTCGACACCGGCGAGAACAGCTTCTGGGGCCGTCCGGTCGACGTGCTGGTCATGCCCGACGGCGCGCTCCTGGTCGCCGACGAGCAGAACGGCGCGATCTACCGTGTCTCCTACGGCGGCTGAACGCCGCCGGCGCGGCCCGGACCGCGCGATCGCATCGAAGCGAAGGGCCGCCGCGGGCGTTCTCGCCCTGGCGGTCCTGCTGGCCGCGGCGCCGCCCGCGGGTGCCGGGACACCCGCCGGCGGGCCGGCGCTGGAAGAGCTGCTCGAGGGCTGCGCCCAATGCCACGGCGCCGACGGCAATTCGGTCATGCCCGACGTGCCGTCGCTGGCCGGGCAGCCCGCGACCTTCCTCGAGACCCAGTTGATCCTGTTCCGCGAGCGCCTCAGGCGCTCCGAGGCCATGGCCCCGCAGGTAAAAGGCCTCGACGACCCGACCGTGATCGCCCTGGCCGCCCACTACGCCGCCCTGCCGCCCCGCGCGGCCCCCGAGGCCGGCGACCCCGCCCTGCTCGCCCTGGGCCGCGAGCTGGCGAAAGCCGGACGCTGCGGTACCTGCCACCTCCGCGACTTCGCCGGCCGCCAGCAGATCCCGAGGCTGGCCGGCCAGCGCGAGGACTACCTGGCGATGGCACTCGCCGCCTACCGCGACGAGTCCCGCGGCGGCGCCGACACGACGATGATCGACGTCATGCGCGGCGCCACGGACGCAGAGATCGAAGCCCTGGCCCACTTCCTGGCCCGGCAGGGCGGTCAGCCCTGAACCGACCCGGTCGAGTGGGCCTCGTAGAACTGTTCTTCCTTGGAGACCCTGCGCTTGGGAACCGGGTCATTTCTGCGCCAATAGGTCGAGGCCGCGGCAACGCCGCTGCCCGGGCGCACGTCGACGCCGACATCGAGCATCGCCATCTCCGCGCCGGCGATGGCGCCCATCAGCATGAGCTCGTTGAGGTCGCCCAGGTGGCCGATGCGGAACAGCTTGCCGGCGACCTTGGAGAGGCCCGCGCCGAGCGCGAGGTTGTAGCGCCGGAACGCCACGTCGATGACATGGGCGCCGTTGATCCCCTCCGGCACCGTCACCGCGCTCACGGTGTCGGAGTACCACTTCGGCTCCTTGGCGCAGAGCGACAGCCCCCAGCCCTCGGTGGCCGCGGCGCGCACCCCCTCGGCGAGATAGCGGTGGCGCGAGAAGATCTCCTCGAGTCCCTCCTCGAAGATGATGTCGAGGGCCTCGCGCAGGCCGTAGAGCATGGGCAGCGCCGGCGTGTAGGGAAAGTAACCGCTCGCGTTGGCGGCAATCATGTCGGCGAGATCGAAGTAGCAGCGCCTCGATTCGGCGGTCTTCGTCGCCTCCAGGGCCTTCGGGCTGACCGCCAGGATGCCGAGCCCGGCCGGCAGCATTAGTCCCTTCTGCGAGCCGCTGACGGCGAGGTCGACGCGCCATTCGTCCATGCGGAAGTCGATGCTGGCGAGCGAGCTCACCGCGTCCACGCAGAGCAGGGCCGGGTGGCCGACCTCGTCCATCACCCGGCGCAGCCCCCCGATGTCGCTGGTCACGCCGGTCGCGGTTTCGTTGTGACAGGCGAGGATCGCCTTGATCTCGTGCTTGGGGTCGGCGCGCAGCAGCTCTTCGGTCCACTCGAGCGGCACGCCCTCGCCCCACTCGACCTCCTGAACCACCACGTCGAAGCCGAGACGCTGGGCCATGTCGACCCACAGGTGGCTGAACTGGCCGAAGCTCGACGCGAGGACCTTGTCTCCCGGCGAGAGGGTGTTGGTGAGCGCCGCCTCCCAGGCGCCGGTGCCCGAGGAGGGGAAGATGAAGACCTGCCCATCCTCGGTCTTGAACACCCGCTTCAGGTCGCTCAACACGCTCGTCGAAAGGTCCGGGAACCTCGAGGAGCGGTGGTCCTCCATCGCGACGATCATGGCGCGCTGTACCCGGTCGGGAATGTTCGTCGGCCCCGGAACGAACAGGAAATTGCGGCCGGTCGTGCGTCTCATGGCGATCCTCCCTCGAGTCGGTTGCGGGATCGAGCGACGAACGGACAGCGCTCACCCCGATGCATAACGCTACTACAAGTTGGCCCAGATGGCGACTCCACGACCGCTCAGATGACCATCCCCGGGTAGATCGGGAAGCGGCGGCACAGCGCCTCGACCTTGGCCTGGACCTCCTGCTCGGCGGCGCCGTTGTCCTCGGGGCTCTGGGCCAGCGCGTCCAGAACCCTGGTCATGAGCGCGCCCACCTGCCGGAACTCGGCCGCGCCGAAGCCCCGCGTCGTGGCCGCCGGCGAGCCGAGGCGGATGCCCGAGGTCACGGTCGGCTTCTCGGGATCGAACGGCACGCCGTTCTTGTTGCAGGTGATGCCGGCCCGATCCAGGCTCTCCTCCGCGGCCTTGCCGGTCAGCCCCTTGGAGCGCAGGTCGACCAGCATGAGATGCGTGTCCGTGCCGCCGGAGACGATGTCGAAGCCATTCTCCAGCAGGGTCGCGGCGAGGGTCTTGGCGTTGTCGACGACCTGCCGGGCATAGGACTTGAACGACGGCTCCAGCGCCTCGCGGAAGGCCGCGGCCTTGCTGGCGATAATGTGCATCAGCGGCCCGCCCTGGAGGCCGGGGAAGGCGGCCGAGTTGATCTTCCGGCCGAGCGCCTCGTCGTTCGACAGGATCAGCCCGCCGCGCGGGCCGCGCAGGGTCTTGTGGGTGGTCGTGGTCACGACGTGCGCATGGGGCAGCGGGCTGGGATGCACGCCGGCTGCCACCAGGCCCGCGAAGTGCGCCATGTCGACGTGGAAGAATGCGCCGACCTCGTCGGCGATCGCCCGGAACCGCGCGAAATCGATCACGCGCGGATAGGCGGAGCCGCCGGCGATGATCAGCTTCGGACGGTGCGCCCGCGCCAGGGTCTCGACCTCGTCGAAATCGATCTGGGCGTCGTCGCGGCTGACGCCGTACTGGACCGCCTCGAACCACTTGCCCGACAGGTTCGGCGCCGCGCCGTGGGTCAAGTGCCCGCCGGCGGCGAGCGACATGCCCAGGATCGTATCGCCCGGCTTGCAGAGCGCGAGCAGCACGCACTGGTTGGCCTGGGCGCCGGAATGGGGCTGGACGTTGGCGTAGGCGCAGCCGAACAGCTGCTTGGCGCGGTCGATCGCCAGTTGCTCGGCGATATCGACGTGCTCGCAGCCGCCGTAGTAGCGCCGGCCCGGGTAGCCTTCGGCGTACTTGTTGGTCAACACCGAGCCCTGAGCGTCGAGCACCGCCCGCGAGACGATGTTCTCCGAGGCGATCAGCTCGATCTTGTGCCGTTGGCGATGCAGTTCCGCCTCGATGCTCCGGGCCAGCTCGGGGTCCGTTTCAGCGAGCGTCGCCGCGAAGAACGTGGCCAGATTCGAGGGATCATGGAAGTCGCTGCCCGCGGCCTCGCTTGGCGTTGTCATTCTTGCCTCCTCTTCGATGATCGTTCCGCGCCGGTCTAGGCGACCCGATTGGGCGGCTCGGCGCCGCCGAAGAACGCGACGGCGTTCTCCAGCACCTTGAGGCCCATGGCGACCCGCGTCTCGCGCGTGGCGCTGCCGAGGTGCGGCAGAAGCACCACGTTCTCCCGCGCGATCAGAGCCGGCAGCACCTCGGGCTCCCGCTCGAAGACGTCGAGCCCGGCGCCGGCGATCAGCCCGTCGCCCAGGGCATCGTTCAAGGCGGCCTCCTCAACGACGTCGCCGCGGGCGGTGTTGATCAGGAACGCGCCGGGCTTCATGCCGCGCAGACGCTGGGCGTTCATGAGATGGCGGTTCTCGGGGGTCGCCGGGCAGTGGAGGGAGACGAAGTCGGAGTCCTCGAGCACGGCCTCCACGGTCTCGCGCCGTTCCGCGCCGAGCTCCCGCACCACCTCGCGGGCCGGCGGGAAGGGGTCGAAGAACAGCACCCGCATGTCGAATCCGCGATGCGCGCGCCGCGCCATGGCTTGACCGATGCGCCCCAAGCCGATCAGCCCCAGGGTCTTGCCCGTCACCTGGGTACCCATCATGTGGGTCGGCCGCCAGCCGGTCCAGGCGCCGTCGCGCAGGTGCCGCTCGCCCTCGCCGACGCGCCGCGCGACGCAGAGCAAGAGCGCCATCGCCAGATCGGCGGTCGCATCGGTCAGCACCTCGGGCGTGTTTGTGACCGTCAGCCCGCGCGCCTTGGCGGCGTCGAGGTCGATGTTGTTGAAGCCGACACCGAAGTTGCCGATCAGGCGCGCGCGCAGCGGCTCGGCCGCGAGCACCTCGGCGTCGATCGCATCGGTCACCGTGGGGAACACGGCGTCCGCGGCGGAAAAAGCCGCCTTCAGGGCGTCCTGGTCGAGTGGCAGGTCCTCGCGGTTCAGCTCGACGTCGAAATGCTCGGCGAGCCGCGCCTCGACCTCCTGCGGCCAGCGCCGCGTCACGATCACCCGGGGTTTGCTCATTGCGTCCTCACCTGCTGCTTCGTTGTTCTACGTAGCGATCCCGGCCAAGGCCCGGCCGCCTTGATGCCAAGGGTCGACGATAAAGCCGGCCAGCGCAAGGGCTGCCGCCCCGGGGCCCGACCCCACGCCATGAGACCGGCAGCGGCGCCGACCCCGCAATGATCGAGGTCAAGTGCGATGCCACAAACGGCGGGGCCGGGTCGTCGCTTGGAGAATAGGAGGTCAAATAAGGGGTCAGGACCTGTTTTAGGATAAGGGGTCAGGACCTGTTTTAATGTTTTTTACGGCCGCTTCTCTTCGGCCGCCACGGGCCGCGGCGCGGCGGACGACCCCTTTCGGGTCAGCACGGTCGGCCACCGCGTGATACGTCGCCCCGCGCGCCCATTGATTTCGGGGATCGTTGCTCGCCGTTCCTCTGCTATAAGCGATGGGTCTCACGGCTGGAGGACGCGCATGCCCGATCACCGCAGCCGGCTGGTCACCGACCTGATAGCGGCGCGCCAGGCCGCGTGGGAGTCCTACACGCATCATCCCTTCGTGCAGCAGCTCGGCGCCGGGACGCTGCCGAAACCGGCCTTCCTCCACTACCTGCGCCAGGACTACGTCTTCCTGATCCACTTCGCGCGCGCCTGGGCGCTGGCCGTGGTGAAGTCCGACCGGATCGCCGAGATGCGCATCGCCGCCGGCACGGTCCACGCCCTGATCGACGAGGAGATGAAGCTGCACATCGCGACCTGCGCCCAAGAAGGCATCAGCGAGCCGGACCTGGCGGCCACGACGGAATCGCCGGCCAACCTGGCCTATACGCGCTTCGTCATGGACATGGGGCTGAAGGGCGACCTCCTGGACCTCCTGGTCGCCCTGGCGCCCTGCGTCTTCGGCTATGGCGAGATCGGCCGGCGCCTGGCCGAGCAAACCGACGGCCCGCCGCCCGGCCATCCCTACCACGACTGGATATCGACCTATGCCGGCGAGGACTACCAATGCGTCTGCGCCACGGTCGGAACGCTGATCGACGACGTCGCGGGCCGGACGATCGGCGATGCCCACGCGGCCTCGCCCCGCTGGTCCACCCTGACCGAGACCTTCGCCACGGCTTGCCGCCTCGAGGCCGACTTCTGGCAAATGGGCCTCGACGGCAGCTAGACGAAGGGGTCAGAGACGAAGGGGTCAGCGACGAAGGGGTCAGGTCCTGCTTTAATGTTTTTTGTTCACGCTCTCCCCGGGCCTCTCCCCGAGCACAACAGCTCTGCGCGTGCGAGACAGTAGGCCAGTTCGGCGGGCCGGATCGAGCCAAGCGTTCGCGTGCCGGAGCGAGGAATCGACGGACGGCCGCCGGGGCATAAAACTACTTAAAACAAGACCCGACCCCTTCTCTGACCCCTTCTCTTCGAGCCCTTCTCTTTGGCTCTGTCAATTCTCGGTACCGTCCTTCGGCCGCTTCGGCGACAAATCACGAAACCTGTTCCTGTTGCGCAAGATCCGCTGGGCATTCTCACTTGAACACAGGGCTTCATAAGGCCGGATTTGCTTTTGAAACTCTCCGCGTCCGGGCCAAAGGTAGACGTAGCTGTTCTCGGATGAGACCTCCTTGTTCTCCCGATGGCAGAACCAGGCGCTCCAATAGACGAGGTTGCTGCCTTCGTAGAAGAAGGCATCATTCCAGTGGCTTGTCCAAATCGGCTGGGAAAGAATCAGATCGCCTGAGCTGGAAACCACGAAGAGCCGCCTGAAAAGCAGATCGATGCAGTCCTGAGCGTAGGCTTCGATCAGAACATGTTCGCGTGTCTCGGCAATCGACAAGCCGTTACGCGGATACACCCATTCCGAAGATCCTTCGTCCGCAAAGATCAGTTCGCCGTCGACATGTATCTCGAGATGTCTTGGGAAACTGAGGCTCAGACCACCGGCAACGGTCTCGTAGGATTCTACATGGGTGATTTCCCCGCAGAATTCGTCCTGTTCGGCGGCCGCGCCGAAAGGGATGATGCCGAGCAGGATTGCGAGAACCGTCTGCTTCGTCGGCATTTCGCATCCGCGCGAGAAGATGTCACCCATCAGCCGCCCCCTCGAGCCGTTCCAAGATCTTCCGCAAGCGATCGTTTTCGCCTCTACGGGGCATGAACAGCCGCATGAAGCGCTCCGATTCACTGGAATCGGTAATTGCGAAGGCAAAACGCCGAATGAAAACGGCTGCGTCCTCGTCTTCGAAGCGAGACAGGATATCGATGAAGCCGTCCGGACCCTCGTCCACCCAGTCCAAGAGAGTGAGCATTACCTGATGGCTGGGCGCTGCCCCATGGTTGGTTAGCAGCCAGTCAAGCGCGGCTTCCGGCTGTGCTTCGTAGCTTCTGAGCCTGTAGTAGGTGCCGCAGAACGCAAGATCCATCGCGTCTTCTTGCAGGAACCTGCAGAACACGATCGGCCTGGCGTAGGTGACCCACCAGGCACCGAAGAGTACAGCAACGCCAAGGGTCACCAATATCGTGGTCCGAGTTGACGGCATGACAACCCTGTTCCGATCCGTGTCCAGGCCGGGCGATTAGTGCCGATCGGATAGTAATGCTCCATGAGGAATTTGGCCGAATGATGTCCGTCTCGAGCGACCTCTGACCTCCCAGCCTCCAACAA
>CAMYKD010000120.1 GCA_947258885.1 uncultured Kiloniellales bacterium | reverse complement strand
CGGCAGTAGGCGAACGCCTTGGGCCAGTCTTCCGCGCGAAAGGCATGGTGGGCGACCAACTCGACCTTGTAGGGAAGCAACGCCGCCGGTCGCCTTTCGATCGCTGCCATCACCCGCGCGTGCAACTCCCGGCGTTTGCGTTTGAGCAGGGTATTGTAGGCCACGTCGTGGATCAGGGCGTGGCGGAAGCTGTATTCCAGGTTCGGTATGATTCGGGTCCGCTCCAGGAACCCCGCCTGCTGCAATCGGCTGAGCCGCGCCAGCAGTTCCTCGCGCGGCTGCGGGCACAGTTCCCGCAACAGACTGACGTCGACCCGTTGTCCGATCACCGAAGCGCAAAGCAGCGTCGCCCTTTCGGACGGGGAAAGCGAATCGACTCGCGCCGCCAAGGCGCCGTGCACGGTGACCGGTATCTCGAGCTCGGCCACCGGCACCACCAAGCGATAGCTCCCTGGAGCGCCGGCCAAGCTGCCCGCTTCCTCGAACGCGCGCACGCATTCCTCGAGAAAGAACGGGTTGCCCTGCGTCTTGTCCGCCAAGAGCTGCTTCAATTCCTCGAGCTCCGGATCCACCCCTAGCAGAGCCTCGAGCAGAGCCCAGGTCTGTCTCCGCGACAGCGGCCGAATTTCGCGCTCGGCTGTATCCGGCCATGACGCCCAGGCCTTCTCGTGATGACTTCGGCAGGTCACGACCATCAACACCCTGCACGAAGCGATCATGCCGGCCAACTCGTCCACCAGCATCCGCGTTTCCGAGTCCGCCCAATGAAAATCCTCGAAGACGAGCACCAGGGGCCTGCTTCGACTCGTCTCGCAAACGACCCGGCCCACGGTTTGGACTACGACCTGGAGCCGTTCCGGCGGCTCCAGCCCCGCCCAAACCGAATCCCGTGCCGGCATGCCGAGGATTTCCATGATCGCCGGTAGAGCATTGCGGTCATTGAGTCCCAGCGTGTCGAGCCAGTCACTGACGGCGTCACGAAGATTTTGACCGCCCTGCTCCGTTTGGCGCGGCAGCAGGCTCTTGATGATTCGTGCCGAGGCGTAGAGCGGCCGCACGAAACACGAAGGCAGCAGATCGCAGGTCACGAGAGAACAGCCTCGGTCCCCGACTCCCTCGAGGAACTCGTGGAGCAGCCTCGATTTGCCGACACCGGCGTCGCCAACGAGCACCACGGTGCGTCCGGTCCCGGCGGTGGCGCCGTCGAGATCGCCAAGCAAGTCGTTGAGATCGCGGGTCCTGCCGGTGAAGGAGGTCGAGCCTCCCTGCGAAAGGCTCTGGGAACTCCTGTGATCGAGATTGACCTCTGAAAGTTCGAAAGCTTCGACCGGATCGGAATCCGCCTTCAAGCGCACCGCGCCGAAGGGCAGCGCCCGCACCTGCTCACCGACCAGGTTCAGGGTCGTCCGGCCCAACAAACTCGTACCGGGCGGTGCGGCGCTTTCCATGCGCTGCGCCAGATAGACGGCTTCGCCGGTCGCACGATACTTGAGGTCGAGCTCATGTCGTGCCGTCTTTACCACCAGTTCGCCCGAACCCAACCCTACCCTGACCTCGACGACGCCTCCCGAGAACGGCTGGCTCGCCTCGTGCTGACGGGTCATGGCATGGATTGCTTCGGCGGCGAGACACGCTCTCAGCGCGTGGTCCTCCTGAGCACGCGGAACCCCGAACAAGGCCATGATGCCGTCGCCGAGCACTTGGTTCACCGTACCGCCAAAACGGTGAACCGCGTCGATCATGATCTGCAGTACGCCGAGGAGACGCTCGTCGGCATCCTCCGGGTCGCGGTCCACGATCAAGCGGGAAGACTGCGCAATATCGGCGAACAGGACCGTTACGAACTTGCGCTCGCCGTCGAATGGTTCGCCGTTCGACTGGTTAGCGACCAGTTCTCTATCCCTCCATCAAACGAACCGACTCAGCGAACCCGTCGGGCCCCATTCCGCGTGAGCTCATCGGAACCCGATATCGTTTCACCGGCTATCCATTCTTTTCTTTGTTGCCGCCAGGCTACCGACAATGCTTCTATCCCTTTGTTCCGAAGTTCATACTAAGGGATTCTATGATGAATAGTCCATGACAAAGCAAGCCCCGGGCCTTTCGCCTCGGAGTAGAATAAACTAGTTGAAGTTTATGATAGACTTTACCGTTGAAGTAGGTATGCTTTTAGTCGTCTCTGACAAGATGCGGAATTCAATTAGAAGTAGAAATTCTTGCCAGAGTGAATCCAAGTCTTTGGGGTGGCTTTTCCGTAGACCAATTGGAAATGGAGCAGAGCGTTATCATGGGTAGTCGGCGAGACTCAAGAACAGCGTATGTCGATTCACATGTTGGTAGTCGACTGCGTGAAAGACGGATTCTACTAGGCCTAAGCCAGACACGCTTGGGAGAATCCCTGGATCTGAGCTTTCAGCAGATCCAGAAATACGAACGCGGCATCGATCGAATCAGTGTCGGCCGCTTGGTGCACCTCGCCCATGTGCTCGAGGTGCCGATAACCTATTTCTTCGAGGAACTCATCGAACCCGGTTTTGCCGACGGCTCCGACAGCCCGGTTCGAGCCGCCGTGCCGACGCGCGCAGGCGAGAGGGCCGAAGATCCGATGTCGAGAAGGGAAACCCTCGAATTGGTCAGGGCCTACTACCAGATCGAACAGCCGGACTTACGCAAGCACGTGTTCGCTCTGATTCGCTCGATCGCGACCAAGGAGCACTGAAGATTCCCGGTTGTCGGGGGTCGGTTTGGGCGAAGACCAGTTAACCGGATACGTTCTTGACCTGTACGACGTACCGGTTACTCGCCACGTGACAGTGTCCGTGGTGAGTGGAGTCTTGCGATCCGCCGGAATAGATCCCCTCCGGCGGGTCGTTTTCGGTCGTATCTCGGTGAAGGATTCCTTAACCCCGATCGATCGGATTTTTCGCGCCTTCCGGCAACTATTAATTCACCAATAACCGTGAGAATCCCTGCGGTGTGACACTGCGGTGACACACTGCGGTGTGACAGGCTGCACTGCCCCGCTGGTACCAGCTGGCAATCCACGACAAAGTGGCTCGAACCCACAGGGAGAGGACTGGATTGGCTGACCACATTGGCGAGAACGCGGCCTCCCGCGGCTTGTATGGCCCGAGCGCCAACGCGCCGGGGGACGATCTCCGCCGGTCGGGTGGAGGCGCCGCGAAAGCGGGCGCCCCATCGGCGACCGGCCAAAGCCGAAACCGCGGGCCGGTGCAGCTCGATATCCTCAGCCGCCTCGACGGCATCGACTTGATGTCCAACATCTCGATCATCATCGAAAACGTTCCCGAAGGCGCTCAGCTCTCCACCGGCAAGAACAATTGGGACGGCACCTGGTCGCTCACCCCGATCCATCTCACGAAGCTCGAATTCACGCCACCCGATTCGGGCGAGGACGAATACACCCTGACCGTCCGGGTCATCAGCATCGACACCGACGGCTATGGTGTGGCGACAACGGAAGCCCTCTTCGATATCACGGTCCCGGCCAACGGCGGCGACGGGGCGCAGGCGCCGGCCCGCGAACTGCCGTCCGCGGTCGATACGGCCATAGAGGTTCCCGAGGATAAGGCCGAACGGCTCTTGGCGGATATGGAGGCGAAGTGGCGCGCCGAGGAAGAGCGGCGCCTGATCGCGGCGGAATCAAAGTGGAAGGCCGAAACGGAAGCCAAGTGGCGCTCCACGATACAATCGCGCCTGACTGAAATAGAGGCCAAGCGCCTGGCCTCGGTCGGCAAGGGCGATACGGAACTGGAAGCCAAGAACCGCGCCGAGGAGGAAAAGCGCCAGGCGATCGAGCACGTCAAGCGCGAGGCCGCGGAGGAGAAGCGCCGCGCGGTCGAAGAGGCGCGGCGCGAGGCCGAGGAGGAGAAGCGCCGCGCGGTCGAAGAAGCCACCCGCCTGACCTCGCGGAGTCCACGTGACGACGACGGGGATACCACCGGCGGAACGGCCGACGCGGAGCAACGGCTGGCCACGGAGAGGGCCAAGTGGAAGGCCGAAGAGGAACGGCGCCTGGCGGAAATGGAAGCCAAGTACCAGGCCGAGCTCGAGGCCCGATTGGCCGAGGCGGAAGCCAAACAGATGGCCGAGGTCGAGCAGCGCCTCCGGGAGGCGGAAGCCAAGCGCGTCGCCGAGGAAGAAAAGCGTTTGGCCGCCGAGGAGGCCGCCCGCCTGGCCGAAGAGGAAAAGCGCCTCGCAAGTGAACAAGCCGAGCGCCTTGCCGGAGCCAAGAAACGCCTGGCGGAGGAGGAGACCAGGCGGCTGGCCGAGGCCGAAAAGCGCATCGCTCAAGAGGAAACCCGACGCCTGGCGGAGGCAGAGGCCAGATGGAAGGCCGAGGGCGAACAACGCCTGGCCGCCCTGGAGGCCAGGCTCAAGGCCGAGGGCGAACAACGCCTGGCCGCCGAGGATGCCAAGCACAAGGCCGAGGACGAGCTCCGGCGGGCCGCCGAGGGGGCCAAGCGGAAGCTCGAGGCAGAACTGGGAAAGGCGGCGGAGGAAGCCCACCGCCAGACGGAGGCGGAAAAACGCCGCGCCGCCGAGGAAGCCAGGGCCAAGGCGCAGGAAGAACTGCGCCGCGCCACCGAGGAGGTCAGACGCCAGACCGAGGAGGAGGTGCTCCAGGCCGCCGAGGAAGAGCGGATCCGCGCGGCCGAAGAGAAGCAGCGCGCCGCCGAGGAGGCCAAGCGCAGGGCGAAGCTTGAAAAGCGCAAGGCCGCGGAAGAGGCCCGACTCAAGGCCGAAGAGGAGCGAAGACGGGCCACCGAACGCGCCAGGCAAAAGGCCCAGGAAGAACGGCGCGCCGCCGCCGAACAAGCCAAGCTCAAGGTCGAGGCACGCCGCCGCAAGCTAACGGCGGAGAAGGGCGACAAGGCCGAGGACGCCAAGCGCCGCGCCGCGGAGCGGGCGAAGGCCAAACTGCACGGCGGCGCCTCCACCGGCGCGGATCAGAGGATGCGCGAGGCCGAGGAGGCAAAGCAACGGGCGCGTGAAAGGGCCAAGCGCAGGGTGCAGGAGACCAAGTTCCCGGACCGCACACGCGGCCGGCGGCAGGCGGCCGATAGCGTGCGGGAGACCGCAAGACGCTTGCTGAACGACGGCGAGGTACCGACCGAAGTACCCGTCCCGCTCGAGACCGCGCCTGTAGAGCCACTGCCCGTACAAGCGGCGGCCACCGAACCCATCGAAAGCGAGTTCGAAACCGGGGCACCCGCCAAGGGCAGTGCCGAGGAAGAAAGGCAGAAGTCGGCTGAGAGGGCCAGGCGAAGGTTGGGCTCGAGCGGGTCGGCCAAGGCTGGAAAAGCCTCCAAGAGCGGGCTGTTTGGATTCTTCAAGAAAGGCTGAACAGCCGACGGCGTTCCCGCTGGAGGATGGCCGAATATACCGACGTGACCCGGGTCGGTCCCGCCGCGGATCCGGGGGCCCGGCCGCCTGGTCCGAAAACGACAAGACCGAATCGTAAGGTATCGACATCCGTGATCACGACCGGGATAGCCGGCACCAGCATCGCTTGTCGCTCGCGATCTCGGACCGAAGGCCGCGTAGATCATCGACGACGAGAGTTCTGTGCGAAACACTCCGCCGTGTTATTGTGAAGTCGATATGGCAGACACTCGCGGACCGCAACCGACCGCCTCGGTAACGCTTTCCGGGCAGGAGTGGGAAGCACGAGCCACGGGAGACTACGAGCCGTGACCCGTGGCGCGGTTGCCGTGCTGGTGTTGCTGGCTTGGCTGCCGAGCGGCTCCCCGGCCTTGGGACAGGTGGAAAAAGCTCGGATCGCCGCGATCGATGTCCAGCGAATCTATCGCGAATCCGCCGCGGCGAAGACGTTTCGCCGTGAAATCGACAAGCAGCGGGCCGCGGTGCAGGACCAGTTTCGCGCCAGGGAGAAGGCCTTGCTGGAGACAGACAAGGAATTGAAGCGACAGCGCACGATTCTGTCGAGCGAGATATTCGCCCAAAAGAGCCAGGAACTGGCCAAGCAGGTCGCAAACCTGAATCGCGACATCCAGAACCACAACAAGACGCTCAAGGACCTCCTGGATCGGGGCATACGCGAAGTCCAGAAATCCCTGATCGATGTGGTGCAGGAGATCGCTGTCGAACGCGGGCTCGACCTCGTTATCACCGCCGGATCTGTGGTGCTTCAGAATCCCCAACTGGATATCACCGAGGAGGCGATGGCGCGTCTGAACGCCAGATTGCCCGTGCTGTCCCTCGAAAAACCCTGAGGCGAAGCCTTCGCGCGTTCCGCCAAACGGCACGGCCCATCTTCCCGGATCGCGTCACACCGCAAATCGAACAGGACCGCTGCTTACGGCGAATTGTTACTATAATAAGCAATTCTACTAAAATACGCATCATCCTCTGTCTGGTCCGCCGTTGTTTGTGTTCACTATTTATAAAGCAGCGCCTGGGCAAGCTGTGCCAAACCAATTCGGCTTCACAGGAGGAGGCCATGGCACTGTCCAAACGGACATTCGAGACCATTCTTGATCTTATCGAGAACAAGGTCACCTGCATGGAAGGCTGGGACCAGACAACGGCTCGTGAACGGGCGAAGCTGGAAGCTTGCCGGCGCGAATTTATCAGTGTGTGCGAGCCGAAAGGACTGTCGGATCAGGCCGGGATGGAAACGCTGCATCAAGACGCGCCCCAAAGAGCCTGACGGGCGTCGCCCCGAGGCGGAGCGTTTCGCGACCAGGACTTTCCCTGGACAGCGCGCGCCCCGATCGATTAGCCAGAGGCGGGTCAAGAGTAGAGAACGGAGCGAAACATGCCGCGGATCCTGATGGCGGCATTCCTCTTTGCGATCTTGTTGGGCGGAGTCCTTTGCGGCGATGCGCTGGCCAGGGACGGCTTTTACGGCAGCCTGATCATCGTCGGTAGCCTGGCGGAAACGCAGGACGCCCGGAACGAGGGGACTCTGGGGGGGGCGCCGACGAACCGGAACCATCCCGACCAAGTGGCCGGCATCGGCGCCGCTTTGGGCTACGAGGTGAGCGTCTTGTCCGGAGAACTCCGCGCCGAAGTGGAGTTTCATTACCGCTTTCGCTTCGATTTTGACGAGAATCGACCAGTTATCGGCGCCCTGCCCGGCGCCGGTCTGGACAGCAATCTCGCCAGCACGACCGGCTTGGTCAATCTCAACTATCTGGTCGATCTTGGCACCGCTCTGTCCCCCTACCTCGGTGCCGGCCTGGGCGCCACATACTACAGATCTGACAATGAATTCAACGACTTCGGTGCACTCGGCCGGTCCACGGATATCTCCACCGGCACGAACTTCACGTGGGCGGTGAACGCCGGGGTCCTGTGGCAGGTGGCCGAGGACCTGCAGGTCCAGCTCGGCTACCGGTACATCGATATGGGCGAGATCGGGTTCGGCAGCTTCGCCGGAGGAGGCGTCCAGATGACTGCGGACTATGTCTCCCATGACGTAATTCTGGGCTTGAGCTACGAATTCTGACCGATCCCCCCCTGGTTTCGCGGTCGCGGCGCGTCATCTCCGCGTGGACGGTTGGCGACCGTGAAATAGGTGCAATTTCCCATCAGACAGCTCCGCCCGACTGGGCCCGCCGCGCTTTTCCGCCGAAGTGTGACCGCCGTCACTTCCGGCAGCACTCGCGAAGCCGTATCTCCTGACCAGCAACCTCCCTACTTCCTCCCCGCGTTACCGAACGGGCCCTCCCCCGGCTTGGTAACGGAAACTTCGACCCGCCGACCGCCAGAGGCCGGCGGGTTTTCTCTGTCGGCAGGGTTGCGGAAGTCGGCCCCGCCGCCTCTCCAACAGCGACGGTCACTGTTAACCTCTCTTGGTACCAATCCACAAAGTTGACACAGCGAATCCGGCCCGGACATGGCATGTTGATGACTGCAAGGTGATGCACGAAATCCTCAGCGGTGGGAATCAGCCGCGACGGTCTTGCCCGTCGACCGGGAGGAGTAGGTAGCTTGGCACTCTGGGAAAAACTGAGAACGTCTCTGGCTCAGCGCAGCGAGTCCGTGACGGCTGCACGTGTGAGCGACCTGAGACTGGCGGCAAGCTTTGTCAGGTCGATCGAATCCGAGGACCCCGAGGTCAATCTGGAGATCCAACGGATTGCGCGGCGAATCTCGTATGTTGCCGATAGATTGAACGAGCCTGCGGAGACTTCGAACGAGCCCTGTCACACCTGACCGGCGGGGCCGGATCCAGGATCGCAGGGCGGCCGCCACGATACGGCGCGGCATGCCGGAATTTCGAGACGAAGGGTCGGCGGTTCGGTGGTCTCAGGGTTTGGCGCCGCGGTCCTTTGCCGCAAAGCAAGCTAGGCCGAATGGACGAACTCGATGCTACTGCTCTCGAATTCCGGGGCCGCGATCACCCTCCCGGCCGGAAAGCGTATGGTCGCGGTTGTTCCGCGGCCGAGTTCGCTTTCGATCTCCAGGCTGCCGCCGTGCAGCTTCAAGATCTGTTCGACTAGCGGTAGGCCCAAACCGGTGCCCTCGTGCTCGCGGTTGAAGGCACTGGCCACCTGGACGAAAGGCTCGCGCACCTTGGGAAGGTCCTGGGGCGAGATTCCGATGCCGCTGTCCTGGACCCTGAGCCGATAGCCGCCGTCCGAATCCCCGGCCAGGGAGATCACGACCGCACCGCCCTCCCTGGTGAATTTGATCGCGTTGGACACCAGGTTGATGGCGGCCTGACTGATCAGCCGGGAGTCGGCGCGCAGCTTCGGCGTCTGGGCCGGAATGTGAGAAACGACCTTTACGCCCTGGGTGACCGCCTTCTCCCGCAGCATGCGCAGGCACTGGCCCACCACCACAGGAAGCTCGACTTCGGTCTCGTCCAGGGACAGCCTGCCTGATTCGGCTTTCGAGAGATCCAGGATATCGTTGATGATGCCGAGCAGATGGTTTCCGCTGTTGTGGATGTCCTCGACATAGGAGGCATAGCGTTCCGATCCGAGCGGCCCGAAGACCTGTCTCAAGAGGATTTCCGAGAACCCGATGATGGCGTTGAGTGGTGTTCTGACCTCGTGGCTCATGTTAGCCAGGAATTCGCTTTTGGCCCGGTTGGCGATTTCGGCCTGTTCCCGCGCCGCCTCGGCCTGTTCCTTGGCCTCGCGCAGCTCGCGCTCGGCCGCCTTGCGCTCGGTGATATCGCGCGCGAAGGCACAGCTGTACGACTCGCCGTCGAACTCCACGTAGTTGGCCGAGACGTCCATGGGAACCATCCGACCGTCCTTGGTCAGATAGCGAGATTCGAACGCCAGCGACCCGGCGGTCCGGAGCGACTGCCAGTGCTGCGGCCAAGCCTGCGGCGGAAGACTTGGATCTATGTCGTGAACCGTCTTCGACAAAAGCTCTTCGCGCGTATAGCCGAGGGATTGCCAAGCCTGCTCGTTGACGAACAAGAGCCGCCCGTCAGGACCAATCCAGAACGCGCAGATGGCGGCCCGCTCGATCGAGAACTGCGGCAATCTTACCGCTTTTTCGCTCTCCTTTCGCTCGCGGACGATGCGCTCCATGAAGACCACGGCCAACATGGCCAAGGCGCTCATGATCACGCCGAGAAACTCTTCGCTGTTGCTCCCCACCGTGGAATAGGACCGATCCGGCGCGTAGTAGACGCGAGCCCCATAGTAGATGGCGATTGTGGCCGACATGAACGCGGTCATCGCCGCAAGGAAACCGAAACGCCAGTCCTCGAAGCGCCGCAGCAACGCCAGGGCCGCGCCGAAGGCGAACACGCTGATCAGGATCGAAGCAATTAGACTGATGCTCATCCCTGCCCCCGTTGGGCCCCGCTTTCGACAATGCCTCGGTGAACCCAGCACGATCCGGGCGGGTTCAAGGGAAATCGACCCAACCTGCCCGAGCTTAATAAAATACCGGGGAAATCCTAAAAATTGGGTTATGAACTTATTAACACGATGGAAAGCCGGCGCGGAGACGCCCGGGACAGCGCACCGAGGGTAGGATACCAAAGCTCATTGAGCGTGACCCCTGGCAGGACGCACGTGCGCCACAGGAGGCCAGGAAGACGCTCCCTGACCCTGGACCCTGGAAACGTGGATGGGCCCGGAGGGGAGCCTTCAGGCGTATGAGCGGCCCAGGGAAGCGATCTGATTCGGCTTGGCTGGGACGGTCACTCGTAAGATGTAGACAAGGCCGGGGCATTGGCCGCCCCGGCCTTGATTTCGTCGATCTAGCGCGACGATCCGGCTTGCCGGTTCGTCGACCTCTCTTAGCCGGCCGAGAGCACGGCGGCGGAGAGCCAGGGACTCGCCCATGCCGCGCAGGGCGGCGATGGCGGCGACCGATACCAGAGCGGCGATCAGGCCATACTCGATGGCCGTGGCGCCGGATTCGTCTTTTGCGAATTCGAGCAGCTTGTTCAACATTTTCATCACCTCAATCGGTAATTTGGTTAGCGCCTAGGAAGCTGAGACCGTGTTGCAAGACTCACAGCTCATCAAAGTAAAATCGTACATACAGATTAATATCTGGTTGATATACTGCAATATTTGATTTGTATTTAAATAGTATTTTCCAGAAATTCTTCATTTGACTGAGATCACCAAACGAACGTCTCCTGATATGGCGATTCGAGACCGGAGCTCCCGGCCCGCAGCCCGGCGAGCAGAACGATCGCGCGGGCGCCGGCAGCGGATCGAACCGTAAGCGCGCGCATTGATGTAAATCATCGCAATGCTACTGATATCCCGGAATAAATGGGGCTCGACGGGGAAGCGCAAGGAACCTTGAGGCAGCGTGGCCATGGCCGGCCCCTACACCGTTCGGCCTCTCGCCCCAGAGCGGATTGCACAGGCCTTTCCCTTGGTGATGGTCCTCGATCCGGGATTGACTCTCGATCGTTGGTCCAATTTCGCGGCCGCTTTCGTCCGGTCGTTGGATTCGCCGGAGCCGCGCGAGATCATCACGGTACAGAATGAACAGAGCTATATTCACGGCCTCGCATCGTGTCGGTTGCGCCGCGACCTGCGCCATGACCGCGTCCTGGAGGTGGAGAACTTCGTAAGTCTCGATCTGACCGGCCACAAATGCGCCGCCCGCGCGCTCCTCGAGGGAATGGAGGCACTGGCGCGGGACTGGAACTGCAGCCACATCTGCCTGTCGTTGCTCAATCCGCGCCTGCGGGACTACCTGCGCGACACCCGTCGCCCGGCGGGCGACCTCTTCGACTGTGCGGGCTATCGCGAAGAGCCGTTCCGCCTCGGCAAGGACCTTCCCGCCCCCGGGCGCTTGCCCCGAATCGCTTAAGTCGGGCTAGAATTCCCCGCTGGCCATTTCTTCGAGCCGTTCCGGCCGTCGCAGGATCACGCCGTGGGTCGTGGGAAGCGCGAGGATCCCGTCCTTGGCAAAGCGGGAGAAGGTGCGGCTGACGGTCTCGGTCGTGAGGCCCAGAAAATCCGCGATGTCCGTACGGTTCATCGGCAAGTCGACGATGCAATCGGATCGTTCCCGTCGGCCCGCCTTCAGGCACCACCTCCACAGAAAGGTCGCGAGCTTCTCTTCGGCGGATTTGCACCCCAACAGCACCATCTGGTCCTGTGCGGCCTTGATCTCGTCGAAGGCCATGCTCAGCAACCGCCGCTCGAGACCCGGCAACTCGACGATCAAACCCTCGAGTTGCCGCCGCGGGAAACGGCACAGCGCCAACGAGGTCACCGCTTCGGCCGAATAGGAATAGGTGTCGGAATAGGCGATACCGAGGAACCCCCCGGGCGACAGAAAACCGGTGATCTGCCGCCGGCCGTCCAGCAGCATTTTGGATAGCCTGACGGTTCCTTCCGTCACGGCGAAAACGGTGTCTGCCGGGTCTCCCTCGCAGAATACCACCTTTTCGGCCGCCAGCCGGGCTCTGCTCGCGATGGCGCTCAGGCGCTCGAGCTCCCGCGGTTCGAGCGGGGCGCAGATTCCCGCGACGCGCACCGCACAGGCCTTGCAGGGATGATCGTAGACACGGGAAGGCCCTTGGGCCGCCGCTCGACTGTCACACGTCGCTTCAGACTGTAACGCCATGGACTTTCCCCCGTTTTGCTCGGGTTTCTCGCCCAGTTAGGATGTGGGGTCGTTGCCCTGCAAATTCATTAACTTTCTGACCGGCAACCGCCCAGCTGGGGCCTTCGCCATCCACCTGGCACGTGCGGGGGTTAGGTCGTTCCACGTATGGTACGCCCGATTTGGGCACGCGCCAAGGGCGGGCCGCCGTTCTCGGCGTCCCGGCGAAGGCAATCCAAGGGGATGGAGACTCGGTCAGGAAGGAATGGTGCCCAGGGGAGGAATTGAACCACCGACACCGTGATTTTCAGTCACGTGCTCTACCAACTGACTGCGGACCGCGAGCGCTTATAGGAAAAGTCCGGGGCTCTGTCCAGCCCCCCGAAGCGGATTTGGCACTCCGGGCTCTTGACCGGAACGGGGCCGCGCTGGATGGTGCCGCCATGCATCGTTGGCTTTCGACCGCGCTTCTGGCGCTCGTCCCTTCCCTCGCAACCGCGGCCCCGGACATCGATCCCCGGCCCGATCCACTCGGATATCTGCGCCAGGCCCTGGCGGAGACCTGCGCGCTGGAGGACCCGGGCGCCGGGGCGCTGGGCGAGCGTCTCGGCGGCGCCCGGATCCTCGACCGCAAGGCTTTCGGAACCGCCGGCTGGCGCCGCCGCTACCGGCTCGGCTGGGGCGACGAGCTGGTGCTGATCCGCAACGCGCCGAACGGCCTCTTGCGGCGCTTTGCCGTCGAATATCATCAGCGCCAGCCGGACGACGTACTGCGGCCGGTGGCCAGGGCGGTCGCCGGCAGCGACTGCCGGATCTTCCATGGCGGCCTGATGCGCTACGACCTCGAGGGCCACGCCGTGGAGCTCGAGCTGCTGGGCGCGGAGCTGGCGCCCGGAGGGGCGGTCGAGCCGCTCAACCCGCCGGTCCCCGCGGGCCGGGATCCGGGCGGCGTCGCCGTCGCCTTGTTCGACAGCGGCCTCAACTACACCCTGCCGACCTTCACCGACCGGCTCGCCCGCGACGCCGAAGGCAAGTCGCTGGGCTACGACTTCTGGGAGCTGGACGACAGGCCTTTCGACAATCATCCGGCCGGCTCACCCTTCTTCCCGGTCCGCCACGGCACGGCGGTCGCCAGCGTCCTGCTGGTCGAGGCGCCGCAGGCCCGCTTCCTGCCCTTCCGCTATCCGCGACCGGACATGACGCGCATGGCCGCCATGGTCGAGGCCGCGGCGGAAGCCGGCGCGCGCATCGTCGCCATGCCCATGGGCAGCAACCGGCAAGAGGACTGGGAGGCTTTCGCCGGCGCGGCCCGCGCGCGGCCCGGTATCCTCTTCGTGATCTCGGCCGGCAACAACGGCCGCGATATTGATGGAACGCCGGTCTACCCGGCGGCCCTGCCGCTCGACAATTTCCTCGTGGTAACCTCGTCCGACCACTTGGGGCGGCTTGCGCCGGGCTCCAACTGGGGACGCGAAAGCGTCGACCTGATGGTGCCGGCCGAGGAGCTGCCGATCGTCAATTTCACCGGCGCGCCGGGGCACGGCTCCGGTTCCAGCTATGCCGTGCCGCGCGTGGCGGCGCTTGCGGCCCGCCTGCTCGCCGCCAACCCGGCCTGGCGCGCGCCCGCGCTCAAGGCCGCGATCCTGGCCCGCGCCCAGACGCCGCCCGGCGACGGCCACGCCCCGGTGCGCCACGGCTGGATCCCTGACCCGGCGAAGGACGCGCCGCGCTAGGCGCTGGCTCACGCCGTCTCGCTACAGCTCGAGCCGGGCGACGAATTTTTCGGCGTTGATGACGACGTCGTCCTCGCCGACCTGGTCGAAGGGGTTTTCCAGATGGTGCTGGATGTTGTCCAGGCCGACCAGGATCAAGCTGAACAGGACCGGCATGAGGTACTCCAGGCCCACGGAAAAGCCCTCGGCGATCTCGGCGAAATAGGGGCCGTAGAGGATCGGCAGGACCAGGATGAAGATGTCGCTGTAGGCCCGCAAGGTGACCGGGGTGCGGTATTGATAGATGTGCTTCATGGTCTCGAAGTACACGATCATCTTGCTCAGGTACTGGTTGCAGCGCGAGACCTCGCCCGAGGCGAGGCCCTGGTGCCGCAACCCCTTGATGAACAGCGACAGCTCCGAGAAGTTCCGGTAGACGGCCTCCTCGTTGGCCGCCATCTGATCGAGCGGCGCGGTGAAGAGCGCGCGGCAGCTCACGAACAGATCGCCCATCAGCCCCTTGATCCGGTCGCGCGTGTCCGTGTCGCTCTCCTCGAGCCAGTCCCGCGCGGCGAAGTAGATGGCCCGGCCGTGCGCCTTGATCCCACCATACTTGTCGAGCGCGGCCTCGCGCCGCTTGTAGGCGCCGCCGATCGAGAACACGATGGGAAAGATCACCGCCGTGGCCATCAGCGTGAGCGGAAAGTCCGCCGTCAGACCGTAGGTCCGGCAGAGCAGCATGGAGCCGCAGGCGAGCGCCGCCACGACCACGGCCTTGAGATTGATGACGGTAGCGATCTGGCGCAGCTGTCCCACCGGTCGGATCTCCCCTAGGGAGGCAAGAAGGATGTCGGCGCGCCCGGGCCTGCGGCCCAAGGGCGCCAGCGTAGATACCCTCCTAAGGCGTCGGGGTTACAAAAGCTCTAACGCCGGGCCCACCGGCCCGCGGCAGGCCTGTCTTCGCTCGCGCAGCCAGGCACACCTCTCTCTCGAGGCTATTCTCCCGGTTGGCGCGCGGCATCGCTGGGGATGTTCTGTCGAGACCGCCTGTAGAGTCAGCTTGTCGACGTGAGAATTCCGATGAGCGCCCTGATCGAGTTGCTGCACTGGCTGTCGCTCGTGGCGGCCGCTTACCTGAGCTTCCGTTTGTTCCGCGATCTAGCGGACCTGAGCCAGTGGCTGGTGCAGACGCCGCGCGGCAAGACCATGTGGACCTTCTATCATCGCCATCGGCTGGCCGCGGCGACGGCCGGGCTGTGGCTCCTGGCCCTGCTGACCTGGTGGTTCGGCGATGCGGGTGTCGGCGCGGTCTTCTGGCCGGTCACCGGACTCGCCGCGCTGGCGTTCTATTCGGGCTACGTCAACCCGCATATCATGATGCGCGCGCAGCAACACGATGCCCGCTACTACGCGATCGAAGACGCCAAGACGCATCTCGAGCCCGATACGAGCCTGATCGTCATCGAAGCCAACGGCGCGGCGCGCGGCCATCCGGACGACCATATCCTGCGTCCGCATGTCGCCGGCACCGAGGATGGCCTCGGCGGCGAGAACGTCGTCATGACTTATTGCGGCCTGACCCACCTCGGCATTGCCTATAAGCCCGAGATCGACGGCGAGCCGCTGGAGCTCGGCGTGATGACCCAGCTGGAAAACAACCTCGTCCTCTGGGACAAGAGGTCGGGCGAGCCGATCCAGCAGTTCTGGGGCACCAAGGAGTGTGCCGGGCCCGGGGGGTCGCGCATGCCGGAATGGCCGAGCTTCAGGATGCCGTTTTGGGCCTTCGAGAAGGCCTTTCCGGACGGCAAGGTCTTCCTCAATCCGATCCCCGGCTTATTCGAGAACCCGTTTCTGGCGGTCTACGACCGTCTGATGCACATGATCTTCGTGCATGGCATCAAGGACCAGGCGACCAAGGACGAGCCGACCTTTCCGACCATCAAGCGCTTCGACGACCGGCTGCCGAACAAGGCGAAGGTCTACGGCGCCAATGTCGGCGAGGACTACGTCGCCTACACTGAGGATTTCATTCGCGAGCACGGCGACCTGCTGAACGTCGAGATCGGCGGCCGCGACATCGTCGTCGCCTACCACGAGGACCTCGACAGCGTCGGCATGTATTGCAACGACACCGGCGCCGAAGTTACGCGCGTCGCCTTCGGCGGCGACAGCGACCGCGGACCTCTGCCCCGCCTGGAGTCCATGAAGGCGCAGGCCTATTGGGTCGTCTGGCAGAACTTCTACCCGCGGACTGAGGTGAACCGCCCCCCGAAACTGCAGGCCGTGGCGTAAGCAGGTGGCTGGTCCAGATACAAAGGCATCGACGCTGTTGCTGGGGGCGATGGGCGTGGTAACGCTGATTGTCGGCATGGCGCTCTACGCCAACGCTGGCCAGGGGCAGGCGCGGCGTTTCGAATCGTCACCCCATTGAGTAATACCAAAGGTAGGAAATACTGACTCATTTCATGGGAGCGGATCGGGTCGCCCGGGTAGGCGCGGTGCGCAGCGCGATGCGCGCATCGGGCAAGCGCCG
>CAMYKD010000119.1 GCA_947258885.1 uncultured Kiloniellales bacterium | reverse complement strand
TAAGTTCTGATAAGCTGACGACCACGCTGATCACCACGCCGCGCGGGCGCCTAAACGGCGCTTCCGGGCGCTCGTGACGGATGACCAAGGACCGCAAAGCGATGAACCATGACGAAACCACCGAAGGCGGCTGTCTCTGCGGGGCGCTACGCTATTGCATCGGCGGGCCTGTCGGCCCGGCGGTGCACTGCCACTGCGCGATGTGCCGGCGCTCCGGAGGCGGTGCGGTCGCGACCTGGGTCTGCGTCGCGCGCGACCGTTTCGCCTTCACCAAGGGCGAGCCCCGGGTCTACCGCTCCTCGGCGCAGGCCGAGCGGCGCTTCTGCCCGCGATGCGGCGCCCAACTCACCTTCTGGTCCGAACGCCACCCGGACATCATGGACGTGACGGTGGGGACGCTCGACCGGCCGGAGAGCCTGCGCGCCGATTACCGCATCCGGACCGATAGCCGCCTGCCCTGGCTTCACCTGGACGAAGACCAGCGCGGCTATCGGGGCGACATGCCGGCCGAGGCCTGAGAGGCACCGTGTTTATCCCGCTGCACGACAAGACGCCCCGGGTCCTGATCAAGACCCCCTGGGTCACCTGGGGCCTGATCCTGGCCTGTGTGCTGGTCTATCTGCTCGAGGCGAGCGCCGAGCCGGGCGAGGTGCAGCGCCTGATGCTCGGGCTCGGCATGATCCCGGCGGCCCTGACCGGCCAGGCCGATCTGTCTGCCGATCTCACTCTCGTGCCACCGCTGGCCACGCTGATCACGCATCAGTTCCTGCACGGCGACGTGCTGCATCTGGGCTTCAATATGGCCTACCTCTGGGTCTTCGGCGACAACGTCGAGGACGCGATGGGCCACGGCCGCTTCCTGCTGTTCTTTCTGCTCTGCGGGGTGATCGCCGCACTCGCCGAAATCGCCGCCGGGCCCGGCCAGACGAGCCCGCTCATCGGCGCGAGCGGGGCGATCTCCGGCATCCTGGGCGCCTATCTGCTGCTGCATCCCAGCGCCCGTATCCTGGTCCCGATCGTCTTCGTTCCCTTATACCTGCCCGCCTACCTGCTGCTGCTCTTGTGGATCGGGTTCCAGTTCTACGCCGTAGCGTTTATTCCAGTCGTGGCCGAGGGCGGCGTGGCCTGGTGGGCCCACATCGGCGGCTTCTTCGCGGGCCTGGTGCTGATCGTGCCGTTCCGCCACAAGGCCATCCCGCTCTGGCGCGCCGGAGATATGCCGGGCGGCATAGAGATGACGGTCTACGACAGCCGGCCCCGGCGGCGGGCCCTCGGATCGTTGACCCATACCGCCGGTCCTATCCGGATCGAAAAGCGACGCTGGCGTCAGTGCCGCACGCCGTCGAGGGACCCGATGTCCTCGCAATCCCAAGCCTCGTTGCTGACCCAGTTCATCGCCTGGGTCAGAACCGGCTGTCCGACTTCGACGGAGATGATCCCGATGAATTCGTTCAGCGCGGCCTCGACATTGTCCGCGTGATCCTCGCGGCCGTGCGCGCGCAGCAGTTTCGCCAGGGCCGCCCCGTGTGTGATGGACAGCGCCGCCACCCGCGCATGATAGGTCTGATCCTTACCCATAGCTCTCAACTTCCCTGCCCCCCTCGATCACGCTCCGCCTTGAGCGTCCGTGGCGAGGTCCTTCTCGTGTTCCTGGATCATCGTCATGACGATGCAACCGTTCCGTTAGCTCTCTACAAGACAAAACTCACGCAGGATCTCTTACAATATATCGCACTAATTAGTCAATACACCACAAGATATTGATTGAACCAACAGCCAAGTTGCTGAAGCAGTGACAAACTGCCGATCTTAGGAAGATTGACAGCCGGCGCCGCAGCGCTCGCCCAGACTTGATATAGCCGAGTGAACCGGTTCCGCCTGTGACCGCTGTCACGCCAAGTGCGAATTCCTATCCGGCCGGGGCGACTTCCGGCCAGGGGCGGCCATGGCCCCGTGCAAGGAGCCGGGCCACGGCCTGTTACCGATGCGTGAGCCGGGCGGGTCCGAAGGCGAGGCCGAGCGGCATGAGGCGCAGTCCGGGGCGCAGCCGTCGGTAGGCGAGTTCCAGGTGGTCGACCGGGTTCGGGCCGGGCGCCGCCACCACGAGGATTTCCTGGGCGATCGGCTGGAAATCAGCCCGGAAGTGGACAGAGGACTTGAGCGCCAGGATCTTCTGGGCCGCCGGCTCGACCCCCAGGTGCCGGAAGACCGCCTGGTCGGCGGCCTGCAGCTTGCGCGAGGCGACTACGATCCGCACGCCCCCCAGGCGCAGCAGCGCCATGGGGCCGAGCTGCATGCGCGCGCCCTTGTAGAACGGCCCGGTGCCTTCGCAGCGACCGTCGCCCAGGCGCTCGACCCGATAGCCGGCGTGGAGCGGTCGTTGGCCCGGGAAGCCCGACTTGGCGCCCAGGGCGAGCGTAATTTCCGTCCCCTCGCCCGCCGCATGCGCCGCCGCGGCGGCTTCGGGGTCATAGAGAATGGCCAGAGCCGCGTCCTCGGCGCCTTGGCGTACCAGTTCCTCGAGCAGTGCCACGCCATCCCCATTGGCGCCGGCGCCCGGGTTGTCCTGGGTATCGACCAGCACCACCGGCCCGCCGCCCGCGGCCGCCAGAGCATGGCCGACGGCCTCGGCCGGTTGCCAGATCCGCGTGACGAATTCGCCCTCGCAAGCACAGGCATGGGCAAAGAGGGCGTCGGCGGCGCGTTCGGCGGCTTCGCGACTCGACCCGTAGGCCATCACCGAGGGGCCGCAGTGCCAGATGTCGGCCGGCCCGAAGCCGCAGGCAAAGGACAGGCTGGCGACCTCTCCGCCTTCCAGCGCGGCCAGGCGCTCGTAGAGGCCCTTGGCCGGGTCGTGCAGGGTGCAGCCGGCGGTCAGCTCGATCAGGAAGGGCAGCTGACGGAAAGCCTTGCCGCGCCCCGCCATGCCCCTCAGCAGGGCGTCCAGATGGCCCGCGGCCCGCGCACCGGTCTCGGCCATGTCGACGTGCGGATAGGTGCGATAGGCAATCAAGGCATCCGCATGCTCGACCATTTCGGGCGTGACGTTGGCGTGCAGGTCCAGGCTAGCCACCACGGGCAGCGCGTCGCCGACCACTTGGCGCACGCGGCGCAGCAGTTCGCCCTCGCCGTCCTCCAAATGCTCGGTAACCATGGCGCCGTGCAGGTCCAGATAGAGCCCATCCAGCGGACCGGCGTCGCCGAGAGCGCGCAGATCCTCGAGGATCTGGCCGGCGATGCGCTCGAAGGCCTCCTCGGTCACCTCGGCCGATGGCGTCGCCTGCGCCCAGGAGAGCGGCAGCAGCTCGTGCCCCAGCTTTCCGGCAGCCGCGATGAAACCGGCGATCGGGATGTTGACCCCGGCCACGGCATCGAACAGCGCGCCGCCGCGGGTCAGGCCCGGCCAGGCGCCCGGCCGGACGAAATCCTCGAAGGTCGCCTTGGAAGGCGCGAAGGTGTTTGTTTCGTGCTGAAAGCCGCCGACGGCGAGTCTGAAGCGGGATGACATAGGATGCGGGTCCGTGGGCGCAGTTACGGAATGCCGCGCAGCGTACCCTCTCGAGCTATCCGCGCCTAAAACTTAGAGGAGAAAAGAGAAGCACGAGCGCAAGTTTCCTCTCCACCGACCCCGTAGAAGCGAGCGGGGAAGCCAGCATCGGGGCGGTCCGGGCAAGGGCCTTGCGCTCGCAGATCGAACCTAACCGCCGGGGCCTTGATGCGGCATTGATATGAATCAATTCCGTGAGGATATTCGACTTTCCCGGCAAGCCGTTCGAAAGATCGTGTCCAGGAGGAAGACTCAAGCCCGGCTGCCGGTTCACGTGATTTTCTTCCGGACCATCGCCGAGACGAGCTCGCTCACCACGACGACGCCGAAGATGGCGATGAGCATGACGGAGACCTGCTGCCAGATGAACTGGTTGATGGAGGAGTAGAGCAGGATGCCGATGCCGCCGGCGCCGACGAAGCCGAGCACCGTGGATTCGCGGATGTTGATGTCCCAGCGATAGACGGTCGTGCCGTAGATGACCGGGAGCACCTGCGGCAGGATTCCGATCCAGAGTACCTGGAGGCGCGAGGCGCCGGTCGCCTCGATGGCCTCGACCGTGCCCTCGTCGATCTCCTCGATCGCTTCCGCCGTGAGCTTACCCATGAAGCCGATCGAGCGCGCGGCGATCGCCCAGATGCCGGCAACCGGCCCGGGGCCGAAGATGGCCACGAAGATGAGCGCCCAGACCACCGTGTTGATCGAGCGCGAGGCCACCAAAATGAACCGCCCGACCGCCCAGGTGAACCAATTGAACGTCGTGTTGCGCGCGGCGAGGAAGGCGACCGGAAACGCGATCAACAGGGTGGCGACCGTACCCAGGGTGGCGATATGCACGGTCTCGATCATGGCGCCCACGACCACGTCGAAATAGCTCCAGTCGGGCGGCACCATGCGCTCCAGCAGGTCGTATGCCTGGACGTGGGCATCGAGCAGGTAGACCCAGGTGATGTCGAGCGTAGAAAGCGAGGCCGCGGCGATGAAGACGATGCCGAGATACCAGGCGTAGCGTATCAGCGTCTCGCGCGGGCCGAATCGGCGCCAGACCTCCGGGTAGCGGCTCTTGTGCTGGTCGACGGTCATCTGAGGCGCTTGCGGATCCAGTTGGAGAAAATCTCGCCCAGGAAGACCAAGCCGATGATGACGAGCAGGATGGCGAGCGAGAAGTCGTAGTCGTAGCGCGAGAACGAGGCGGCCAGCACCTGCCCGATGCCGCCGGCGCCCACGATGCCGACAACGGTCGAGTGCCTGATGTTGGCATCCAGGCGGTAGATCGAGACACCCAGATAGCGCGGCAGGATTTGTGGCACGACGCCGTAGATCAGGAGCTTGGGGAAGCTCGCTCCGGTGGCGCGCACCGCTTCCGCCTGGCCGGCGTTCATGTTCTCCACGTCCTCGGCCAGCATCTTGGAGATGAAGCTCGTGGAGGCGACGACCAGCGTCAGCACACCGGCCAGCGCGCCGAAGCCCACGATCTTGACGAAAAAGATCGCCCAGATGATCTCGTGAAAGGTGCGGGACAGGATGACGAGCAGGCGCGCGAACAGATAGACCGGCCGCGGCGCCAGGTTGACCGCCGCGGCAAGGCCGAGCGGCACGGCGAGGATCATCCCTGCGAAGCTGGCGGCGAAGGCGATCAGGACGCTTTCGGTGACGCCGCGGACCAACAGCTCCCAGCGGGAGAAGTCGGGTGGGATCATGCGCTCGAACATGTTTTGCGCGCGCGGCAGCCCCACGCTGACGCGCGCCCAGTCGATCTCGAGCGTGCCGAGCGACCAGGCCAGGTAGGCCAGCGCGCCCGCAAGCAGGCCGTAGCGCAGGACCGGGTTCTCGACGAGCTTCGGCGGGCGCCAAACGGTCGGATGGCCGGTCGAAGCTTCGCTCATCCCGCCGCGGTCTCCGGCGCGATGGCCTGCGCGCCATCGTGTCGTGCCGACGGCGGCGCCTCCTCCTCGTCGTCCTCGGTCCGGCGGATCGTGCTGCTCCAGTCCTCCTCGCCGTAGATCTCGGTCAAGGCGTCGGGGGTGAGCTCCGCGGGCGTCCCATCGAAGACCTTGCGCCCGTCGCTGAGACCCACGATACGGTCGGCAAAGCCCTGGGCGAGCGCCACGTCGTGGATGTTGACGAGCGCCGGGGTGCCGCGCTCGTGCGCCAGCTCGACGATGAGACGCATGATCTGACGCGCGGTCTTGGGATCGAGGCTGGCGGTGGGCTCGTCGACCAGCAGCAGCTCGGGGCGCTGCATGAGGGCGCGGGCGATGCCGACCCTCTGGCGCTGGCCACCCGAGAGCGCATCGGCACGCGCGTCCTCGCGCCCCGAAAGCCCGACCCGGTCCAGGAGCTCGAAGGCGGCGGCCACGTCCTCGGGCGAGAACTGGCGCCGATAGGCGCGCCAGAAGCCGACATAGCCGAGCCGTCCCGAAAGCACGTTCTCCATCACGGTCAGGCGCTCGACCAGATTGTACTCCTGGAAGATCATGCCCATGCGCCGGCGCGCCTTCCTGAGCCCCGCGCGGCCGAGGGCGGTGATGTCGGTGCCGTTCAGGACCACTTTGCCCGAGGTCGGCGGAACCAGGCGGTTGATGCAGCGGATGAGCGTCGACTTGCCGGCGCCCGAGGAGCCGATGACGGCGACCACCACCGGGCTGTCGACGGCTAGGTTCACGCCGTGCAAGGCGCGCAGCCCGTTCGGGTAGGTCTTGACCAGATCGGAGATTTCAAGCATTGCGCACCAAGGTGGGCGGGCCGCCGCCCCCAGGACGGCGGCCCTCCTGGATCTCTCTTACGATTACTTTTTCTTCTTTTTCTTCACTTTGAGGCCCTCGAGCGCGGCCTTCGAATAGACGATGCCGTTCGTATCCTGGATCGTCCGGATGTCCGCCCAGTGCTCCTCGAAGGTGATCGGAATGAACTTGTCGGACTTCTTGCCGAACTCCTTCTGCAGGCCTGTGCCCGTCCAATCAAAGCTGAGAAAGGCGTCCGTCACCGCCTTCTGCAAGGCCGGCGTCAGGTTGTGGGCATAGCCGTAGGAAGTGGTCGGGAACAGCCGCGACTGCCAAATGATGCGCAAGTCGTCCTTGTTCACCACACCCTTGTCCTGCATCCGGTCGAGCACGCTCGAGGCGACCGGGGCGGCGGCGTAGTCCTTGTTGGCGACGCCCATGATCGAGTTGTCGTGCTTGCCCGAATAGATGACCTCGTAGTCCTGGTCGGGCACCACGCCCATCGACTTGAACAGCGCCCGCGGCGCCTGGTTGCCCGAGTTCGACGACGGCGTCACGTGCGCGACCTTGCGGCCCTTGAGGTCCGTGATCTCCTTGATGTCGGTGTCCTTGTGGGTGATCAGCTGCAGCCGGTAGCCGAACTGGCCGTCCGCCTTGCCCATGATCGCGACCGGCACGTAACCGGCCAGATTGACGCCGAACACCGTGGGTCCGGTCGAGATGCCGGCTACGTGGAGGCGCCCCGAGCGCATGGCCTCGACCTGCGCGGCATAGGATTCCGCGCCGTACCACTTGACCCTCTTGCCGGTCTTCTCGGCCAGATATTTCATGAACTCGGTGAAGACGTTCTCGTAGACCGAGGGGTCCTCCACCGGCGTGTATGAAAAGATCAGCGTGTCGGGATCGAGCCACTTGCTCGAATCCTTGGGCGTATCGGCAACCAAGTCGCCGTTCTCGTCGCAGAAGCCGACGTCGAGGTTGCCGCGCGGGCAGTCGGCCTTGGCCGGTTGGGCCGCGAGACCGACGCCGACGAGCGCCAGGACCGCGACCAGGGGGTTACCGAGAGACTTGAAGTGCAACATGAGTTTTTCCCCTGTCCCAATTGATTATTTTGACGTTCCTGTTGCCCAGCGCTACTTGCCGCGGGCCGAGGCCGTCGCATGACCGCCACCTTAGTCCGAGCCACCCCCGCGGCGCAACCGGGCCGTCTTGGTCCGGTTGGCGGAGCCGGACGGAAACGACAAGAAGCATTAGGTCCGGGTTGCCAACCGCCGAACCGTTGCTCCGGACTGGCGACGAACGGCGGGGATGATGTCACTATGCTGCCGGAGGGCCTGAACATCGAGCGTTGTCGGCGCGATCGCCGATGACAGCGGCCCGTTAGGCGGTTTTGCCCCATCGAGAGGCCCCGGACACCGCGCCTGGCCGGCTCTCGACAGCACTTGAATAGTACAAAAGAGTTAATCATGTCGCGCTAAGGTTCCCCTTCGAGGAGCCGAAGCCATGACCGACCGCCGTTTCCAGCTCTGGCCGTTCGCCGTCCTCGCCTCGGGCCTCGCCCTCTCCGCGTGCGGCACCGCGGAGGGCCCCGCGCCGGGCGAGGATACGGTCGCTTTGGAGGCCGACTTCTTTCAGCAACGCTGGGAAGACGGCGGCGCCACGCTGCTGATCAAGGCGGTCGACGGCCGCTTTGCCTGGCACAACCGGATGGCGCTGCCCGCCGGCCGGCACGAGGTGCTGTTCGAGTACGAGGTCACCGCGGCCTGCACCGCGGACAAGGGCTGCGCGGTGCGGCGCTACCACGACCGGATCGAATTCAGCGCCAAGGACGAGCGCGTGTACAGGCTTCGTGCCGAATACGACGACGGCGCGGTCCGCTCCTCGATCGAGGACAGCGAAAGCGGCGAGACCGTAGCCGGCAGCGTGACCGCCGAGGCGCGGGTGGAATACGAGGGTTATCCCAACGAGGCCTGGCAGGGGCTGTGCAACGACGCCGAGCGGGGCGACGCCAAGGCCCGCCGGGCGATCGGCCTGCATTACTGGCGCGGCTGGTGGCCGACCGAACGCGACGTGGTGCGGGCCTACCTGTGGCTCAGCCTCGCGATGCACACCAACGACAGCGCCGCGGCCATTTTCCGCGACCGCCTGGCAGGCGAGATGAACGGCCACGAAATCGTCGAGGCCGAGCGCCGGGTGAGGCGCTGGAAGCCGGGACACTGCGCCGTGGGCGCCGACCGGGCGCTGCCTCGCGACCCGCGGCCAAAGCCGGCCGCCAAAAAGCCGCCGGAACCGAACGCGGCGGCCCCGGAGACAGAGGAACCCGGGGCGACCGAACAACACCACCCTTGAGCCGCCCGGGCCCAAGTCGTGCAAGGCGCGCCGGTCCTCCCACCGACCGTTCCTCCGGCCTCGCAAAATGCCGCGGCCGGATGGAACACGCGCGCGGGCAAACCCATATATAGGAGACGCGATCCTCGCGAGGAGAGGAGCCATGATCAAGCGCATCCGCGACTTGGTCGAGCGGTTTCCCGAGAACGAAGGAACGGTCTCCGAGCTGATGTGCAGGGACGAGACCTTCGGGTTTCTTTGTCAGGAGTACGAGCTGTCGGCCAAGGAGCTCGGCCGGCTCGACGTCATGGGTGGCTCGGTCGCCGCGGCCGAGGCCAACTGGCTGAAACAGCGGCGCAGCGAGCTCGAACAGGAGATCCTGGCAAAGATCGAGGGCTACCGCCCGATCTAAGACCAGCGAGCCGATGAAGGCATTCATCGGCTCGCTGGCAAGCGCGACCGCGCGCCCGCGGCGAAGCGAGGACAGCCAAGCAGACGGATGTCCGCGCCCGGCGCCTGGCAACAGGCGAGTCCAGTCATGGGCTCGCCGGTATAAGACCGACGCGACGAGTCCGGGCGCCCTGCCGCGCAAGGCATGGCGCCCGCGTCGTGCGCGCCGTCAGCCGGCGGGCGGCGGTGCGACGATCTCGTCGTAGGGGTGGCGGCGAGTGATCAGGCCGGCGTGCAGGAAGACGTCGACCGTCACCTCGAAGGCCTCTCGGCCGATCTCGACTTCCGGCGCCCAGCAGCCGAGCCTCTGATAGAACGCGATCGTTTCGGTCAGCACGGCGGGATCGATCTCCGGAAAGAAGGGAGCCTCCGCAGCGGCGATCTCGGCGGCCGGGGTCTCGTTGACGTAGGCGCGGGCCTTGCGATAGGCGCGGATGAAGGCGCCGGCCATGTCGGTGGCGAGCCACGCGCGGGTCGCCGCCAGGCTGGAGAAGGCGCAGGGGCCGATGACCTCGCCGACCGAGGCGACCACGTGGCCGACGCCGTCGGCCTCGAGCTGCTGGGGCGCCGGGCCCTGCTGGTGAATATAGTCGCCCTCGCCGCCGCGGAACGCCTTGTCCATCTCGCCGACATTCCCGGCGTCGACGACGTCCAGCGCCGCGTAGTCGAGACCCTTCTTATGACAGGCGTACTTGAACATGGCCAATGGCTGGCCGCCGTGATCGACCAGCACGCGTCCCGAGCGCAGCTTGTCCCAGGTAAACTCAGGATCTGGCCGCCGCGCGGTCAAGAAGAACCCGTCCATCTTGTTGATCTGGGCGAAGTGCACGACCGGCGGGCTCACGCCCCGCTCCAGCGGCCCGAAGCCTTGCGAGGGCGCCGACTGCACGACCTGGACCGAGCCGTCCAGCAGCGCCGCGATCGCCGACGTGCCCGGCGGCGCCACGGATTGCTCGGGCTCGAGCCCCTCCTCCTTCAGGAAGCCGCCGGCAATGGTCGCGATCAGCGGGCTGTAGAAGGCCGAGAAACGGGTGAACTGGATGTTGATCTGGGTCATGAAGGGTCTCTCCCCAATTTCCAAGAGTTGTGGCGAATGGCTCCTCACTCCCCGCCCGCCCGCAGCGTCCCCGGCGGGCCGGCCTCGCCGAGTTCGTCGAGGAAGAAGACGATGTCGAGGGGCGGCGGGACGATCGCGTTCTGGGTCAGGAGCACGTGCACCTGGCCGCGGTGGTGGGTCTGGTGGTTGTAGAGCGTGATCAGGACGTGCCCGGTGCGCACCTCCTCCTCGCCCTCGCCGATCATCCGGGTGTAGCGAACCGGCGCCTCGAGCCGATCCTCGGCGAGACCGTCGACCAGCGCGATCAAACGCCGGTCCTCCTCGCGGCGCGCCGCGCGCAGGCTTTCGAGGTCGTCGTAGAGCATCTGGTCGAGCGCGCGGATGCCGCGGTCGACACCCTCGATGCGCCCGGTCCACATCCGGTCGACCACCAGAATGTGGTTCAGCGTACGGTGGACCGAGCCGAAGAAGGCGCCGCGCTCCTGGCGGTAGGCCGCCTCCGGCAGCTCGGCCACCGAGTCGTAGAGCCGTTCGTTCGCCCAGGCGTTGAAGCGCGCCATCAGCGGCAGGTGGTTCATGAGCCGGCCTCCCATTGTTCGGCCCGCAGGATAGCAGAAGCGAAGCGGAATTCGAGGCGCACGCCCTCCAAGCAAACGCCCTCCAGAAAACCCTCTCCCACTGGGAGAGGGTGGCGAGGCGAAGCCGAGTGGGTAAGGGCGCGTTGGTTTGGAGAGATGGCACGTCACGCCGGTATTACCCACAGCACCCGGAAAACAACCCGCCCTCACCTTCCCACGCGGCCAAGGCCGCGTGGGCCCCTTCCTCTCCCGAAGGGCGAGGGCACACTCTCTCGCGCGGCGTCACTTCCGGCTCAGGATCAGCACGTTGCCGAGCAGGACCAAGCCGACACCGAGCGCCGCGAGCAGGGTCCATTCGAAGCCCTCGAACCAGGTCGAGAGCGCGAGCGCGACGACCGGGAAGAGCACGGTCGCATAGGCCGCCCGGTCGGCGCCGATCCGGCCGATCAGCGTCAGGTAGCTCCAGAACCCGACGACTGTCGCGAAGACCGCCAAGTAGAGCAGCGACAGAACGTAGGGCCAGGCCGGATCGAACGCGAAGGGGCTGCCGCGCAGCAGGGTGAGCAGCGTCACGAAGATCCCGCCGTAGAGCATGCCGAAGGTATTGCTCTCGATCACCGGCAGGGCGCGCCGCCCCTGATTCCAGGCCGAGGTCAGCATGCCGAGCGAGGCCGAGACGGTGCCGGCGAGCGACAGGACGAGACCCAGGGTGCCTTCGCGCGACAGGTCGAAGGCCGCGACCTCGGGCCAGAACACCAGCGTGATGCCGGCAAGGCCGAAGGCCGCGCCCATGACCACCCGCGGGCGCAGCGCGGCGCGGAACAGCAGGCTATGGCCCAGGATATTCATCACGACGATGGTCGAGAAGGCGACGGCCACCAGGCCGGTCGTCAGGTACTGGCTGCCCAGGTAGATGAGGAAGTAGTTGGTCGAGAAGAGGCAGACGCCCTGGAGGGCCATGAAGCCGTGGTCGGCCAGGGAGAAGGCCATGCGGCGCCGGGCCA